>JAFGIB010000374.1 GCA_016929805.1 Deltaproteobacteria bacterium | reverse complement strand
CTCGCGCCGGCTCGTCAGGTACAGCAAGTACCATCCTCGCCGGCCCTGCGGGCGCGCTCGGTTTTACGGGCGAATTGGCCGCCGACTGGTTTGCCCCCCTGAACGCTTACCAATAGCGCGTCCCCCTCGGTTTGCGAGAGAAATACGACGCGGTTCGTTGGCATATAGCCGTCTGGCAATCTATGATCTAGTAAATGCCGGGATCGTTAAAAAACGAAGACGAGCTAGACTTGTCGTTTCCGTCTTTAGACGGAGACATTGAAGATGAACAAAATGGTGTCGAGCCGAATGCTGAACCGAACGACATCGAATTCATCAACGAAAACGAAAAAGTAGACCTCGACACCTCGCTCGGCTTTGACCATCAGCTCGAGGATTGGGAAATTTATAATTTCTCTGAAACCGAGGAGAAAGAGAGTTGGTCGTCCGCGAGTGATATTGATGACTCGGTATGCGACGCGGCAGCCGATTTGGTTCCCGGAGAGGAGAACGGATGGCTGGACGAGAGCGAGCCCATGGAAGCGGATCAATGGGATTATGATATGCCGCTAGAGGGCGGCGAGCGTGAGTCGGAAGAAGATAGCGGAGAAGAGGGCGTTGAAGACGAACCTCCGCAGCAGGGTTCAGACGACGAGACCACGCTTCCGCCGATCGATCCAGTCGCTGAAAATGATTTAGAGGACAGCGAGGAAGAAGATTTTTTGGGGCAGTTCGTGTTACAGGAGGTCGCCGACCCTCGACTAATCGAAAGTGAAGATGAATGAGCGGAAACGGGCTTTCACAGACGCAGAGTCAGAGCCTTAAAGAGCAACTCAGGAAGGGATCAGGGGTTTACCGAGATCCCTCCATCCGAGATATTCTCGGTATCGACGAGCAAGCCGGAGATAAGGAATTCGCGATGGCGCTGGTATCGGCGCTGTCGGAAAACGGGGTGGATGAAATTGATGTCGCCGATTCGAATCGATACGACCCGCGTCGTTCCGAGGAAATCAGCCGTGTTTTTACTATTGATAAATCGTATCTTGCCCAACTCGGCGCTGGAAGATCCGAGCGCCTCTTAGATCTTGAACGGCTCTCGGATCCGAGAATCCTGATCGCCGTTATCAAAGCCGGCACACTCTCGCAACGTCGGAGCGCCATCAGGAGAATCGGCAAGTTATTGCAACAGCCCTACGAGCTAACACCGGAGCAGCTTCGCGACCTAACCGAAAGCCTTTCACAGCTCCGGGACGTCGAGGTCGCTCACGAATTAGCGGAGGCGCGACTGCAACTGCCCGGAGTCGCCGGAAAAGATCAACGCGCCACGCGGAAAGAATGGGAGCACTTGGCGTTGGAGGTAGAACGTGCGGTTATCGCTTTCTGGGAAGGCAATGAAATCGAAGAGCCGATAGCGGCCTTACACGTCGATCAACGAGCTCAGCTATTCGCCCACGTGCCTGATCTGCCGGATACCGTAATACGCCACTTGACGGCGGTAATCGAAGGCGCGGACGGCGTCACCGATCGCGCGGGACGCCACGGCGTAATCGCGTCGCTAAGATATGCTGGCGAGCCCGCGCTGGTGCCGTGCCTGAGATCGATACTGGAGGGTAGGGAAGGCGAGTTACTGATTCCCTCGGCGCGAGCGATCGGACACATCGGCGACTGCCGCGTGCACGGCGTGCTTCGCTCTGCTTACGAGCGGGCTCTGTTACCGGAGCATCGCGTTGTGTTAGCCGGAGCCTTGGGGGTTGTTGGTGACGCCCGTGGCGCGGATTACGTGCGGGGAATTTTGCGAGAAGGCGACCCGCGTCTAGTCGGGTACGCGTTAGAAGCGCTCGCTCAATTGGGTTCGCGGGAGGATTGTCAGATAATCGCGGAAATCCTAGATCGTGAGGATCCCGTGCTCGTAACCTCCGCGATTAGGACCTTAGGTCGAATCGGAGATAGTCGCGCGTTGGTCCCGTTACGGCGGCTTCGTCAAAAAACCAAAAGGTCCGCGCTTCGCGCCGCCATCGAAGAGGCGGAAGCAGCTATCCGCTCGCATATGGAGCTGCTAGGAGAAGAGCCGCCTTCGACGAAAGCAGCTTCGGAAGCGTTTGATACCGCGAAGATGGCGGTCATGGTCACGCGGAAGAACCCGGCGGAAGTTGGCTTCGACGCCCGCTGGTCTCTCTTTATTGGACATCTTTGGCTTCTTTTGGGGTTGCTGAATAAAGCGGTCGCTCGGTTTGAGGCGGCGGCGTCGTTGCGTCCCGGTTGGGTCGTTCCAGTGCTCGCCGTAGCGATGGCCTATGCCAGACGCGAACAATACGCCCAAGCGTTATACGCGTTTCGCCGTGTTCTCGAAATCGACCGCTCGGTCGTCGAACAAAGTCCGGCGAAAATCAGCGCGCTTAGCCGTTGCTTCCTTCGTCGGGCGGATATGGTTGAGCGCGGTGGTCGTCCGGACATCGCCTATGGATTGCTTGAGGAGGTATTGAACCTCGATTTGCGTAAAGCCTCGAGCGCGCTGCGCGTGGCGATCATCCAACGCCACGAACAACTACGGTCAAAGCGAGCATGAGCGCCAAACCTTCTGCATTCAGAATCGCCTCAAAACAAGCGCTTGATTCATTACGATCGACGACCGGCAAGGTTGCCTCAAACGGAAAGGTCAATCGAATCGCGTTGGATGTGAGCTTGAACGGGGAAGATGAAATCGTATCGGTTCGTATGCACGACAGTAAATTGAATTGGTCTTGCACCTGCGGTCGACAAAACTGCGGCCATATCGCCACCGCGCTTAGTTGGATTTCGGCTGAAGAAACGGCCGAGAGCAATCCTCCGCAACGCGCTATTCAAAGCCCGGTCAGCAAGAGTCGGATTTCCATGTCGGACCATTTCGCGGAGTCAGAGCTCGTGGTGGGGACGACGATGAAAGGATTGTCGAACGCGCTCGAGGACCTGATTACCTCGGTGGTTCGAATCGGTACCGACGCGGGAGAAGGGCTATCTGTCGACGAGTCGATTCAACGCTTGATCGAAGTCGCGCCAAGCCCGCTGCCGTTGGGGATTAGCCGCTGGATCGGAAGACTTAAAACGGCGCTAAACCGCCACGATAGCGATTTGGTCGCCCGCTTACTTCACGGTGCCGCGAGATTGTCCGAGGATCTAAGGGGATCAGCCACTGACGACGATCGAAACCAACGAATCGTCTCGTGGATGGGCGCTTTGTCGCGAGATTCAAAGGAGATTCTTCGCATCAGCGAGCGGAATTTACTCGAGATAGCCCGAGAGTGGCTGAACGGAATCGAGCGATCCGCGATCGAACGGCGTTACTTAATCGATCTCGAAAGCGGGGAAGTCTACCGCGAGGAACGCGCGCGCGGCACGCAGACCGCCTCGTTCGGCCCCTGTCCCAGGTTGATCAACGCGGGACTTTTAGTGGTCGAGCAGGGCATCCCGCCCCGACGCGTCCATCTACTTCAGTATTCGATCTCGGCGCTTATTTCCGCCGAAGCGGAGTCCCAGCTTCTATCGTGGGGCAACCGACGTTTTGACCTATTGGCGGAACGTTACAAGAAAACCCAAAAGCTATCTCCGGGACTCTCTGAGCCTTTTGTGTTGATCGCGCCGAGTGATATCGATCTGCAACGGGGCTGCCTGCTCATCGATGAAACCGATCGGCCTTTACCCATAGCGACAGCCGATGATCCGTCTCTGATTCGGTTTGTAGAATCTATCCCGAATATCAAACGAGCCGCGTTGGTTGCGGGTCGGTTGGTCGACGCGCAAGGCACGTTGATGCTCAGACCGCTGAGCATTTGTCAATTGAAAGACGGTCGGTGTAACTACTTGAGAATTTAGAGATTGTACGGCTCCGCTCATGGGAGTACTGTTGTTTGGCGACGAAGCCCAATTGGTTTGATCTAATAGAAAATATATAAATCGGCTTATCGCTTTTCGCGGTTCTTCTTGCCCTTTCCGTACGCGAGTATTTCCGCCCGTATTTCGACCACGCCGGAGCCGATCATATCGAGCTGTTCGGCAGCCGCTCGGGATAGATCGAGGATTCTGTCGCGGTTACGAAACGGGCCGCGGTCGTTTATACGAATGATAACGAAACGTTTGTTGTCGTCTCTTACCACGCGCACGATAGTTCCAAACGGCAGGTCGCGACTCGCCGCGGTCAGCGCTCGGGGGTCGTATCTCTCCCCGCTGGCGGTGCGATTTCCCGCTAAAGAATCGCTGTAGTAAGTCGCTCGTCCCGCGATAACCTCGATCGGTTTTTTACCCCGATATTTCTCTGTCTTTCTCAAATCGGCATCGGAGCGCGTTTCCTCGTCGGTTACGCGGCTCCGTCCCCCTTGAGCGAGTAGCCACGACTCGTTGCCGGTTACTCGGGGATAGCCGCAAGCCGCTGATACAAAAATCGCTGACGGGAGTAATAGAAGAAGCCTTCTGACCGCAGACCGCCCTCGGGTAACGGCCGCGAGTCGCCCGACGAAGCGAACCCGACCGGTTTGGACCGCTCGATCACGACTCGTTTCACATTTCATCTGGCCTCCGGCTTGACGGACTCGTTGAGCGCTAGTAGCTTTCGCCTCTCGATTTCTTCTCGCGGTTTATTACGGTCTGTACCCATATTTTTACCGAGAAAGTCCTTCCTATGGTTAAAATTCGTCTCGCTCGATTCGGCAGTAAAAAACATCCGTACTATCACATTGTCGTATGCGACTCGGAGTCTCCGCGCGACGGTAGGTTTCTAGAGCAACTCGGGACCTACGATCCGAGCAAACCCATGTCCGAGGCTCGCCTTGAGAGAAAACGCCTCGAATATTGGCTGGGGGTGGGCGCTAACGCTACGGAAACACTCAAGAAAATCATTCGTGAGAACAAGAAAGCGCTGACCGCGGCGCCGAATGGCTGAGCGACGACAGGTACGACCGCCTCGAGAACCAACGCCGCGTGGGGGCCAAACGCGATCTCTCTCTGTATAAGGGTGGAAAAACCTCCTAAGAAAATGGTATTGCTCGTCTGTAAAACAACTCGTGTCCGACCATTGAAACCGCGATGGGGCTGATTACAACGGTTCAGGAGCCAGCATGGAACAACTCAGGGAGCTAATTGCTTTTATAGCGAAATCGCTCGTCGATGATCCGGATGCCGTGCAGGTGGTTGCTGTTGAGGGCGAGAAAACGGTAATTCTTGAGCTCACCGTGGCGCCTTCGGACCTTGGCAAAGTCATTGGAAAGGACGGACGCACGGCGCGCGCTATGCGGACCCTTTTGTCTTCCACCTCAGCGAGGTATTCGAAGCGCGCAGTCCTCGAGATAATCGAGTAGTGTGGTCTCGCGACAGTCGCTAGAGCGCTAAAGGGTTCGAAAAGTCTTTGAATTCGCCAGGATAGCGAGGTCAGACGGTACGTTCTCAAAAAGCTGTGGCGAGCAGATCAATATACCTGAAAGCAGCTCCACTTGCCTCTGCTCGTGCCGATGCCCGTTTTTTGTGACCGGGAGAACTTTCCTTATGTGGTGCAATCGTGCTGAAATCAATACCTTTCTCATTTTTGAGTTACTTGGGCAGGGGCAAGTTTTTTATATCAATACTACCCAGGGGCGAACCGATACGGCCTCGTTCCCGGCCTCGTTCCCAGGTTATTTCGCCACCCGTTTTTGATAAGGTACGGTCCGATGGGGGATTTGTCCCGACGAAAAACCAGCAACGCGAATTCGAAGAGGGTCAAAACCGTAAATAAAGGTGATAAACCGCAAAATCATGGAGGTTCCAAACCGTTCGGTCCGCTGGTAGTACTGGGCGTTGTAGTGCGCCCCCACGGTGTTTGCGGCGACCTATTGGTAAAGCTCTTCAATCCGGATTCGGACTTTATCTTTCGTCAAAAAGAGATCTTGCTATCGAACCGTGCGCTACAAGAACGGGTTAGAATAACGCGGCTACATCGGCACGGAGAATCGTTTGTGCTCATGACGATCGCGGGGTGTGATTCGAGAGCGAGGGCGGAACAGTGGCGCGGTTTTGACCTCTGCGTCGAGCGTAGCGCGCTGCCGCGGCTTTCACCGGGAGAGTTCTATTACTCGGATTTGATCGACCTAAAAGTGACTACCCCGCAAGGCGTTACGGTCGGCGAGGTAAAAGAGGTGATCACCTATCCCACGGCGGACGTGTTAAGCGTCACATCAGGCGCCGGGTATATCGAGATTCCGATGGTCGAGCCGTATTGGGTTGAGCTGGACCTCGAGGCCGGGATTATCGTGGTCGACCACATCGATGACCTCTCGTGGTTCTATCCCGGACGCAAGAAAAAGGGGTGAAGTTGTGCGTATTAACGTGGTCACGCTCTTTCCCGAGCTGATTGCGGGTTGGGTTCAGAGCGGCATACTGAAAAGAGCACGGGACAGCGGAATTATCGCGATTACCTGTTTGTCTCCACGCGAGTACGCGACCGATATACATCGCAGCGTGGACGACGCGCCGTACGGCGGAGGCGGCGGAATGGTGATGATGCCCGGACCGATCGCGCAAGCGATGGACGAGATAGACAAAAGCGGTGAGTCTCGGCAGCGTGCGCATCGGATCTTATTGACGCCTCAAGGCGTTCCGCTGAATCAGACCAAGGTTGCGGAATTGGCGAAGCTGCCGGTAATCACACTGGTTTGCGGGCGGTATCAGGGGGTCGACGAACGCGTCCGAAGGCTGGTGGACGAGGAGATTTCAATAGGCGATTTCGTGGTTAACGGCGGCGAAATAGCGGCGATTTCCGTAATCGAGGCGGTATCGAGGTTGATCCCAGGAGTTCTCGGCAACCAGGACTCGTGTTGCGGCGAATCGCATACAGACGGCCTTCTGGAATACCCGCAATATACTAGGCCGCAGCGCTTTCGCGGGATGGATGTACCTTCGATATTGCTGAGCGGCAATCACGAGCAAATCTCCAAGTGGAGACGCATTCAAGCTCTGAAACGAACGCGAGAGCGTCGCCCCGACCTCTTTGAGCGTTACCGGCAGACCGAGGAGGAAAGTCGCTGGTTACGAGAATCGGAGAGAGATGAAGAGAAATAGTCGTAAGAGGGGAAGGCTTTCGCTTGCATCGAAGGGGGAGAGAACCAGGCGAGCTCGTTTCTGCCATTAGATGACGACTTACGGTCGGATATGGATTTTAAACGGACGAAGGACCGGCAGCGCCAATTCGAGGAGGCGCGAAACCAACGATGATCTTCGTAGACCGTTAAACCATTGCGTTTTCAACCGGATCGGTACTCTAGGTAATATGAGGATAGGGTCGATTGCTCGTACTTGACCGTTTCGCCGATATCAACCGATAATACATTGGTGTCGAATTTTTCCATTGGTTCAGCTTCAAGGAAAGTCATCGATGCTCGTCTCCTTATCGTCGGCGGGGGGCCGTTTCAGCTCGACATGATTCGTACCGCCAAGCGTCTGGTGCGCGAGGTATGGGTTGTGGACCGCGACCCGGCGGCTCCGGGTATGGCGCTGGCCGACCGGGCCGAGGCGATCGATTTCGGATACCCTGAACGCGTTGTACAATTCGCGCGGCAAAACGGCTTGCAGGGCGTAACGACCGCGGCGAGCGATGCGGCGGTTCCGGCCGTGGCGGCATGTGTCGAAGAGCTTGGACTGTTCGGAATCGATACCGAGACCGCGATGCGTTGCCGTGACAAGCTCGAGACTAAACGCACGCTTGAGCTCAAAGGATTGCGCGTTCCCCGCACCCAAATGGTATCGGATATGGAAGCCGCGAAACGCGGTGTAGGTGCTGTCGGCGGCTACCCGGTTGTGGTCAAACCCCGTTTTGGCGCGGGCGGACGAGGCATCTCGATCGTAAAAAACGAAAGTGAGCTGCAGGCCGCTATCGGCAAAGTGAAGCGCTACGTGCTTCCAGGAGACGGGTTTCTTTTACAGGAGTGGATCTCGGGTAATTCCGCGGGCGTTGAGGCTTTCTTATGGAAGGGGCGCCTGGTAGCGGGATTTTGTTTAAGCGATCAGTACATCGACGGTTTTGTTTCACCCGTAGGTCACGGGTTGCCGAGTGATCTCGATCAGGCGAACCAAACTCGCATAATCGGCGCGGTCGAGGAATTCTGTCGGGCTTTGAATCTAAACACCGGTCCATTTAATTTCGATTTGCGCGACACGCCTGCGGGCGTCTGTCTCATCGAGGCCAATCCTCGACTCGGCGGTAACTCGATCACGCAACTCGTTCGCGCGTCGTACGGCGTTGATCTCGCTGAGGCCACGGTTCTGTCGGCATTGGGCGTTGACCCCGCCGAACACCTGCGCTCCGAGACGGTTCCAATTCCGTGCGCTTCGCGTTTGATCGCGGTATACGGAGCGGGTAGCCGCGCGGTGATTCGAAATCCCAGCCACGACCTATTTAGTAACGAAAATCTGCTCGAACTCGAAGTCGTCACATACAAGGGAGAGACGGTGGCCTTGCGGGTTGACGAGTGGGCGCTTTTAGGTAGGTGCCTGGTGAAAGGCGATTCGCCCGAGGCAGCCATCGCGTTCGCTCGCCGCGTTGTCGAAGAGGTTCAATCTCGGGTAACGCTCGCGCCGCCGGCTTTATAGACTAATCGTGAACAACCCGCAGACACCCGAAGGAGTCGCTGACTCGAAAGTATTCTGGAACGACCTCACTGAAAGGTTGGGAAACGCAGTGCCGCTCGAAAACTACGGCACGCTAACCGACTCCCGCGCGGTCGTGGCTTTGCGAGATGACATCGAGCAAGCGCACGTGTTTCGGCTCTTGCGTCTCACTCCCGCGACTTGTGTGTTGGACTTGGGAGGTGGCGCCGGTCGCTTCGCTCTGCGCATCGCTCCCAAAGTGGCGCGCGTAACGTTGGTCGATGTGAGTGAAGCCTTACTCGATGTCGCGCGATCGCACGCACGAGCCGCGGGAATTTCGAACATAACCTTCATAAACTCGTCGATCCAGGAATTCCGCTTCGAAGGTTTTTACGACGTAATTCTTATTTTGGGTGTCACGGCCTATCTTACCGATGAACAGCTCAGCGCGATCGCCGAAAGCTGCGCGAGGGTCTTGCGACCTGGCGGCCAGCTAATACTCAAGGAACCAGTGACAACCGATGGTGTGGCGCGCGAACAGTTCGGGAAAGACCCGCGGATCCCTTATTACGCGCGTTTTCGCCCGCGCGAAACCTATGCCCGGGTGTTCGGTCGCTGGCTGTCCCTGGATTATCAGCGTCCTACGGTCGCTCACTTTATTCCTTGGTTTCTCGGCGGAACCGAATCAGCAGCACAAGCGACCCAAAACGCGTTCGCTCAATGGTTGTTGAAAACAGCACGACCGATTCTCACGCGCATCGACCCGTGGATGTTGGCGATGGAGCGACGCGTACGCGCAAGTCCTCGGTTCTCGGCACTCTTGGCGCCGGTTCCTGTTTTACAGGATTTATACCTTTTTACCAAACCGACGCCGAGCGAGTGCACGGAAAGCTCGGATGCTTCGCTTCTCGAGCTGAGCGTGGTGGTGATCGCGTATAACGAAGAGCTTTGTATTGTACGCGTGGTAGGGGAGCTCGAGTCTTGCTTGGCTGCCGCGGCAATTAGCTACGAGATCGTTTTGGTAGATGACGGCAGTAGCGACAACACGCTTTCCATGATGCGGCGAATCGCCCGGCGTTCGGAACGGATTCGGGTGGTGCCGCTCGTACCGAACCGAGGTATCGGAGCAGCGCTGCGGGCTGGATTCGACGCGGCCAAGGGTAACTACATCAGCTGGATTCCGGCGGACGGGCAGATTCCACCCGAGGTGGTTATCGAGCTTTTTCAGCGGCGCGCTGAAGCGAGCATGCTCACGACGGTATATCATACGCGGCAAGATCCGTGGTTTCGTAAGCTCATATCGAATTCATTGAATTCCATGATCAAGCTAAGAACCGGACGGACCGCCAAGAGCGGAGGTAACTACCTGTTCTCTCGCCGGGCGTGGAAAGTGTACGCTCCGGCTCCCGATGATTCCATGATGATCAGCACGGCGTTTCGTCACAATCTGTTACGGCACGGAGAGTCTATTATCGAGGTCGAGATAGATTGCCGCGCGCGCCTCGCGGGAAGCTCAAAGGTGCTGAACTTTCGGACCATCTGGCGTACCTTGGATGCATTGCTGAGGAAAAGCGATGGTTGGAGCCGGCGATGAGCGACAGCGTTGATAGGAGGGATAGATCCGGGACTCTAACAACGCTGGGATTACCTCTGGTATCGAAAAAGAAGAGCTGGGCGGCCGCACTGCTGTTATTGATCTTCTACGGATTAACCATGGCACGCGATCTGTCCTTGTTCGACAGCTCGGAGCTCGCTCTGGTAGCGGTTCAACTCGGATTAGGACATCCTACCGGGCAGCCGCTTCACACGTTACTTGGTTTCTTATTCTCTCACATACCGGGGCTGCCGCCGCTTATCGGTTTAAATTTTCTATCAGCGCTCGCGGGAGCGCTTTGCGTCATCCCGGTGATAAGCATTGCCGAGAGGTCTATAAACACTAAGTCCCCGTGCCCGTCGTATTGGATTGCCGTTATCCTGGCCATCGGCTTGCACCCCGCGCTTTGGGAGCCGGCGACCAGAGTTGAGGTCTATTCGTTAGCAGCGGTATTCGGGCTGTGGGCGATCGCGCGAATAGCCGGCTATCGTTCGCGTGTTGATTTTTTTTGGGCTGGCCTGGCGCTCGGCATTGGAGCGTGTGCGAATCCCTACGTAAACCTGATGGCCGCGTTTGCGCTATCATCCTACGTGATCTCGGCGCTTATCAAAAAGCGGCTGACTCCGCGCGTTATACCGCTCGCGTGTGCCGGCGGACTACTGGGTTTGATCCCCTATCTCTACGTGCCGCTGATCGCCTCGCGTCGAGGCGTGATGGTGTGGGGGGCGCCGACAAATGCCGCGAGACTGCGTCACTATTTTCTCGGCCTCGACTACGCCAGCAGCCGCTCCATCTCCTGCTCGGAGTGGCTGATGCATATCCGCGATTGGCTAATCTGGGCAACTGAACGGGGTTTGGTTCCCTTATTAGTCGCGGGTATTATCGGATATTTTATCGTGCCCCAAGATCCAGCCGCACGATTCCCGAAACGGATTTCGGCGTCGATAGCGATAGCCTATTGCATACTCGCGATAGCATTGGTCTCGTCCAATAGCGTGTGGCAGCCGGATGTCCCCGACTATCTGGGATATTTGACCATCGCGCTCTGGCTCGCGGCGGCCGGCGTTGTCGCATTACTCTCGTTTATTTATACCAGAGTCCGTTCCGCGATCGCCTGGTGTCTGACAGTTGCGGTAATCGGCTGGTGTCTTAGCCAGCAACCCGTGCTTTGGAAACGATCGCGTCATCTCGATCGCGTGGCGCGAACTCTCGCGTACTCGGCCTTATCCGAGGCGCCGCCGCGGGCTATTCTAATCGCCGAATCCGATCATTGGGTATCACCGATGCTGTATCTACAGCAGGTGGAGCACGTGCGACAAGATGTGATCATTCTCGCTTTCGGGCTGACGTCTTCCAGTTGGTTTTGGGAGCAGGCTTTTAACTCGCATCCCGACCTTAGTCCGATTCACCTCAAAGGCGAAGGAGGGCGTGTTGAACGCGTGAAGCGTTTGCTTTCAGCTAATTCGCAACGTCCGATCTCGGTTGAAAAACTCTATCTCGCCGACCGCTTGCAGCTAAACGCTTGCGTGACGGGTTGGTTTAGGACAATAGCCAACTCGTGTCCAAGGCCTAACCCGCGAATCGCGCAAATACTCCGAGGGCAAGCGTCAATTGTCGGTGAAGGGGCGCCTTCAGCGCTAGGAGCGCTCTGTTTAGTTGCGCTTGAGCGCGGCCTTGATCTATGGCGTCAGGGAATGATAGAAGCTGCCGAAACTTCATTGCTTTCCTCCGTACCTACCGCACTACTACCAAGGCTAAAGCCACTGCCGCGGCACACGAGCTCCAGGTATTTGGTACCGTCGTCCATTCGTTGGCAAAGACCGATCCCATTGGGCGAGCCCGGCCGCAATCTTTATATTGCTTCGTTGCTGCGCTTACAGCTTGGGGATATTCAGGGAGCGAACGCGCTGGTAATCGCCGCGGCTCAAACCGGACTGCCCGAGGCGCAACGCTTCTTAGATCGACGGTAGTGTTTCGTAGAGTATCCTCGACGTAACCGTTCAGGGGTCAAACAAGTCGGCGGCCAATTCCCCCGTAAAACCGAGCGCGCCGGAGGGGCCGACGAAAATGGTACTGTTCGCTCGGAAAAAAACCTTTGGGTGCGACTATTCGAAGCGTGCTAAAAAGGGTCTTCGTATGAAAAGCGTCGTTTTTAAACTTGGGGTGGCTTGCGGTTTTCCTTTTTTGCTTCTTGCGATATACGCTTACAACGACGCGATCGTCTCCGTACAACCTCCGGCGGTATTGCCGATCAAAGCCGGGTGGTTCACCATGGGAAGCGATGCGAGCGACCGGGTTGCGGCGGTAAAAATCTGCGCTCGCGAGACCCGAGGTCAAGCCGAGCGCGATCGAGCGACGTTCCAAAACGAGGGACCCGCGCACAAGGTTTACCTAACCGCTTATCGTATCGATCGGTTCGAGGTCTCAAATCAAGCGTATCGACGCTGCGTTCTGGCGAACGCGTGCGCGCCCTCGCGGTTAAGCGACCGGGATCAACGACTCGCGGCGCCACAGCTTCCAGTGGCGCACGTTACCTGGTCTGAAGCTCAGAGATACTGTAAATGGATCGGTGGAGCATTACCGACTGAGGCGCAATGGGAACGCGCCGCTCGCGGCGTCAGCGGGCGGCGTTTTCCTTGGGGTCAGTTTTACAACAGCCGGCTGGCGAACCACGGCTCGGATGATTTCGGTTCCGACTCGAATGACGGTTATGAATTCGCCGCGCCGGTCGATTCGTTTTTTGAAGCGAGAAGCCAGTTCGGCCTTCTCAATATGGCCGGTAACGTCTGGGAGCTTACCGCTGACTATTACGCCTCTCGTTATGAAAAAAACGCGATCCGGGTAGACCCGACCGGACCCGAGAAAGGCGAAGCTCGAGTGATTCGCGGCGGTTCATGGCTTTCTCCCGCGTGCACCCTGCGAACCACCCACCGAGCGCAAATCGGGCGGACCGAGAGCCGTCGGGATGTCGGATTTCGCTGCGCTTATTCGCGGTAAAAAAAACGCGGCGAGGTATAATCCGTCTCTTGTAGGAACGATCGTGTTCACCGCAAGTGAGGTCCAAAAAAGTGAGCACACCCTTAGGACTCTCCGCAAAACAAACGATCCGGTTGCGAGCGCGTGGGCGGGTGCGCTAGCGGCTTTCGTCCTCGGAAAAATCCTCGAAATAGCGCTGCTATTGCTGCG
>JAFGIB010000373.1 GCA_016929805.1 Deltaproteobacteria bacterium | reverse complement strand
CCGGCTTTCGTCCTCGCGCCGGCTCGTCAGGTACAGCAAGTACCATCCTCGCCGGCCCTGCGGGCGCGCTCGGTTTTGCAGGCGAATTGGCCGCCGACTTGTTTGCCCCCCTGAACGCTTACGTTCAACCAAGGGTGGCCCCAACGGCGAGGACGCTGCTAGAGGCATCCGACACGGCCGGGCCCGAGCGCGAGCCCGGCTTCATAGGACGACTCGGCCGCCGTTGTAACCAAAGGGTATTGCCCCGGCGAACGGTAACGCCGGCGAGGAGCTTTTAAATAACGGGGCATACCAAAAATGGTCACTTGTTGTATTAATCTTATAGAAGAAGATCGGTTTTCGAGATGCGAATTCATATCATGCTACCGAGAGAATACCGAAAAACCCATTTTAGCAGCAAAGCCGACGCCGAAGTGCGGCACGGGGTTACGGCGATCCGAGCTATCCGACTTGTGGGGGTTCTTTTCAGCCTCTTGGTTGTTTCGATAAACTCGACGGTCGCGTTCACCGCTCGAGCAGAAACCGCCGCGTATCGAGCGGATGGTCTCGCCGCGCTCGTTGGTGGGTCAATACCCGGACCTCGCGTCGATATCATTTTGCGCAGCGATGTCGATTTGCGCGCCCGCCTTCGATTGTGCGGTCAAAGAAACGGGGCGCTTCCCTTGGGACCGCTTCCGCGATCGTTGCTTAAAGCTTCTTTGGCGGAAATTATCGGAGAGTATCTCATCGTTCGAGAAGCGAACCGGCTGCAAATCAGAAGACCCGTGGCCGCGAAGGTGGCCGACGAGTTACGCCGCATTGAGCAGATGGCTGGAGGTCGAGAGCGACTGCACACCCTATTGCGAGCGCTCGCGATTAGGCGAGATGAAATCGACGAGATCGCTCGGCGACGCGCGTTGGTAGCGGCGTTTCTCAGTTTGAATTTAAGCGATGCGAGAATGATCGCGGACTCACAGACGGAGCGTCCGTTTCAGAATCGAGATGGTAGCGGAATGATCTCCGATTCTTCCGTCGCCGCCGGGTCGCCGCTGGCGCGCCTTACGCGCAGCGCGATCGACCAAACCGTGGCGCGTTGGATCAAAGTGTTACGCGCTCGTACACCGGTTTATGTTTTTAGCGATTAAATTATCGATAATAGCGTTAGTTAAAGGCCACAATATAGCGTGAACCTAGATGCACAACAAAAGGCTGCGAGCGAGCCCTATGGTAACGCGAAGCGACGCGAGAGACCTCTGGTTTTGCCTATGTTACCTTCCGATGTAGATAGCGTTTGTCGGATTGCGCGCGAATCGTTCACTTCCGCTTGGACGAGCGCCGTGTTCGAAGGCGAGCTCAAGCGGCAATGGGCTGTGATTCGCGTGTTGCGCGCCGGTACGGGAGAGAAAATATGCGGTTTTATCGATTTTTGGATTATCGGCGATGAAATTCACCTTCACAATTTGGCGGTTTTACCCGGTATGCGGCGTCGCGGATTCGGGCGTTTTTTGTTGCTGGACATGTTCAAGATAGCGAAGAAGAAAGCGGTAACCAGCGTTTTGCTCGAGGCGCGTTGCTCCAACCTCGCGGCTATTAATCTGTATAAAGGTGTGGGATTTGAAAAAATTGCGATTAGACCCCGATATTACTCGGACAACAATGAAGACGCGATCATCATGCGCTGCGATCTCGTTTCGTTTTAGAGAAAGGCGGCGCGAGAGCCGGACCGCCGAAAGCGGCGGCGTTGATACTCGCGTGCGGATAGACGGTTTGGTTGAAGCTAAACGCTCGGCGATGCTAGGTTAGCCTTCGACGCAGGGGAAAGCCTTGACTGGAGATACCAAAGAGATAGACAAAAATAGCGAAAACGAAGATCTCGAGGCATTCGAATCTCTGCCGTCGCCCGATGCGCAAGCGACTGACTCTTCTTTTGAGAGCGATACCCCGAAGATGGATTTGGGCTTGCTCGCGTCCTCGTCTAAAAACGGTCTCCCTGTTCACTCGGCGTTGCTACCGTCCGAGGAGGATTCAAAGCTCGATCTCAGACAAGCGCCTGCATTTGGCGCCGAGGAGATCGACCCAAAGCGACCGCCGCAGAGCGATCGCATCGACGAGCCGCCTGCAGGCTCCGAGCAGCGGTCAAGTCAGATCGATAAAGCAGACTTCGATCAAGCCTCGACCACGGGATATAAAGAGCAAATCCGAGCAGGCGGCAAGAAGTCGCATTGGGTGCTGATGATACTCGTCGGCTTCGTACTGGGTCTATCGGCCGCGACCGTCGCGGTTTTTATTTTTGTAAGAACGGAGCGGGCGCGATCGAAGTCTCCGCCGTCTTTATCCCAACAGCAAGCGGTTCATAACCAACGTGCATCGGATCCGTCTCGAGGCGGGCGCAAGGCCGAGCTTATGATCGCGCAAGCACGGCCTTCGAGCGCGCCGCCGGTTACGGACGAGACCCCGCGATCAGAGTCAAGACGTTTTAGTTCCCGGCGCCGCCTGCCGTCCCGTTCGGAGCGAGCGGCTAAGAGAGCGATCGCGACCGGCAACAGCAGCGAGAAATCCGCGAGCGGTACCGATTCGAGCCCGCTTGTCGCGAAAGAGGTCATATCGCCGATCTTAACTTCGGACGAGAGAAAAACCGAATCTCAAGCAAAGAAGATCAATCGCGTTGATAAGCCGGAAGCCGCAACGACGACGCCGAGCTCACAAGCGGTTTCGGCCAGCGAGGCGAAGTTAGACCGAATCATCGACGGCGTGCTCGATGCAACCGAGAACAATCACCGTAGGGAATCGGTTCATCCAACCGATTCCGCCGGCGGCGATTCGAAAGCCGCGGAGCAGACGCCGCTCGCGCCCACGCGCGAGCAGGTGACCGAGACGATGTCCGTTTTGTTACCCGCGATTCGAGGATGCGCCGGAGGTTTGTCCGGCCTTGCGACGGCGGATATCATCGTGCTCAATGACGGTAAAGTAGCGAACGTCACCGTTTCAGGAGCCCCTTTCGAGGGAACAGCAGCGGGGCGGTGCATCGAGGGGGTCGTGCGTAAAGCGCGCTTTCCTCGCTTTCGTCAACCCTCTTTTCGCATTCGATTTCCGTTTTCTATTCGCGGACTGTAGGTGCGGGTCACACGAGAATTATTTTTAGCCGTTGCATCGGCCACCCGGTGGTGATACCCCAGACCCTACTGGAAAGGTTTGATTAGCCGCGTATGCTTCTCGGGAGGCAGCTCTTTTATGAAAATCAGCAAGCTTGACATTTGTGGCTTTAAGTCTTTCGTCGATCGAACCGTGCTGCATTTCGATAACGACATCACCTGTATCGTCGGACCAAACGGTTGTGGTAAATCAAACATCGTCGACGCCATCCGCTGGGCGATGGGCGTGCAATCGGCAAAGCAGCTTCGCGGCAAGGCGATGGAAGACGTGATTTTCAACGGCGCCGAATCTCGCGGGCCCCTCGGTTTCGCCGAGGTGTCGTTGACCTTTAACAACTCCGATCGACTCGCGCCGCCTGATTACAATAGCTATCCGGAAATAACCGTGACGCGTCGTATGGACCGCAGCGGCAACAGCGACTATTTCATCAACAAGACACCGGTTCGGCTAAAGGACGTAACCGAGCTGTTTCTCGGTACGGGCGTGGGTCGGGAGGCCTATTCGATTATCGAGCAGGGCCGTATCGGTATGATCGTATCCGCCAAGCCGGAAGACCGCCGCCAGTTGATCGAAGAAGCGGCGGGCATTACCAAGTTCAAGGCGCGTAAACGTTCCGCCGAAAACAAGATGAACCATACCCGTCAGAATTTATTGCGCGTCAGCGACATCATCGAAGAGATCGGAAAAACCTTGACGTCGCTCAAGAGACAAGCTCGTAAAGCCGAGCGTTATAAGTCCTATCGCCAGGAGATTCGCGATCTCGAGCTCTGGGTCGCGTCGCATCGCTGGTTGGAGCTGACCGGAAGCCATCAGGTGCTGAAGCGAGAGATCGACAGGGCCACGGCTGAAATCGAGGGAATGCGAATCGCGTTGCGGGTTCGGGACGCGGAAGCCGAGATCGAGCGTCTGGCTTTGGCTCAGAGCGAAAAAGAGGTGGAAAAGGCTCAGACCCACGCCTATGAGCTGGATAACGCGGTGAAACTGTTGGAAAGTGAGATCGCCCATCATCAAGAACAATTGCCCGCGCTCAAGGAGCTGGAGAGCGCGGCGCGGCGCGACCTCGATGAGACGGCGAGGCGTCGAGAGGAGCTCAATATCGAGGCCGATGCCATCGCGAATCGGTTGAAGGGTTTGGTCGAAACCGAGCAAGCGGAGTGCGACGCGCTTGAGGCTGAAAACCAGGAGCTCGAGCGCAGGCGTAAAGCCGCGGAGCAAGCCGATCAAGATCTCATGGGCGCGCGCGAACGGGTAACGGAAGCCGACACCCGCATCGCCAAGGCCGACTTTGCTTTGCTCAGCTTGGAGAAGCGGCGCGATGATAGTAAAGCTAGATGGGAGAGGCTAGGACAGGAAAGGCAAGCGCTTGAAGGCCGGATAACCGATCTGCGTCAAGAATCGGGCGAGCTACAGGCGCGCTGTGAAGGCTTGCTCGGCGGCCAGGACTTGCTCGCTACCCGTCGCGATCAGATCGCGAGCGAGTTCAATCGAGCGCGGGAAGAGATACAGCAAAGCGATGTCCGGGTAAAACAGCTCCAGCTGGAGCTTGCCCACAAGCGTTCCCGGCTCGGGTCCTTGCGCGAGATTCAGCAACGATTCGAGGGCGTGGGCACGGGCGTACGCGCCGTCATGACCGGATTTACGCGGGAGCTTGAGCCGGCGGAAAACGAGCGTGTCTATGGAATTTTGGCCGATCGCTTTGAGTGTCCGCCCGAGCTCACGGCCGCATTGGCCGCGGCCTTGGGTGAAAAGTTACATTACGTTGTGGTTGACTGCATCGACACGAGCGTAGACGCGATTCACTATCTCAATCAAGGTAAACGCGGACGCGCGACGCTGATTCCCCGGGTTCCGAGTTGCGAGCCGCCGCGGCGCGCCGATTTGCCGAATGATCCCTCGGTGGCGCGATACCTGATAGATCTCGTTCAGGTCAGCGACGTTGATCGATCGTTAGCCGAGCACATATTGGGCGATGTATTGGTGGTGGAAAATCTCGACGTCGCGCGCCAGCGCCACGCGGAGCGAATCGATCGCGGGCCCGTCGTAACCCTTGCGGGTGAGGTGCTCGCGCCGGACGGAGCGCTTTCGGGAGGCGACGGAGAGGACACGGGAGCGCATCTCATCGAAGTCAAACGCGAGATTCGCACGCTCGAGGAAGAGGTGGAGAAGTTGGAGTCAGATACGCGCGAGGCCGTGGAAAAACACGGCGAGCTGCGTAAGGCGATCGCGCAACACCAGGCGGCGTTGGAGGCCACGCGCACCGATGCGCACCAGAAGGAGATAGCTCTAGTAGCGGCGAATCGCGACATTAAACGCGCGCAGGAAGCCGAGGTCGAGGTGTGGAAACGCATCGAGGCGGTTTCGGCGGAGATGGACGAGCTCGTTCGGCTAATCGATCAAACCGACGGCGAAGAGGCCGAGATGCACGCCGAGCGTGAGGCCGGGCAATACGCCGAGGCTTCGGCGAGGGAAGCGGTCAACGCCGCTGAGGAAATCTATCGTATGTGTCGTTCCGCGGTGGAAGAACAAAACGCGGTGGTGATGGAAGGTCGAGTGCGAGCCGCGCAGGCCGAGCAGCAGGCCGAGGGCGACCGGGCGTCGTTGACCCGTATCCAGAAGCAGCTTGACGAGCTTTCAAGCCGCGCCGAGCGATTACAAAGCGATGCGGTTCAGTTCGCGGCGGAGCAGACCGAGGTAGCTGAGCGCATGCGAGGCGATCGCGAGCTGCTCGATGACCGTGTCGCCCAGGCCGTGCAAGCGGCTGATCGACTTTCGAGTTGTCGCGCCGAGTATGATCGGGCTCGAGAAAGCGTGGGTCGAAACGAGCTAGGATTGCGCGAGCTCAGGCTGGCGATCGAGGAAAACACAAGCGCGATGAATGCCCTGATGCTCAAGGAGCGCGAGGTCGCGATGGAAACCGATCACTTGATCAGTACGACCCGACAGCGGCATCGCGTGCTCGTCCCCAAGGTTTTGACCGACTATCACGCGCGCGAGATACCGGACCAAAACGTCCTTTCGCGGATCGACGATTTGCAGCAGATCATCGAGCGCATGGGCGAGATCAATCTCACCGCAATCGAGGAATACGAGGAGCGATCGGATCGCTATCAGAAGCTGACGGAACAACGTCAGGATTTAGAAGCCGCGTTGGCGCAGCTCGAGACAGCGATTCGTCGGATGAATCGGGAAAGCAGGCGCTTGTTCCGCGAAACCTTCCACGAGGTCAATAAACGTTTCCAGAGGATGTTTCCCGTCATGTTCGGAGGGGGGAAGGCGGAGTTGCGGCTGACCGATCCGGAGGATCTACTCGAATCCGGGATCGATATCGTGGCGATGCCTCCCGGGAAAAAGCTCGGAATGATCGAGCTTATGAGCGGAGGAGAAAAAGCGCTCACCGCGATTTCGTTGGTCTTAGCTCTTTTCCAATATAAACCGACGCCGTTCTGCCTATTGGACGAGGTTGACGCGCCGTTGGACGAGGCGAACATCGGCCGTTTCAGCGAAATCGTGAAGGAGATGACCTCTCAGTCTCAATTCATTATTATCACCCATTCTCGGCAAACCCTTATGGTCGCCGACGTATTATATGGTATTACCATGGAAACGCCGGGCATTTCCAAGGTCGTCAGCGTTCAACTGCGTAAAAGCGGGGGAGACAGGCCGTTGCCGCATCTCAACAACAACGTGGCGGTCGCCTGATCGAAGCATGCGTATCGCAGTGCTCGGAGCTGGGAGTTGGGGCACGGTTCTGGCCCACTTGCTGGCCGTTAAAGGTCATCGCGTCCGGTTGTGGGCTTACGAGCGGCAGGTCGTCAGCGCGATTAACGCCGAACACAGAAATCCGTTATACGCTACCGAACTCGCCCTACGCGATACGATCAGCGCCACGTCGGACGCGCGCGAAGCGGTCGCAGATGCGGAGATGCTGCTTTTCGTCATTCCGGTTCAGTTCGTCAGGAGCACCTTGAAGGAGATCTACGGAGCGCTTTCACCCGGCATCCCGATCGTGGTCTGTTCCAAGGGCATCGAACGCGGAACTTTCGCCACCATGGAACAGCTCTTTTTGCAGGAGCTATCGGAGTCGAACCGTCAGGGCTACTGCGTTCTCTCCGGGCCGTCGTTTGCGCAGGAGGTCGCCAAGGGGATGCCCACCAACGTCACGCTGGCGTCGCGTTGTCCGAGGTTGGCGAAACAGGTTCAGTCGATGATCGCGACGCGGGCCTTTCGCGTCTATACGACCGACGACGTCACCGGCGTTGAAGTCGGCGGCGCGATGAAAAACGTGATAGCCATCGCGGCCGGCGCGAGCGACGAGCTCGGCTTCGGGTACAACACGCGCGCGGCATTGATCACCCGAGGCTTGGCCGAGATCACGCGTCTCGCCGTAAGTCTTAACGGAAAACCCGAGACCCTGCTCGGTCTGTCCGGCGTGGGTGATCTCTTTCTGACCTGTACCAGCGATCTCAGCCGAAACCGTCTGGTCGGTCGCTCGCTGGCTCGCGGCCGCCGTTTAGCAGAAATACAACAAGAGATGACGATGGTGGCCGAGGGCGTTACCACGACCGATTCCGCCTATCAACTCGCGCGCGCTCGCGGGATCGATTTGCCGATTACGGAACAGATATATCAGGTGCTCTACCAGGATAAAAGCGTACCCGCGGCCATGGCCGCGCTGCAGGATAGAGCGCTTAAGGACGAGTGGACGGTTTAATAAGCCTCGGCATCGCCGTAGCGCGGGCCGCAGTCTTGGCAATCGGTACCCCAATCGCAGCTATCGTAATCCGAATTCTCGCCCCCGTCGTCGCAAAAACCGTCTTCGGCGGTTTTACAGCTATTGAGGCAGATCGGTTTGTGGTAGCGCGGGCCGCAGTCCAGACAGTCCGTACCGAAGGCGCAGGTCTCAAAGATCGATCCCATGCCCCCGTCGTCGCAGGTGCCGTCACCAGCCGAACGGCAGCTATTGGAGCAAAGCGGCTCGCCCGGGGGGTCGCCGAAGCGCGGTTTACAATCGCTACAATCGGTACCCCAATCGCACTTGTCGCTGTTCGAGCCCTCGCCCCCGTCGTCGCAGCTACCGTCGTCTTTCCATTTACAAGTCTCTAAACAGGTCGCGGGCAGACAAATCCCGCGATCTTCTGGATCGCCGTCGTCGGCTCGCGGTTCGTCGGAACAGGTCAAGTCCTCCCGGCAGGAATCGTTTTTCCCACAAACGCACCCTTCGCTGCCGACCTCGCATCTATCGATATCGGTGCAGTGAGACAACGCCGTTAAAACGACAAGCACGGCACTAGAAAATATAAACCGCATCATTGTCAGCGCGCCTCCAAGCTAAAATTTTAAGCCGCAGCGCGCGGCCAAGGGCGAGAATGCGCAGCGGGCCGAAAGCGAACGCTCATGGCGCGCGCTTTCATTCGCGTCGTCCGAGGCGTCGAGCACTACAGCGTAGACCAACGCGCCTATGGCGCCGGCGGTCAACACCGTTGTCATCAAGAAAGCCCCCCCCTGTTCGCTGCGAACCTCGTCCTCATTCCGGCAGAAATAGGTCTCGGTGTCGTTACATCCTTCAAGCTGCTGATGCCGATTCGAGGTCCAGATCACGCCGCCCACCGCGCCGAGCGCCAGCCCGCCGCTTAGCAGATACCAGAAGGTCGGATTTTCTAACAGGTCTACGGAGCGCGCTCCGGCGTCTGCGGATACGCGCTCGGGGCTGCCGTTATTACTCTCGAGCTGTAGGCCGGCGAAATCGCTTTTGGAGCCGTCGGCATCAACGCCTTGTACGGCGGCGTCCAACGACTCGGACGCGTCGATGGTTTCTCCGTTCTGCTTTGACTTCATCCGAACCTTGACCTCGACCACCTGCCCGGCGGGCACTACGACATTCGAAACGAATTGCCCGTAGCTCGGATGGCGAATCACGACATCGTGAGAGCCGGGACTTACCGAGATCTTATCCGGCCTCGGCGTACGGCCCCACTCGCGTCCATCAACGTGAATTAAGGCGCCCTCAATCCGGCAAATGATTTTTATTCCGGTCAGCGCGAGCCGCTGTTTTATCGAATTGAGCCTCGCGGTTGCTTCGCCATAGGCCGGGTCATCCGGATCGGCGGACTTTAAAAAAATCTCGAGAGCCGCCTCCGCCTGTTCCAACCGGCCCAGCCGTTCGTACGCCAGGGCGAGATTGTGTTGGATCCTCGGTTTCTTTTCCAGCTTATAGGCTTTTTGCCACTCCTGAATCGCGATCTCGTAGTTGGCTTGCTCGTAAGCGGCTTCGCCGCGGCGAAAGTGGGTTCGGGCGTCGGCGTGACCGGCCTGGGGAAGTAGAACCGCGCCCGTACAAGCCAGCGCCAGCGGGATGATAAGCGGTATTTTGGTCGGTTTATACCTAGACATTCTAGAGTAGTCTAACCGAAGCGCGGCGAGCAGTAAACCAAGGACATAACCCTCAGGGGTGCGTTTTTTGGGCACGCTTGAGAGCCAAGTAAAAGAACCGGGGGTAAGCCCCCATAGGCGTTAACCATAAATAACAGTGAAAAACCTCGTAGCGCGGGGGCTTGTCCCCCACAAAACCGTAACCCAACCACGAATTGTTGTGCGGAAAAACCATCATTCCACGAATAAAATGCTTGCGATAATACCGTACGTCCGTTTTCGTCTGATCAGCGCGGGACAAGCCCGCGCGCTACGGCGTTTTCATGTTCGTCGACTAATTTTGGTTAATGCCTATGGGGTAAGCCCCGTGGATATACGCGTTTTGACCACCCAAGGCTAGGCAAGAGATTAGAGCCCCTCTCATCAATGCCTTCACACGTCTTTTGGGCGGGACGACTCCGTCTGCCGCGTTACTCCTCCTCGAAATGGCGTTGCTATTGCATCGTCGTCGTTCCTTGCGGCCGGGGTCGTCGTGCTCCGAAATGTTTCGGGAGGATCTATGAGTCGGGCTCTACTTTTAGTTGCGCATCTCACATTGACCGGTTGCGGTGGGTCGATAAGGTTACGACAGAGGAAATTGCTAGGGCGATTCGAATGTGATAGCGATCGACAACGCCGGCCGAATCGCCCAACATCCACGGCAATCGAATTGCCGACAGCAGGACCGGGCCGAGAGGACGGATTCGCGAGCGCGCGCGAACGATAAAAGCGAAACACCATGGGCATCGCAACCGATATCATACTGATAGTCATCGCCGCTTTCGGTTGCGGGTTGCTGTTGCAGAAGCTCGGCCAGCCTCTCATCCTCGGGTATATCGCTGCCGGCTTTATCCTTGGACCGTATACCGGGGGAGTTACGGTATCGAATATTAACGATATAGAGCGCTTGGCGGAGATCGGAGTCGCGCTTTTACTATTTGCGCTCGGGCTCGAATTTTCGCTTAAGGATCTTAAGCCGGTGAAAAAGATCGCTCTCATCGGTACCCCGATCCAGATCGCTCTGACAATCGGGCTTGGCTTCGGCATCGGCGCGCTGCTCCAGTGGAATTGGAGAGATTCGTTGTGGCTTGGTGCGCTGATCTCGTTGTCGAGCACGATGGTGATCCTCAAGACTTTAATGAATCAAGGATGGCTCGGCACGCTTTCGAGCAAGGTGATGATCGGAATGCTTTTGGTGCAGGACCTGGCCGTGGTTCCGTTGATGATCATCCTCCCGCAACTGAGCAATCCGGCGGTCGGCCTGCCCGCGCTCGGTTTCGCGGCGCTCAAGGCGGTCGCCTTTATCGCCGGTATGGTTCTGCTCGGAACGCGGTTGTTACCGGGATTGATGTCGTATATCGCGAAGCTCGGATCACGAGAGCTTTTTCTCTTGGCGATCACCGCGATTGGATTGGGCGTCGGCTATATCACCCACCTCGTGGGTCTGTCCTTTGCGTTCGGCGCGTTCGTCGCGGGAATCGTGCTGAGTGAGTCGGACTTTGGACACCAAGCCCTGAGCGATATCATCCCGCTGCGCGACCTCTTCGGGCTGTTGTTTTTCGCCTCCGTAGGAATGCTGCTCGATCCCGTCTTTTTAACAAGCCACTTGTCGCAGGTGTTGATCTTGGTATTGGCCGTGGGAACCGGCAAGGGTCTCATTTTCGCGTTGCTCTCGAAGCTTTTTAAGTACGGGAATGTCATCCCCTTGGCCGTAGGCCTGGGGCTGTTTCAGATCGGCGAATTTTCCTTTGTTCTCGCCCGGGTCGGCATCGATACCGGTTCGATCGACAACGAGTTGTATTCACTGGTTCTGACCGCGGCCATCTTGACCATGGTTCTTACGCCTTTCGTCTCGGGACAAACCGCGCGACTTTACTCGCTGCGCAAGCGATGGTTTCGCCACGAGCAGCTCGAAACCCTTAACATACCCGAGCAGGGTTTGCGAAATCACGTGGTGATCGCCGGCGGCGGGCATATCGGATTTCAGATAGCGGAGCTTTTAAATCGCTTAAAATTGCCGCTGGTGCTTATTGAAATCGATCATCGCTGCGTAGAGCGAGCCAAAGCGGCAAAAATTCCCGTGGTCTACGGCGACGCGAGTCACGAGTTGGTGCTGGAGGCCGCGGAGATTCGAAGCGCTCGCCTGCTGATCGTTACCATGCCGGGCATCGTGCTAAAGCGCGCGATTATCGCCCATGCCAGGCGGATTAATCGCGCGATGGCGATCGTTACCCGAACTTCAGACCCAAGCTTTATTCCCGTATTAAAAGAGCTCGGCGTCACCGATGTCGTGTTGCCCGATTTTGAAACCAGCCTAGAGATGACGCGGCAGGCGCTGCTTCATTTGCGTATTCCCGCTCCCGAGGTGCAGCGGCACACGGAATCACTGCGCCGCGATCTGTTCGCGCCGTTCTTCAGCGTGGAAAACGGTTCCGAGTATCGCACCTTGCGCCAGCTTCGATCCGCGGAGCAGCAGTTTGATCTACAGTGGGTGCTGCTTCAGGAAGAGTGCCCGCTGGTCGCCAGGACGATCGAAGAGTCCGACATCCGAAAGACCACCGGCGCGTCGGTCGTCGCGGTGATACGCCAAGGTAAATTGGAGGTGAACCCCGACGCCCGCTTTCGCTTTCAGCCCCAAGATCTTATCGCCGTCATCGGCACCGACCAAGCGCGAGAAGCGATACAGAAGCTGGCGATGAGCGCCGCGCATCACGCGTAACAATGGCGGCACAGGGTTAAATCTTGCTCAGCTTTTTCCTTTGAATCTCGGCTTCCCGGCTGATCGCTGGTTTAATCAGCATAAAGACTTGGCCGACGCAACGCCGCGGATCGATTTCGCCGAAGTGCCTACTGTCATAGGAATGGGGCGTTCGATTATCGCCTAAGAGAAAAACTCCGTTGCGCACCTCGGTCGGGCGGATGGCGAAAGCGCGTTTTTTTTCGAGAAAAACCTGGTACTCCGAGTCGCCCACGCGCGCGACTCCCAGCTTCATGTCAAGCCGCCGCCTATTGACCGAGTCGTAGAATCTTATCGCTCCGCGCCAATCGACATAGATGCTGTTGTCGTTCACGTTGAGCTGACCGAGCCGATCGGTTTTCACCACCGATCCGGCTTTTGCGATCACGCGGCCGGTGACGAATTCGCCTCGGCGAATCGGGTTTTCGCAGACGACGACATCGCCGATGTCGATATCCGCGTGGCGCGCGATAGCCGCGAGATCTCCCGCGACCAGAGTCGGCGCCATGCCGTTATGGCCGATCTCCGCGATATCGATGAAAAAAAATCGCGATAGCGCCGCTACGACCGCGGCGGCAATGACAAAGATAATCGCGAATTTAATAAAACCTCGAAGCATCTATCTCCCTGTCACGCGTCGCAAAAACCATTCGCTTCGGTCGACGCCATCTGTAAAACGCGCAATTCGTGGGTTTGTCTGGGCGGTACGCGGCAGACGGTGTCAACACATCGCCTACATTATCTCGCTCTTACCCAGGGGTAAAAGAAAAAACGGTAACGCCCCGACAACAGGCGTAGATTCGCCGCCCGGGCGATACGATAGAGCGGCGGGTTACTGCTCGCGCGTGATCCGTCCTCCCGCACCGGTCACGAAGAAGGTGTAGCTTCGTCTCGTGGTCTTGGCGGTAACCTCTATCGTGTCCGCGTCCTCTCTCTCGAAGCTCAGCGTAAGCTGCTTTTCGTCAAACGGCGTCGTCAACCTCCAGAGTCCGTCCTGGGGCACCGGATCGATCCAACGCATTTCAATCGCGTCGATTTCCAAGAACCACGACCCGCTTTTGCCCTCCCACTCGTGTTCTCCATCGACTCTTATTCCCTCTAGTAACCCGCCGTCGAGAACGGTCTGAGTTCGATCGCCGCTACCTTCTCCACCCCGCGCGTCGAGCCCGCCCTTGGCCTGCCATCTCAGCTCGTGCTCAATGCGTCGGCTCTCTTTTTCTCTGTCCCAGGTTACATCAGCCCAGCCCGACACTGTTACCTTTTGGTTGCTGAAATTGCTGAAGTTGTGGCTGACGACAACCTCGTCCTCGGTAACCCGTTGCACCTTAATCGCGTGAGTGCCCGAATATTGCTGGCCCAAGTACTCGCAATCCTCACCCCCGACCGCGCCGTATCTAACGGTTAGTGTTCCTTGCTCATCTATTTCGTATTCAGCGCAATCGACTTGAGAGCGAATGAAATCGCGGATCTTTTCCAACCGCTCTTTCACCGCTTCTCCAATCGTAAAGGTAGTTTCCACTTCGATCGTGCTCGACCCTTGCTCTTTAGAAATCGTCGTGCTCGAGCTCGAAAGCGAGAGCGCCTGCGAAGCCACTCGAGCCTCCTCAAGGGCTTGCTCGGCCTCCTCCGCGGTAAGCGTCAGATTGCAGCCCAGACAAACGAAAATAGATATTGCAAAAGGGATTCTCTTCATCGCATACCTCGTTTCTTATCGCCGGCCTGCCACGCTACCGCTAGAGTCCTCGAGGGCCCGGCCTTTTGTATTATAGCGATAAACCAAAGCGATAAAAAGCAACCTATTTCAGGAGTTATTTAACCCACCTTTAAATACCCGCCTTGCGCACGATCGCCAGAATATCCTCTCCGTATTTCTCGAGCAGCTTGTACCCGAACCCCGAAATAGACAGTAGCTGCTCATTCGTGCTAGGCCGCGTGTTGGCGACGGCGATGAGCACGCGGTCCGTGAGGATGCGAAACGCGGGCACTCTCGAACGCCGCGCTTTTTGCAGCCGCCAGGCTTTTAGGGCCGAGATCAGGGCGATTGATGCGGGGACATCCACCGGCTCGAACCGGGCGTTGAGCGCTTGGCTCTCAAGGGCTCGTTCGGCATTGACGCTTTGTCTCGCCCGAGGCTTTTTCGCGGCGGCGCGCTCGTGAGGTTTTTTGCTTTTTTTCTCTTTCGCGACGAAGGTCTCGGGGACCTTGAGCTCGGTTTGAACCAGCTCGGTTGCGCTTGCTTTATCTCGACCGAGCTCTGTCAAATACAGACGGCGGAAAGCGATCGAGCGGCCTTCTCTTTCAAAAGAGTCTTCGCGAATCTCGATGAGCCCGGCGCGAGCCAGCGCGGTCACCAGGTCTTCAAACCGGCGGCGCTCGAGCACGCCCTCGAAATTGTCTCGAAACACCTTGCCGCCGGCTTGCCGGTCGCGCGAGCGCAACGCCTCCAGAATACGCTCGATATAGAGCCTCTCGGGCTCGCTCGGTCGCTTTGATTTTAGAGAGAGACAGGATGTTGATGCGCAGATGTCGCATTGCCCGCAGATCTCTCCCGAGTCCTCCTGATCGCCGAAGTATCTCGTCAGTTGAAGCATGCGACAAATGGCCGTGTCGGTGTAGCGGGCGATTCGCTCCAGCCTCTCCTGTTTCAATTGTAGCTGTACGAGATAGGTTTTGCTGAACTCGTGACCCCCCCGCGTGACGTTTTCCTCCGGATCGACCAGGGCGCCCCGATGGATCCAAAGCTTCTCCAACGCTTTGTCGAACAGCTCAGGGTCGCCGGCGAACGCCGTCTTCAGAGCATCCTTTGACTGCGGTCGATCGGTTAAGAGCTGATGCAAGCGCTCGAGTTCTCGCAAGGGCGGATAGTCGCGCTGCTGAAAAAAGGCATGCTTTCTCAGATCCGCAAAGGAATGCATCAGAATAGCGCGCGCGGGTTGGCCGTCGCGGCCGGCCCGTCCGATCTCTTGATAGTAGCTTTCGATGCTATCGGGCAGAGCCGTATGCACCACGGTTCGTATATTGGGCTTGTCAATGCCCATACCGAACGCGATGGTCGCCACAACGACGTCGATATCGCCCCGCATAAAGTCGGCTTGAGCCTGCTCCCGATCGGCCGCTGACATCCCGGCGTGATAGGCCGCGCACTCAAAATCATCCGAGAGCTGCTCGGACAAGCTGACCGCTTGCTTGCGGGTTGGGGCGTAGATCACCGCCGGTATTCGACCATCTTCTTTGAGGATTCGCCGGGTGAGCTGCGCGCGTTCGCCAGCGCTGACCTCGATGACTTCAATCGCGATGTTGAAGCGTCGAAAACCGTGAATGAAGCGCTTTACGCCGTCGACTCCGAGTTGCTTGATGATATCGTCCTGTACTAACGGCGTCGCTGTCGCGGTCAGGGCGATGACCGGCGCGGGTCGTAACAGCGGCAGTCGCTCCTTAAGCATGCGATAATCGGGGCGAAAATCGTGTCCCCACTGCGAGATGCAATGCGCTTCATCGACGGCGATCAAGCGGGGTATATTGCGAGTGAGCATTTCGGGAAAACCTCTGACTCCGAGTCGCTCGGGAGCGATAAATAGAAAGTCGAGCCCTCCAGCGAGGTACTCAACGCAGGTCGCCCGCGAGTCGGCCCGGTCTCGTCCCGAATGGATGCTGCGGGCCCGCATGCCGAACTTTTGCAGCTTCGCGACCTGATCTTCCATCAGCGCGATCAGCGGACTTACGACCAAGGTCGTGCCGCCCCGCGCGACGCCGGGAAGCTGATAACAGAGAGATTTTCCGGCTCCGGTCGGCATGACCAGAAGGACGTTCTCGCCTCGCACCACGCTCTGGCAGACGGCTTGTTGATGCGGGCGAAAACCTTGAAATCCAAAACGGGTTTTAAGTAATTCGATCAGCTCCGGAGAGGAGGGGACGGCGGTTGGAGAGCGCTTCGCTCTTTCGGCTTGAGTCGCGGGAATAGTCGCCTCAAAAGGCCGCGACGGTTTCAACGCCGACGCCTCGAGCTGCGAATCAGGCGATTCAGCCGCCGACTTGTTTGACCCCTGAACGCTTACTTTCGATCCATTCCAGACACCGCCTACGACCTCGCGAACGTAGCGTTCGATCGCCTCCATAAACGCTTGAAACGAGTCTTTTCCCTGCTCGATCTGCTTGAGTCGCTTTTCCCATTCTCCCGTCATCGCGGGACTCTTGACTTGCTCATGAACCGTCTCGACAAGCTTGATGCCCTTGTCCGTCGCTTCTAAGCTTTTCCTTTTTCGGCTGATATATTCTCGTTTGAGCAGGGTCTCGATAATCGCGGCCCGGGTCGCCGGAGTTCCCAGCCCGCATTCCCGCATCGCTTCCGATAACGCTTTGTCGTCGAGCGTCCGCCCGGCGGTTTCCATTCCCGTGAGCAGGGTCGCCTCGGTGAAGCGCGGCGGCGGCCGCGTCTTCTTCTTTAGCGCCTCGGCCTCCAACACAATCTGAACCTGACCCGCGACCAAGCCCGCGGGAAGCTTCTGCTCCTCGGCCTTGTCTTTGTCTTTATCCTCTAAACCGGTTTTCGCGAAATCCTCGCGACCCACATCCAGCGCGCGCCATCCGAGTTGTTCGATCGACGTCCCGCTGCTTAAATAGCGGTCGACAAGCGGACCAGCAACTGCTTGCGTGGTCACGCGATTGATGACCGTGGTCACCGAAAAGAGGTGATCCTTCTGCCAAATCGCGAGCAGTCGCCGGCAGATAAGATCGTAGATCTTTCCCTCGTCGCTCTTGAGGTCGAGCGCGCGCGGCGGGGTGGTCGTAGGAATTATCGCATGGTGATCGGTCACCTTGGCGTCGTTGACAAAACGGGAGCTCAACGGGCTTTGTCCGGTCTTTTCCGAGAGCAACTCTTGATACGGCTCGCGGATGTTGGCGACCACGGCGCCGAGCGTCTTTGCGACGTCCTGCGACAGATATTGACTGTCGGTCCGCGGATAGCTGATGAGCTTTCGTTTTTCGTAGAGACTTTGAGCGATTTCCAGCGTATGGCTCGCGCTGAAGCCGTAGATGCGGTTGGCGTGCCGTTGTAGCTCCGTAAGATCGTATAGGCGCGGCGGCGGCAGGCTGCGTTTACGCTTGTCGAGCGATTCGACCTCGCAGCGCCCGCGTTTCGCACGTTCGACGATGGCTCTCGCTTCTTCGCCGTCGGGCGGTAGGCGGGCGACCTTCTCTCGTCTCTTATCCGTATCGAGATCAGCCTCGGTGGTTTGGTCCGACGCGGTCGCTTCGGCCGCGGCCTCGCGAACGTAACTTCCGCGGTAAGTCGAGGATGAATCGATCTCGGCGGCTTGCAGAGTCACGACCACCTCGAAGTAGTCTTCCGGTTTGAAGTTACGAATAGCGATCTCGCGTTCGACCAGCATGCAAAGGGTGGGGGTCTGCACGCGTCCGACCGAAAACATCTCCCGGCTTTCGAGCGTATAGGCGCGGGACAAATTCATTCCGACCAGCCAATCGGCACGACTTCGAGCACGCGCGGCTTCGGCCAGCGCGTCGTACGCGTCGGCATTCTTAAGACTATCCAAACCTCGGCGGATCGCGTCCGCGGTTAGAGATGAGATCCACAAGCGCTTGACCGGCTTTTTGCAGCCCGCTTGTTCGTAAATGTAGCGAAAGATCAGCTCGCCCTCGCGCCCCGCGTCGGTTGCACAGATGATCGCATCGGTATCCGGCGCGTTCATCAGTCTCGATACGATTTCGAATTGCTTTCGCGTTTGTTTGTAGGTGACCAGGGGCCAGCTTTGGGGAATTATCGGCAAAAGATCCCTGCGCCAGCTCTTCCACGCGGGATCGATCTCGTGCGGTTCCGCCAGCCCTACCAGGTGGCCGAGAGCCCAGCTCACGCAATACCCGTTTCCATACAGATATCCATCGCCGGCTTTCTTCGCTCCCAAGACCTCGGCCAGATCGCGCGCGACCGAAGGTTTTTCCGCTATGACCACCGTTTTCATCCACCGATCTCCGACTAGTCAATCAGTTGTGCTTGGCCCAAATCTCTTACCGCTGTCCGCTGTCCTCTTGAAGCCCACTCAAGGTCTTTTATCGTCCGTTATTTCTTTTCAGCTCGAATCAACGTCAAGAAAAGTTTCGTGTAGCAGACCTCGGTAAAACCAACCTTGTTTACCGATCATTTCGGCTGTTGTAGCAAATAGTATTACTCGATGCTGAACTTTTGGTTAGGCATAGTAGCCTTTTTCGTATCGAAACGGGAGACTTCAATGCTTTTTGGAATCAGAGATCTTGTCAGGTGATGTTTGAGATATAGGTTATGGAGGCGAGAGCGAAATCGTTTATTATTTATCGCGAGAACGAAACACCGGTTACAATAGCCACGCAACCCATTGTTGTTTACCAAAAGTAACTCTGTATAGTAGATAGATCCGGCGAGGCCTATGACCGAAGCCTATTGCTAGACGAGGACGCACTATGAGAAGAAAGATCAACCTGTGGACACCCTTTTTCACCCTTTTTTTGTTGTTAGGCTGCGGAGGCGCAGCGCCTCCTGATCGACAAATGGTCTCGGCGGAGGCCGCGATTAGAGCGGCGCAAGAGCTGGGAGCGCCCAATGTTCCCCAGGCGAGCTTATCCTTGCGGCAAGCGGTCGGGCAGGTGGATAAAGCCAAGGCGTTGATGCGCGACGGGAACAACGCGCGCGCTGCAATGATGTTGGCGCGCGCGCAGGTTGACGCGGAACTGGCCATCGCTCTAACCAAAGAGAACACCGCGAAAGCGGAAGCGCAAGAGGCGGAAGATACCGTGGTTGAGCTGAAAAACAAAATGAAGAGTCTCGGACGCTAAAGGGGATACTGCGATGATGGAAAATAGAAAAACAACGCGTTGGATAGTGCTTGCAGTTTTTGCTTTTCTCGTTGCTTGTGCCTCCGCGCCTCCGCCGCGTACTTTATTAGACGCGCGCGCGGCCTACCGGAAAGCGCAGTCGGGAAGCGCCGCATCGTTGGTTCCGGCTGAGCTTTACGACGCGAAAGTCGCGCTCAACGAAGCGGAAGCAGCGTATAACGACGATCCAGAAGCGGAAAAAACGGTCATGTTGGCGTATGTCGCGCAACGCAAGGCTGAGATCGTACAGGCTCAAGCAACCATCAAAGAGGCAGAGGCGCGAAAGAAGAATGCGACCGCAGAAATTCAAGAGTTACAGGCGCAAGGCTTGCAGCTCGCCGGGGAAAAACTCTCGCAAGCTCGCCAGCAGTTGGCGGTAACCGGCAAAGAGCTCGAAGCGGAACGTAAGGCTCGAGAAGCCGCCGAGCAGCGGGCGCGCGAGGCGCTTGAAAAGGTCGCGATAGCCGCGGCTTTGGCCGTCAAGCAAGAGGAGCGAGGAACGGTCATCGTTCTGCCGGGAAACGTTCTTTTCGAGTCCGGAAAAGCGACCCTGCTTGCGCTCGCGCAACAGAAAATCGCACTTCTCGCCGAGCAGCTCAGAAGCCAGGGACAAGAAGGAGCGAAGATCACCGTTGAGGGTCACACCGACTCTCGCGGGTCTGACGCGTCAAACCTAGCGTTGTCACAGGCGCGGGCCGATTCGGTGAGAAACTTTCTCGTTTCCCAGGGCGTACCTTCGCAGAACATACTCGCGGTAGGCATCGGCGAGGCGCGTCCGGTAGCGGACAACGAAACCCCCGAGGGACGCGCCAACAACCGTCGCGTTGAGATCATCGTCAAGCCGGGCGAGCCGCGCTGACGAAACTCGCCGTCGCGCGGGCGGGTCAATGACGAATTCAGCGTTTACCTTAACGTTGCAAAAACTCCGTCGGCGTAAAGCGCTTCGCTAGCGAAAAATAGCGCGAGCCCTAAGGGCGTGCTCGCTTTTTTTAAACCCGACCTGGGGTGCACGAAGCTCGGGTCCAAAAAGATTCCGCGCGCCCTTATTTCATCCTTTTTTTTCGCGTTTCCGCTCGACGTTTTTTACAACGTTAAGGTTTACCGATTCAGATTGGCAATCATAAAGGTCAACCTCGCTGCTTTTGCTTCGCTCGGCGCGGGGGTTGGCCTGAGGAGATATTTTCAGGCGGTTTATTTTTTGTATCCCGTGCGGTACAGCGAGTAAAGTCGTCGCGGCAGCGCGGGCGTACTCGATCTTTAGGGGGAAACGCCGCCGTCTTTTAGCGCGGAGGTATAAAAGGTTTCCCCTTGCCTTTCATGTCTAAAGCCGTATCCTGAATTTCCCGATGGTTCAGCGCGACGCCTTTCGTTGCCGGCTGACAAATAGATTTCCTTTATAAACGAGAGCGGCTACCAGCAACGGCAGGGTCGGCGGTGTTTTTCCCCGAGAAAGATATGAGTTTGTTTATCGACGCCGATATCGAGGTAAAGATGGCGCGTGTTTCGACTCGTGATGCTATCGGACACTTTTTTTTTAGTCGGTGGAAGATCGCGACTTACAACCGGTTTACGATACCATGGTTGTTGCTATTGATTTTTTTTAGCGCGGCTTGCACGGACCTTTCCCAACCCCGGGTCGATAGCGGATACCAAACGGAAAAGAGCGGCGAGATTTCCGACTCGGACGCGACGACGCGCGAGCCTGTGCGGTCAACGGATTGCGAAATCGGCGCGGAAGCGTGCGAGCTGTCGGCGAGTTCGGACGCTTGGATCTCGACGGAAGCGGCCGGGGACTCAACTTTTATCACCCAGCCGCCGGCGGCAACGAATACTCAGCAGGATTCGCCTTTTGAGCCGCGCCCGATGCCGTCGATTTCAAAACCCGAGGTGGTTGGAACGCTGGTTGGTCCTGATGCGCGATACGCCAACGGCGAAATACAAGTATACGGGACCGATATGGGCTCGACCTTTGTGCATCAAGGCCGACACCTCGTTCTTTTTGGCGATACCTGGCCCAACGCGTCGTTCATCTGCGATCACTCGTCCATAGAAAATGACGATACCATAGCCACGATCCCGCTCGACTATACAGGCGGTATTCCGCCGCTCAATTTTTTTACCAAGGCGGATTCCCCGAGCGAGCCGAGCCTGATCCAACTTTTTCGCGGAAATGAATCGCTGAGTCTTGGTTTCGGCTTGATTCCGATGGTTGGATTTAGCGACGGGGATCGCGCTTTCGCATTCTTCACGCGTCTCGAGCGGGTCGCGTGCGATACGACGACGGCGCCCGCGCCGCAAGGCTGTCCGATCGACGGTAAGTTTTTTTGCTCTACCGGAATCGGGATATGCGAGCCGGAGCTTCCGATTTTGTGTGACGTGAAGCTAAACCAAGGCTGCATTATTGGACAGCAGTGCGTCGCTGCTTCGCTGTGCGTGGACAGCACGAGCTCGCAATACGCCGAGGGAGACGTTTGGAGCGAGATGGCGTCGATCGCTTTGAGCATAGATATCGCGGTGCAAGATCAGTCGAATCCCGAGCTGTTCAATTCGGTATTTTCCTGGCCGACGAACAAATTTTCGGTGCTGACGGCGCGGGCCGTGAAGGTTTTCAGCGAAAAGACCGCAGGCAATGATTACCAAAGCGGAACCGGTCATTTGTTGATTTGGGGACGCCCCGGGTTTGTCGGAGAAAATGACCACGGCTCTGATTTGTATCTCGCGACCCATGCTCTGCCGTTCGTTTTCGAGGCGGGCGCTCTCGCCTTTCAACCGCGATATTTCGCCGGGCTAGATAGTCAAACCGGCGAGCCGATTTGGTCGAGTCTGCAATCTGATGCCGCGCCGTTGGCGCTCGACGGAGTCGTTAGCGGCGACCCTTATGAAGAGGTGCCGATGGTCGGCCACATGACGGTCGGTTGGCTGGGATCTCCGATCGATAAGTGGGTTCTGTTGTATGGTGGTGATCTGGTAGATTACCTGTTATCCACTCCGACTTCGACTCGTTTTGCTCAATCGCCCGGCGCGATTATCATCCGCTTCGCGGACCATCCCTGGGGGCCGTGGAGCGATCCGCTTCCCCATTTGGCACCGGGCAGCCCGAGTCAGATAGGCGACCCTTATGGACCGGGTGGATTTCTCTATCATCCGGAGTGCACCGACGAGCCGCCCGCGCTCTGCGCTCGCCCCAATCCCTATCGGCCCCTCGATACGGTGATTGCTTGTATTATATCGATACCGGATCCCGGGCGGCTATATGCTCCGAGCATCATCGATGGTTATACCGCGCCGAATGCGCGAGGCGGGCTGGATATGTTTTGGAATGTCTCGACCTGGAACCCTTACACGGTAATGCTCCTCAAGACGAGCGTATTTCCAACAGCGGCGAAGTAACACGTGGTTTTGAAATAGGTCCAATGAGTTTCTGCCGTCCTTGTTTCTATACAGCACGGGACTTCGTTTAATTGCGTTGTCATTTTGTCGACCGAGAAATAGAGTCGGCTGTTCAAAACACTCGTGCGAAGGAGGAAATGTGAAGAACAATACTAACCGTGAACTCTACGGCAATGCTTCGACGTTGTCTTCCCGGGCGGAAGTATATCGCCTAGACCTTTTCAAACGAAAAAAAGGCTTAGAAGCGCTCTTATTGGCGTTGATAATCTCGGCCGCACCTTCGTGCGGCTCAGATGACGACGGTGACAAAGATGCGGGTGCCGGAGACCAAGATACCGGCGGTACCGGAGACCAAGATACCGGCGCCGGAGACCAAGATGTCGGGGCCGGAGACGCGGGCCAACAGAATCTGATACAAGATCCAATCTCAATAGACTCCGGAAAGATCTCCGGAACAGTTGAAAACGTTAATGGGAAAGAGATACGGATTTACAAGGGCATACCCTACGCCGCCCCGCCGGTGGAGGAATTGAGGTGGAAACCGCCTCAACCGGTCGATCCTTGGACGGACGTCCTCGAGTGTACCGAATGGGCCGATCAATGCGCGCAGCCCGAAGAGTCGGCCATGGGAGGCGCGGGGGAGTTCGGCGAAGATTGTCTTCATCTTAATCTGGTAACCCCCGCCAAACAGACAACAGACAAACTCCCGGTCATGGTCTTTTTCCATGGCGGCGGTCTTTCCATTCATACCGGGAACTCTCCGCTCTATAACCATACGGCCCTTCCCGCTAAAGGCGTCGTGGTCGTCACGGTAAACAATCGCTTGGGCCCTATGGGTTATATGGCGCTTGCCGAGCTCAGCCGGGAATCGGAAAAAGCGGTTTCGGGTAACTACGGAACGCTCGACTTAATCGCGTCGTTGCAATGGGTGAAGGAAAACATCACGGCCTTTGGAGGCGATCCGAATAACGTGACGATATTCGGCGAATCAGGAGGCGGAACCAAGGTTATTTCCGTCATGTCTTCGCCTCTCGCCGACGGGCTTTACCACAGGGCAATCGTCGAAAGCGGATCGGGGAGCGTTTCGCCCTTGGCGTCTTTCACCCTTGAGGCGAGTGAAGAGGCGGGACAAAGAGTACAAGATAGTCTAGGAGTCACGGGAGAGAACGATGAAGAAGTACTCGAAAAACTTCGCGCAAAACCCTGGCGGGAAATCATCGAGGCGGGCAGCGCGGCGAGTTTCAACCCGCGCCTGACGGTTGACGGTTATGTTTTACCGGATACTGTTTACAACATTTTTTCAAACGGCGAACAGGGTGACGTGCCTTTAATCGTGGGCGCCCAGGCGTCGGATCTGGGAACTGAATTACAGGAAAACGTTCCGCTGCTGGCGAGTTTGATGAGCAATGTCTCGTCCAAGGCTTATGTTTATGTATTCACGCATCTTCCTCCGCTGTGGAAAGAGGAAGGGTGCTCCGCGTTTCACGGGCTAGAGCTACCTTATGTCTTCGGCTACATCCCGGATGGGCTTTCCGAAGAGATCGTTTTGTATCTCTCGTCCGGCGGCGGTTGCTCGGCTCAAGACCCGGGGTCGGATGAAACCGACGAGGTCGTAGCTGAGAACTGCATGAATTTGTGGTCTCAATTCGCCAAAACAGGAGAGCCCGATGTGGAGGGGTTGCCTGACTGGCCGGATTATACCGCGGAAAACGATACCTATCTCGAGATCGGCGATACATTAACCGTAAAAACCGGCGTGGCGGACGCCTACGTTGCTCCGCCGCCACCGGAGGCCGCGCCGAACACGACCTACTCGGATACGACTTATGGATTTACCGTCTCCTATCCGGAAGACTGGGTTTCGGGAGGCGCCGTGGATCCAGCGGCTCCGAAGGTGATGTGGCGAGTCGGTAGAGGCACGAATTATATACCGTCTCTGAGATTTATCGTTCGTCCGGAATCCGATGGAGCTGATCTCGAAGCGGTGTTTGAAACCCACCTAACGGAAGACGCTGGTAAGACGATTTCGAGCTTCACGGAGAGCGCCGCTACCATCAACGGCCTCGAATATACAAAAGCCGAGGTTTCTTATTCGGCGAGCGGAATGACGTACGACAGTATGATCATCGGACGAATCGTCGACGGCGAATGGTATATCTTCGAAGTCTATACAGTGGCTACTTTCGCCCCTTTTAGCAGCGATACGCAGCAAGAAGAAATTCTCAACAGCGTATCCTTTCCGTAGACCGAGAGAGTGTCGATAAGTGAGGCGTTTTACAGAGCGTTAGGCCGACAAAGGGCGATGGGTGCGAAACCGAGTGGATTCGTTCTTTCAATCGCCCTTTGTTTTTTATCGCTGCAAAAACTCCGTCGGCGTAAACCAGCGCGCTCGTAAAAGCGCCTTGCAAAAACGCCCGCGTACTTCTTTTTGACCTCACTCGCTTGGCGGTCGACAAAAAAAAGAGTTCCGAGCACGTTCGTTTCGGCTTCTCTCCGCTTACCCCGACGTTTTTACAATAAGACGGTAAAAATTTCGTTGTTAGTCGATTATCGCTCATGACTTAGGCAGTTGTAGGCCACTTATTAAGAACAAAAGTTCTCACGTCGTTTTCCAACTGGAGCAACGGCTCTAATCGAAAGCGATAATTCGAGACGGTTTTTTACGACCTCGTTGCCTTAATAGAGCGGACATCAGAATCAAGGAATAATACCCATCATCGTCGGTTTGGAGGCGTCATGATCAGCGTTTCGTGCCAATACACTTTTCGCGGAGCAACACTTTACCTCGTTATCGCTTTCCTTGTAAGCAACTGTAGCGCTGAAAATTCCCCCCAAGGGATCTTGGAAACAACTTCGGGCTCGGGTGCATCAGCAGGCGTGGGCGGCGGCGATACGAATAGTGGCGGGGCGCTATACACGGCCGGTACCACGAGCGACAACGGCACTGCTGTCACGGATTCGGCAGGGAGCCAGAGTCAATCCAACGAGATCTGCGCCGACCAGGAGGTCCAGGTCTCGCGAATCATCCCGTGGATCTTATTTGTCATCGACCGGTCAGGCTCCATGAGTGAATCCTATACGGGCTCTACGAGTCGCTGGCAAGCGGTCTACGACGCGCTGATGGCCGAGAATGAAGGGGTCATCGCGCGGCTGCAACGAACGGTCGAATTCGGCATCATGCTCTTTGACGGCGAGGGGACCTGCCCCAGATTGGTTACGGTCGATCCGGCTATTAATAACTATGACCCGATCGATGCGGTGTACTCTACCAGCAGTCCCGGCAGGATTACACCCACGGCCATGGCGCTCAACGCGGCTTATGCAATCGTTCCGGACCAACAAACGCAGCTCGATACACAATTCAAACCGCATTACGTGATCCTGTGTACTGACGGAGAGCCCAATGGATGCCCGGAGGCGACCGGTTTCTTCGGTGAATCCGGAATCGTGACGGATTTTCAGGGCCCTATCAACGAGGTGACCGCGGCGGCCGCACGGGATATCAAAACCTTTGTCGTCAGCGTAGCCAGCGGCGGTCAAGAGTATCAGGACTTCCTGGATCAACTTGCCCAAATCGGCAACACCGGCTCTCCGGCTTTTTCGCCGACCACCAAGGAAGACTTGGTTGGGCGACTTACGGAAATCGTCGGCGGAGCCATCGGTTGCGAGGTTGTATTAAACGGGAAAGTCACCGTAGGTAGCGAGTGCGCGGGAACGGTTGAACTCAACGGCGTAAAGCTTGGATGTAACGATCCGAACGGCTGGCGCCTGGTCGACCCGAACCATATCGAGCTACTCGGGCAAGCTTGTGAAAGCTTTATGGGAAACCCGGATGTGGTGCTCAGCGCGAGTTTTCCGTGCGACGTGGTGGTAATCGAGTAATGCTAAACCTTAAATCTTGTCGATCGCTTGCAAAACACGCCGACCAAGGAAGCCGCGTTCGACGAAGCGATCGATCCGATTTTTCCTCTCGAGCAGTACTTAGAGAGATTGATTTGGGTTGCGTATACCCAAAACACGGACGCGACCGCGCAGAATTTCTTTCTGTATAACTCAAATCCAGGCGTAAAGCCTCTCTGGCACATGATTCCGTGGGATTCCGACATCGCGCTCGGCAATCATTGGTCGTTTAAAGAGTCAGCGGTCTCTTCTCACCGATATCTCTTGATCGACGGCGGCAACTATTTCTCAAGAAGATTGATGAAAATCGGCTGTCTGCGGGAACGATACGTCGATCTGTTCGAAGATATGATCGCGACGATATTCACGGAGGAAGCTATAGACGCTCTGCTTGAACACTACTTCGGGTTGGTTGAAGAAGAGCTTGGTAAGGACTTGGAGCGCTGGCAGCAGAAGTCGTCCGCAAAAGAGGAATTCGATGAGATCGCGGACTTTTTTAGCGAACGGCCGTCGGCGCTGCTCGAAGCGCTTGACGGGTTTCGCGAAACGGGCGAGTACGAGGACTAACGCGCGCTCTTTACTCCGCGGCGTTTACCTACTCCGGAACGTTTATAAACCTTAACGTTGCAAAGACGGATTTTTTGCAACGTTAAGGTAAACCGTGTTTTCGGGCCACCGCCGGCCCAGATTCGATCCGTTACCTTTGCGACTATGTGTAGAACATAGGCGCGTCACTCAATATTCATCTTTATGATATTATTAAAGCCGGCATGCGCCTTTTTGTAATCGTACCATCCCCGGGCGATTTCGAAAATTTTCGGCCGCGCGATCTCCTCATCAAACTCGGTCTTGGGATCATCCAGATAGGAGATGTATGCGCTCCAGGCGCTGCGAAGCTTCGAGGTCGCCTCCTTCATGCTTTTGACCTCGGCGCTCACGTCGTCCGGCGGCATCATCACGTCGAGCTTGGTCTGCATCTGCGCGAGCTTGTCGAGGCAACTATCCCTGAGGTGACGCAGATACACCGCCGCGCCTCGCGAGCTACGCGCGCCGATCTGCGCGACCAACGCCTCGTTGCTCTTTATATCGCGTATATTCACACCCTGAAGCGCGCATCCCCAAAATCCGTCGAAATACTCTTGTTTTATCCCGTTGACCTTCTTTCCAATATCGCTATAAGCGAACTTTTTGTCGTCCTCGCGCAAGAGAAAAAAAGCACCGATGACGATGAGAACCACGACGCTAACCATACCGATAAGCATGATTCCCCGCCCTTTGCGAAACTCGGCTTCTTGCTCACTAAGAGTCGGTCCGCGGCGAAGATTCGCCAGCTCTTTTTCTAGCTCTGAATTTTGATCACTTCCGGCCATGGGCGACCTCCCGTTAGTCTTTTGGCTTCGAGGCTAACGTTAATAATTTCTATCTAGATTACTTCCGATCAACCGAAAGAAGCAAGTCTAACGGGGACGGCTCGACAGCCTTCGCACCCTCATAGGCATTGACCAAAACCAGTCGACGAACATGAAGACACCGTAGCGCGCGCTCTTGTCCCGCGCGTATCAGACGACAACGGACGTACGGTAGTATCGCACGCATTTTATTCGCAAAATGATGGCTTTTCCTCACAACGATGGGTGGTTGGATCGCGGTTTTGCAGGGGGCAAGCCCCCCCGCGCCGAGGCGCCAGAAATCTACGAGAGATCGGCCGCCGGCGACAAGGCCAACCGGGATAGGCTCTTATACGAAGCGATCAAATAAAGCTTTTTGCACATGTAGGCGGTTCTCCGCCTCGTCCCATACGCGCGAAGACGGACCGTCGATGACTTCCGCGTCGACCTCCTCTCCGCGATGCGCGGGCAGACAGTGTAAAAAGATGGCGCCTTCGGCCGCTCGTCTCATATGCTCGGCGGTGACTCCAAAGCCGGCAAACGCCTGTCTGCGAATCGCGGATTCGTCCTCGCGTCCCATACTCGCCCAAACATCGGTGGTCACCACGTGAGCCTCGTGCGCCGCGTTCAGCGGGTCAGAGGTAAAAACGAGCTGACCCGCTCCCAGCGAACGGGCGGTCTCAACCACGTCTCCACTGGGTTGATAATTCGGCGGGCAGGCCAAACGCAGCTCAAACCCTGCGAGCGCCGACGCCAGGATCCAGGAATGGGCCATGTTATTGCCGTCGCCAATCCAGGCGACCACGAGATCGGTCAAATCCTTGCCGCGATGCTCGCGGATCGTCATGAGATCGGCCAGCACCTGACAAGGATGAAATTTATCGGTCAGCGCGTTGATCACGGGAACGCTGGAAAAAGCCGCGAGCTTTTCGATCCGATCGTGGCCGAAGGTCCGATAGACGACCGCGTGGACATACCGCGAAAGCACGCGCGCCGCGTCTTGCAAGGGCTCTCGCTTTCCGAGTTGTAGCTCGTTTCCGGATATCACGATGGCCTGCCCGCCGAGCTCCTGGATGCCTACCTCGAATGAGATCCGCGTCCGCGCCGACGCCTTTTCCAGGATAATCGCCACGCTTTTGTTCGCCAGCGGCCGCGGATGGTCGGATCGGCCGCGAATCCGTTTCAGCTCGTCCGCGCGATCGAGAACATCGATCAAGCCGTGCGCGCCGAGATCCATTAAGGTGAGAAGATGTTGCGTCATAGCTATTTCACACCGCGTAAAACCAACTCGACCACCTCGACGCCCTCGTCGACTTCTTCGGCGCTGATACAGAGAGGCGGAGAAAACCTCAGCACATCACCCCCGGCTAAAGAAAGTAAAACGCCCCGGTTGCGAATTTTTTCCAGGACGCCGGCGGGATTCAGGCCCGAATGTAGCTTTATTCCTCTTAGTAGACCCTTACCGCGCGCCTCGAGCACGGCCTCGGGCGCTGAAGTCGCTATCGCTTCGAGACGCTTTCCGAGGTACGCCCCAACGCTTTCGGCGTTTTCCACCAGCGCTTCCCGGTCGAATACCTTCAACACCGCGAGCGCGGCCGCGCAGGCCAAGGCGTTTCCGCCGAAGGTCGCGGCGTGAGACCCGGGAGGAAGCGCGCCGGCTAGCTTTTCGGTCACGGCTATCGCTCCCAGGGGAAAGCCGCAGGCAATGCCTTTCGCAAGCGAGCACGCGTCGGGCATGACGCCGCTGTGTTCGCGGGCCAAGAAGCGTCCGGTCCTTCCGTATCCGGTCTGTACCTCGTCAAACAACAACAAGGCGCCGGCACTGTCGCATAACTCTCGAACCTTCCTCAAGTAATCATCGCTCGCCACCACGATGCCGCCTTCTCCTTGAATCGGCTCCAAGATCACGGCGGCGGTCTTCTCATCCACCGCTTTTTCTATCGCTTTGTGACGATTAAACTCGACGTACTTAACGCCGCCCATCAGGGGCGCCATTCCCTTTTGGTATTTCGGCTCGCCCGTAAGGCTGAGCGCGCCGATGGTTCGGCCGTGAAAGCTGCCGAGCGCCGATACGATCCCCGTGCGTTTCTCGTCGCCCCGCTCGTAGTGATAGCGGCGTGATAGCTTGATCAAGGCTTCGTTCGCCTCGGCCCCGCTATTGCAGAAAAAAAACCGGTCGAACCCGGTTCGTCTTTGAAGCTCGGCGCCGAGCTCAATGGCGCGGTCATTATAGTAAAGGTTGGAAACGTGGGTAAGCCGTACCGCCTGCTCGGAAATCGCCTTGGCGACCTCGGGGTGCGAATGCCCGACCGAGATGACGGCGATACCCGCGCAAAGATCGAGGTAAGAACGGCCCTCGACATCGTAAACGCGACAACCCGACGCTCGCGTGATGACCAAGGGAGCCGGCTGGTAGTTGCCGAGTTGAACTCTCTTCGCGATCGCGATCAATTCCTGGTTCGTGGGCATGATTCGCCTAGTCCTTTCCGTGGATGATTTCAGTTCCGATTCCTCGATCGGTAAAGATCTCGAGCAAGATCGCGTGACGCATCCGTCCGTCGATGATGTGACACTTATTGACGCCGCCTTTCAAGGCGTCCAACGCGCATTCGACCTTTGGAATCATGCCGCCCTTGATCACGCCCTCCTGGCGCAAGCGAGCGATTTCGCTCGCGGTCAGCGAGTCGATGAGCTTAGCGTCGCCGTCGACCACGCCCGCGGTGTCGGTCATGAGCACCAATTTTTCCGCGCGCATTGCCGTGGCGATGCTTCCGGCGGTGGTATCCGCGTTCAGGTTAAGCGATCGGCCGTCGGGCCCAATCGCCAACGAGGCGATAACCGGAATAAAGTCGTTTTTGATGAGCTTCTTTAGTAGCTCCGGGCGCACCTCTTTGATCGCGCCGACCCTTCCGAGATCGACCCACTCACCTGATTCGGTCTCTCTTTTTGGAACCTTCTCGGCTTTGATAAAGGCGTCGTCAAGACCGCTCAAACCGATCGCGCGGCCGCCTTGAGCGCCTATCAGCGACACGATTTCCTTGTTGATCTTTCCGCAAAGCACCATTTCGACGACTTCCATGGTTCTGTCGTCCGTGACGCGAAGCCCTTGAACCCTCTCGCTTGGTATCTTTAGCTCCTCGAGCACGCGATCGATTTGCGGGCCTCCGCCGTGCACCACAACCGGATTGAGACCGACGTATTTCATCAACACGACGTCGCGGGCGAAACTATCGCGCAATTCTTCGCTCACCATGGCACTGCCGCCGTACTTAACCACAAAGGTGCGCCCGTAAAACCGGCGAATATAGGGAAGCGCCTCGTGTAGTATTTGAGCTTTTTCGATTAATTCGCGCATATAGGTTATAAGATGTACTTCGCCAGGTCTTCATCATTGACGATCGGTTCCAAGGTCTTGCGTACGTCGTCCGCGTCGATCGTCACGATCGCATCCGAGCGCTCGGAAGCGCCAAAAGACAACTCCTCGAGCAAAGCCTCCATGACCGTATGAAGCCTGCGCGCTCCGATGTTCTCCGCGCGATTGTTGGCGCTTGCCGCGTAACCCGCGATTTCGTCGATCGCTCGCTCGGTAAATTGCAGCGTAATGCCCTCGGTAGACATCAGAGCTTGGTATTGTCTCGTCAGCGCGTTCTTTGGTTCCGTCAGAATACGAATAAAATCGTCCTTGCCCAACGAATCGAGCTCGACACGAATGGGAAAGCGGCCTTGTAGCTCCGGCACCAGATCCGAGACTTTCGCCACGTGAAACGCCCCGGCGGCGATAAAAAGGATATGATCGGTCTTTACCGTTCCGTACTTGGTGTTTACCGTCGAGCCCTCGACGATGGGTAATAGATCGCGCTGTACGCCCTCGCGCGAAACGTCCGGCCCCGTGTGAGCCCCCGGCCGGCCGACCACTTTATCGATTTCATCCAGAAACACGATGCCGGATTGTTCGGTGCGCGTGATCGCGTCGCGCGTGACCTGATCCATATCCACGAGCTTCTGCGCCTCCTCCTCCTCGAGCATGCGTCGCGCGTCCTTGACCTTGAGCTTGCGGCGCTTCTTCTTGTTTTTGAATCCAGGAAGATTACTCAACATATCTTTGAGTTGAATCTCCATCTCCTCCAGCCCGTGGCCGCCAAAAACCGAGACCAAGGGCGTCGCTCCTTCCGCGACGTCCAACTCGATGTTCTCTTGATCGAGCTGCCCGGAGCGAAGCTTGGCTCGTATCGCGTTTACCTCATCTTCGTCAGCCCGCTGGCCGCTGACCTCGCCTTGAGGAGAGACGAAAAACGGCCCGACGATTTGATGCTGCTCGCGATCATCGGCCGAACCGTCTCTGTGTTTCTTGGCCAATAGATCGACCAACCGCTCCTCGGCGTGCTCCTTGGCCCGGACCTGAACCCGCTCGACCTGTTCAGCCCGCAGCATCTGCACCGCGACCTCGGCGAGATCTCGTATCATCGACTCCACGTCGCGCCCCACGTACCCGACCTCGGTGAACTTGGAAGCCTCCACCTTGATAAACGGGGCCTGAGCTAGTCTGGACAAGCGCCGCGCGATTTCGGTCTTTCCCACTCCGGTGGGACCGATCATGATGATGTTCTTTGGAACGATCTCTTCTCTCAGCTCGTCGCTCACCTGTTGCCTGCGCCAGCGATTGCGTAAAGCGATGGCGACGGCTCGTTTGGCCCTGTTTTGACCCACGATATAGCGATCAAGCTCGCTGACGATTTCACGCGGCGTATAATTTGCTACGAGTTGGCTCATGCGCCGAGCTCCTCCACGGTGATGGTGTCGTTGGTGTAAATGCAGATCTCCGAAGCGATGCGCAAGGCTTCGGTGGCGATTTCTCTCGCCTCCATGCCGGTATGCTTGAGCAAGGCGCGCGCCGCCGCCAGCGCGAAACTACCGCCCGATCCAATCGCTATCACGCCCTCGTCCGGTTCGATCACGTCGCCCGTTCCGCTCACCAAGAGCGTCGTCTCTTTGTCGGCCACGATCAACATCGCTTCCAAGCGCCTGAGGTAACGGTCGGTGCGCCACTCCTTGGCGAGCTCGACCGCAGCCCGAGCAAGGCTCTGGCGGTGCTCCTTCAACTTGGTTTCGAAGCGATCCAACAAGGTAAACGCGTCCGCGCTGGCGCCGGCGAACCCGGCCAACACGTCGCCTTCGGATAAGACTCGAATCTTGCGCGCCTGACCCTTGACAATCGTATTGTTGAGCGAGACTTGGCCGTCGCCCGCCATCGCGACCCGAGCGCTGCGCCGAACCGCGATCACCGTGGTCGATACAAAACCGGGGTCGCCGTTTATGCTGATAGAACGCGCCATCTTCCTCTATCTCCGCTCGGGTTTAGAGCCGTCGCTCGCGAGCCGATATCGTCGTAAGCTGATATTCCGCATTTTGTCCTTCGGGTGTTTATACCCCTGGTTTCGCCTCGCGCGTCTCTCGGATGATTCGTAGTAAAAACGCTTACTTTGACCGCCCGGCAGAGGTCGGGGGCCGATTCAGGCTAGAATTATAAAGCGCCATGTCAAGCGCTTGTAAAAACCCTCGGCTCGCTCGCCGCTCGGTTCGAAGCGCGCCACCGGCGGCCCCGATGCTAAGGCATCGCGCAAAAAAATCGGGTTTTCGCGGGCCCTAAAAGATCAGTCGCGCTTACCGCGGTTGCGAGCCAGCGGGTGCGCGCGATCATAGACCTCCATCAGCCTGTCGACGCTCACGTGGGTATAACGCTGGGTCGTAGACAGAGAGCTGTGCCCGAGAAGCTCTTGAATGCCCCTCAAATCCGCACCCGCGTCCAGCAGATGGGTCGCGCAACTGTGTCTAAATAAATGGGGGTGTAAGTCGCTACGCCCCGTGCCCACGGCTCCGTATTTCCGAACCAATAGCTGTACTTGGCGCGCCGTGATGCGAGCGCCCCAGCGACCGAGAAATAGGGCGCGCGCCTCTTGAAGTCCGGTTTTAGGATGGCGAAGCAAGCGCCGCACCTCGAGGTACTTCCGCAGCGCGACCAGAGACTCGCTACCGAGCGGAACGAGCCGCTCTTTGTTTCCCTTTCCGATCACGCGGGCGCTCTTATCTTCGAGCCGCACCGAATCAAGGTCGAGCCCCACGAGCTCGCTCACCCTGACGCCCGAGCCATAAAGGGTCTCGAGAATCGCTCGGTCGCGTATCAGCAGTATTTCGCTGTTCCGAACCGCCTTGTTAGCCGGGATTTTTTCCGGAGCCTCGATCACCTCGAAGGTATCGTCGATCGTCATAAATCTAGGAAGTGGCTTGGTAACTTTTGGAATTTTTAGCACCGCGGCGGGATTTTCTCGCGTGAGGCCGCGCCGCGTTAAGAAACGGTAGAAGGAGCGTATAGCGGCGATCTTTCTCGCCATTGTCGGGGGCCGGTTATCTCGGAAGAGCGACGCGAGAAAAGAACGTAACGCGCGAAGATCCAGCTCGGCGGCGTTTAGGGGAAAGCCCTGTTTTTTTACAAAGCGCCGCAACGCTTCGAGATCGCGCGCATAGGTCTGGACGGTCAGCTCGGAGCCACGGCGTTCGCCCGATAAAAAGGCTAAAAAAAGGTCGATTTGACCGGCCAACTCATCATCGCGCGATTCGAGATCCTCGAGCATGGCTAAAGCGTAAAACAAAGAGGGTCAGATGGCTAAGTTTCGCGTCGTCGCGAACGCGAGTTACTGCTCGGGTGGCTTTTCTTTCACAACGCGTGTTTTCTATCAAATACAGATTTTTCCATCTTGATCGGTGTATATGAGCGGGCGCAGCGGCTTTCGCTCGGACTGATATCGCGGTGCCCCGACCTTCGAGAGCGCCGAAGGGATGCAGCTTCAATGCCGCTTGTGACGCGCGCATACCCGGGCGACCTTTCGCGCGGGCTAAACGACCAGTCGGCTCTCAAACGACGGCGCCGTCGATCGCACCGTGCTGCTTCACCTTCGGACGGCCGCGCGCGTCGCGCGCCGGCCGGATCTCGCATGTGGATATTATTAGATATAAATGAACGTATCCGCTCAAGCTCGACTCGAGTAACGGGGGAGACGGCGGCATAGGCGTTAACCATAAATAACAGCGAAAAACCTCGTAGCGCGGGGGCTTGTCCCCCGCAAAACCGTAACCCAACCACGAATTG
>JAFGIB010000372.1 GCA_016929805.1 Deltaproteobacteria bacterium | reverse complement strand
GCCGCTACTGCAGGCGTTCGATAAGATCGTTTCCGAGCACGCCGTGTTCAACGAGGTTTTTGATGTAATATGAGGGGATGGCTCAGGATTGGGATAGCGATTGGGCGGCCAATAGCCCGGGAAACGGCTTAAAGACGAATGAGCTGACCGCCTTTCAAGTACAAATGAACACCAAGTACATGCGCGATGGAACGACGCGACAGGCGAACCCCTTTGATTGTTGGATCGACGACGTGCATCTATTACGCGAGCCCGCGCCTCAAACTCCCGCGGCTTCAACCAAGTATACGACACAGGGCAACCAGATCTTAAAAGACGGCTCCCCGGTGATCCTCAAAGGTCTCGCGCGACCCTCTTTTGAATGGGATCCGGCTGGTTTTGGCATCACGCGCGAGGATATCCAACGTATGAAAGCCTGGGGCCCGAAGCTGAACGTTATTCGCTACAGCCTTAACCAAGGCTTTTGGCTGAAAGGTCACGCCGACTATAACCCGCTTTATGAGGCGTATGTGGACCGCGCGGTTCAATGGACCCTGCAAGAAGGCCTGGCGGTCATTCTGGACCTTCATTGGACCAGCACCGCCGGCCAGACGAATATGGCCGATCAGCAGTCGCTGAGCTTTTGGACACAAGTAGCTACGAAGTACAAAAACGACGGGCGCATCATGTTTGAGCTCTACAACGAACCGCACGATATCGATACCAACACCTGGCTCAACGGCGGCGGGAATTATGCCGGAATGCAGCAGATGTACGACGCGGTTCGAGCCGCGGGAGCGAACAACATCGTTATGGTAGGAGGACTCGACTGGGCGTATGACCTCTCCCACGTCGCCGCTGGAACGAAGGTCAACGGAACCAATATCGTCTATGTCACCCATCCGTATGGCTGGAAGGCGAAAGACGACATTCCGCAAAAATACGGCAACCTGACGGCCACCTATCCCGTTATCGCGACTGAATTCGGCTACGCGGACGTCGGCGGGGCCTCGGCCCGTAACTGTTTTGAAAGCGAATACACGCGACTTTTAAACGACTTTAACAGTCGCGGCATGTCCTGGACCGGATGGGCGTGGCTCGTAGACGAGCTGCGCTGCGGATTCCCCACGTTGATCGATAGTTACTCCGGCACGCCGACCGAACCGGGAGCGATCGTTAAGAGCGCGCTTAGCAATTAAAACACCGATCAGGTCGAAGACGCGACGGTTTTACGGCTTATATAATAATCGTCGGCTCTTCGATGATGAAACAGGGTCGATCGCCGGAGACCCACAAGATAGCATTATACCAAAATTGAGGTACCTGATAGGTGCTCTCCGCCGAGGTTCCGTAGCACGAATGGTTGGGATCGCTGTTGCAGTCGCCGGATACGCCTTCACCCGTCCATTGGCTGGTGTATGAAACCCACTCGTCGGCAAACATGAAGACCCTTCCTCGGTCGATTTGTATGGTCGCGCCCAAAACCTTTCCATCCTGAGCGGCAACCACCTCACCGTCTTTTCCAACATCGATCGAACGACCGTGAAAAGCTCCCACCGCGGTCATGTGTAACGCGATAGGATGCGCCGAGTTCCAACCCGAAATCGGCACCGAGTTTCCTACGCAGTAACAACAGTTGTCGGGACAGGTGTAAACCACGTCATCCGGATTATAAGACATAGAAGTAAAGGAAAGAAGTCGATTGGTGGGGTCGATTTCCGCAGGCTGGCTTCCGTAGCCCGTCAGGCTGATAACACCACCGCCGTCGCTCACCCAGCTTCTCAGATTGGCGATATCGTCCGCGGTATAGTTCCAGTAAGGTCCGCCTTCTCGATCTTCCAAAGCCTGTAAGATAATCACGTCAAATTGATCTAGAAACTCGGGCGTAAGCGCGTTGTAACTCGTAAAAATTTCTACTTTAGCCGTGCTTTTCTCGTTGAGCCAGGCTTCAAACGCGGATGTGTTATCCTGACCGGGCACCGCCCCGTATGTGGGGAGACGTCCGATAATACCAATGTTAATACACTCGCAATTTTCGTCGCCTGGACGACAGTCCGACTGATATCCGCCTCCGGAACCCGCGTAACCACTGGAACGTCCGAGGACGCGGGCATCGGCGAAAGCGTTGCTCCCGCCTTGACCCCCCGTTGCCCTGTCGTCTTCGGACGGATAATAACCGACGCCCGGTTCGCACGCGGTCAGGGCGAACAGAGCGAGCGGAATCAATACGCTTGTCTGACGAATACCACGAATTCGACGTACGCCCTCGCGATGGGCTCGCGCCGTCACTACGACGGCGGCTGATCTATCTCGCGAAGTCAACCGAGGCGCTTGATTTAGCCGGTTTGGCACGAACGTCACCCGCTTACGGCTCGCGAGTCCGTGAGGCTCGAGACGACAGCTCTCAATAACCTCGCCGGTTGCTGCGGCGTCCGGTCTCGGCACTCTCATTTCTAGCAGTTTCCTTACTGGCCTATGGGCCGCGCTACCCAGGGATGAGCGGGCAATAATCGATAGTAAAGATCGAAACCGTGTCATGCCAAAACCTCGATAAAATCCAAAAGAATATTTCGAACATTAAGATGGCATCTAACGACGTCGAGACCGAGCACAGGCAAAAGATCACGACTTGTATACCTCCCCAAATAGTGACTCTTCGCCGCGTGATCGGGTCACCGGAAAACCCCGCACGCTTAGGCCTCTGGCAGAAATTACTTATGCAGGTTTCGGAGCGCGACGACCCCGGATACAAGGCGCGACGACGAGAAATATTGGGAATATTTTGAGGAGGAGCAACGCAGCAGACGGGGTCGTCCCGCCCGGAAAGCGCGCAAGTAATTTCTGCCAGAGGCCTTAGCTTCGATATCGCGTGAAAACGCTATTGCTTCGTGATTCCGCGCTGCTCGGAATATGGGATTAAACCCTTGCTCGCGAATCGCGACCGGTGGTTTATTCTACCGCGTTTAGCCGAGGTAATGCGAGTGCCCCGGCCGTCGTGGCAACCAAACCGCAAGACCCCGTAAACGGCCAAGGATTTTATAGCACAATGACCCGAAATAATATCCATGACCCACCATTACCATATATTGTCCTGGCTGCGGCGATCGCGGGATTGGCGCGAGCCGGTTATGAGTGGATTAGTGCGATCGCGTCTTAGGTTTGATCGAAGTAGAGAGAGAGAGAGAGGAGCCTCGGTGATTAACACGGCAGCAATCAAACGACTTAGAGCGTGTTTAATAAGGTCCGACCGAGTATTTCGGAGCGCGACGGTCCAAGATGCAAGGAGCCGCGACGAAGGACTAGCAGCG
>JAFGIB010000035.1 GCA_016929805.1 Deltaproteobacteria bacterium | reverse complement strand
ACGTTGCAAAAAACGTCGAGCGGAAACGCGAAAAAGCGTATGAAATAAGGGCGCGCGGAACTTTTTTTGGACCGCAGCTTAGTGCACTCTAAGTGAGGTTCAAAAAAGTGAGCACGCGCTTAGTTCGTGCGCTTTTTCGCGAGCGAAAGCGGTTTACGCCGACGGAGTTTTTGCAACGTTAAGGTCAATTTCGGTCGGCTTTATTAAAAACGATAGTAGAGCCATACTAATATCGAACCGTTAGACTCATCGTATTGCACAAAGAAGGCGGGAGGAATTCGATGCGCAACTTAGTAAATATCCAGAAAGCTGTTCTAGGCGGTATTCTGATTTTTGTAGTTATTGGATGCTTCGGCACGAGAAAGCTCAATTCCCGAAGTGACGAGGGAGATGACGCCGGCATTTTTGACGCGTCAAGCGCTTCGAAAAAAGGGCAGAAGGTCGACGCGGCGAAAAAAGTTAACAGCGCAGAGGGCAACGGAGGCGTGAGCGCGGGAACCGCTATCTACGGCTCGGGGGGCGGTAGCAGTGTTGATCGCCGAGCAGGCGCAGGCGGTGTTTCGGGAAGAACACAAACGGTTACGGGCGGTCAGACCGGCACTACTCCCATCACCAATTACAGCGACGGCGGCGTGCGCTACGACGGCGGTCGCGTGGTTTGTTATTCCGATGGGTATTGCTACTATCCCGACGGCACCTATTGCGATCCCTGGGGGACCTGTTGCGATAGATACGGCATGTGTTGGGGAACAGTAACGGGGGCGGGCGCGGGAGGTTATATCCCCGTGGGCGGCTATGGCGGAACTCAAGCGCCATATACCAGTGAACCGTGGGATCCCGGAATCACGAATCTCGGCGATAGCGGCTGGAAAAACAGCGAGGAGCTGTTATGCACCGGGCGTCCGGCGTATCTCGAGTCTCTTTCCGTTTGGAGCGACTCGCGAGGAGTCTTTGTTCTGGTTTCCGGAAACGGAGAGGGCTATAGCAGTTGGGACGAAAGAGGTAACTGCATCGGAAGCGGCTGTTATTCCGTCTCTATTTACCTCAACGATGGAAGCGGATGGTCAACGCATTATGAAGATATCGGAACGTCATATTCGATGCAAAAGTCGCTTACCGGATTCGAGACCGGAGCTCTGATCGCCTACGGATGGGAGGACGTGGCAATTGTCCAAAACAGTAGCGGAATCTGCGGCTTGTCGATTATCGAAAACGGCACAAAGAGATGCGAGCCCGTCTACGGAGTAGAAGACCTCTTTGTTGTAAACGAAACGCTCGCGTACGGAATAATCGAGGGAGGGATAATTCGCTACAACGGAACTTCCTGGGGACCGTTGCCCGTGGTCACCTCGGAGGTCTGGGGACGACGCCTATGGGCAAACGAGACGCATCTGTTTCTGCTTACGGACGGACCGGGCGCCATACTCACGCTCAGCAACGGAACTTGGCACCAACAGGATACAGGGACCTTACACGACTTCTCCGCTATTTGGGGTTTCAGCGAAAACGATGTCTGGGCCGGTTCATACAACGGCGGAATCTTTCACTATGACGGAGAGGCGTGGTCACAGATCGATTGGCAAAACGCGAATTGTCCACAGGATCCGGCGATCCTCGATATGTGGGGAGATAACGGTACTCTATACTTTTATACAAGCTCACTCATCGCACGCGTAGAGGGAACTGAGGTTGAAGTCATAAACGAGTGGCCGTGTAATGACATGGGCACGCAACTTTGGATAAGTTCGATGTGGGGAAATAGCGCTGACGAGGTATTTTTCGCTATCAGCGACTCGAGTTATCCCTATCGCGAATGCGGTTCGGCTCATCTTCTCTGGTTTGACGGGACGCGATTACACGAATTTTAGCGTCGCATTCTAAGAGCCAATCCCAGTAGGCCTCGTCGCCGGCGGCCTACTGGGATTGGCTCTAAATCACATTTACCGTTAGATATGAGCCGCCGAGGGATGTGAGCATCTCTTCACAAAAACCGCTCGCCTCGCGGCTGCGTAACGCGCTCTTCCGCGACGACCCGAAACGGCCGAAAATCGCCGTGGTAAAAACGAACTTCGCCGACGCAAACATCGCCCCGACTGTCGCGCCTTTCTGAAACGCAATTCGGGTCGCTCAAAGATGCTCTGCCGGTCGGATGAGGTCAGGGACAAACGCGAACTCTCGTACATAAAATTATGGCGATTTGAAACGTTAATATTAATAGCTATCGCCAACACATCGGTCGGCGTCTTGACCGAGAGCATTTTCCCCGATGAGCACGTCAAAAGAGTCTCAGACAAGTGAAAGCAGCGGAGATCATAACGCGATTGTCGCCGCTTTTTCCCCTGCCCGAAAGCGCGACTCGAAAGCGATCGCCCTATCAAGAGACTCGCGTCGCTACGCTACGCTCTCGGTTTCGAATCCTTTGGCAAGCGGGCGGGCGTACCTTCGACGCGGACGCGCTCGCGCGATGCTCGAACGATTTAAGTACGCGATCGGTTCCGTAGGAAAAGAAGCGCATTACAGGAGAAGTGTTATGAAGAAGCTTTTTTTAACCGTTACATTGGTCGGATTGATGCTATCGTCGCAAAGCACAGTTCGAGCGCAAGCGGGCGGTTTCGCCCTACAGCGAATTAAACGCTCACTGTCTCATTACGATCTTCAAAACGGCACCACAACTAACGCGTTGCGCGAACTCAACGAGTTCGTCAACGTGGTTACGGTCGAACATGAAATCAGACAAGCGAGATTCATGCGAGCGATAGCGCTCAGCGATTTAGTTGTAATAGCAACGATAACCGAACGAGAAGAGCTGATAGAAAAGCTCGCCGAGGTCATGAATATCGACCGAATAATTTTATTGGCCTTTATTGAGCAAGAACTCGAGGATTACGGTAGGGGGGCTAATCGCCTTGCCGGGCAACAAGCGGCGGCCGCGATTCAAATCGCCGAGCGCGGTTTTGATCCTCGCGCGAATGAGACGAAACGGGCATCGGTTTTGCTGCGCGATCTGTTCGGTTTAGACGCGATTTATAAGTCTATCAAGAGAGGAAAGGGTTTGGCCGAGGCTCTCGAAGCGTACACTACGGATCCTTGCGCCCTTCCAAAAACGAATTGCCTTTATCCGTTCTCCTCATTCGACGCCGAGGGACGAAAAGCGGCGTTCGCGCTGCAGCAGCTCGGCCATGCGCTCAAGCGACTTCAGTTAGCGGTCAAAAAGGGAGTGCCGATCGCCCGTTATTTCGAGAGCTATTTGAAAGAAATCAGCCGAGCGTTGAGCGATGCGGAACTGACTCCCTCGCCGCAGATTTACCAAAAGCTGGTGGCGATTTCCAAGGCGGCCAGGACGAGCAAAACCATGCCGGACGCCGTTATCGCGGTTACTGAAAGCGAGCTGCGCTTCGGATTCGTCCCGAAAATCAAGCTTACAACAGAGGGAAGCATTCGCGTGATTACAGCCGGCAAACCGGTTTTACCCGAAATGAGCAAGGTAAAACTACCGACTTCGTATTTGCCATACATCCGTCAAATAGACGAGGTTACACGAATCTTAAAAGCGACGTTGCGTCACGATACTCCGGTGTCCGTGGCGCTCGGTCCGGGTCGCGATGTTCCAGCTCATATCATCGGACGCGTGCTCTTATCGCTGCGACCGTTGAGCGTCAAAGAAATTTCTATGCTGGGGCTCGGAGAGGACGGATCGCCGCATACCGTTCCCATGCAGGTCGTCTCGACGAGAGAGATCGATGAGATGAACCCGGCACAGGTGAATCTTCGCATTAGGCTCGGAGGTTACACCCTTAAGCTTGGGCTCGGGAGTAAACAGGACATACCGCGTATTAAAGGAGAGACAGGATTTCAATTCGACCTTGATACGCTCGCGGCAAAAGTGGGTGAACGTGGGCATCGATCCGCCGAGGTTTCGTTTATGGGCGATGTGCGATCGGAAAGCTTGGTTGCGGCGATGTTTCGGGTTGCGCCGGATAACGACCCGGTACGGTTGGTTATCCCTCAATAACTTGAGCCCCTCTCATAATCCCCCCGAAGTATTTCGGAGCGCGACGACCCCGGCTGCAGGGATCGACGACGATGCAATAGAAACGCTCTGATGATTCATCACAACTCATTCGTTTTTCTTCGGTTCGTGACGGAGCTGACGGGCGCTGGGGTTGAGGGTCAGTGCGACTAAGAGAACTACAGCCACGCTTGCCCGCAACTCGGCCCATCCTGAAAAGGATCCGCTACCGAACGGCTTGGCCCATGCCGGAGCACGGACCCTGAACCCCAGCGCCCGTAAGACGCCTACAATTTTCGATCGAGATGTGCAGAATCATCAGAGCAACGCTATTTCGAGGAGGAGCGACGCCGCGGCCGGGTCGTTCCGCCCGAAAGACGAGAAGGGGTATTTAGGAGACGTGCTCTATCCCAAATAACTCTTTCAAGTTATCGGCGCATCGTCGCGCAACAAGAAATGTTTAGAGCTTTCGGCAAAATAGACGATACGATACCGCGAGCGTCGGCGGGATACATTGCCGTCCGGCTTGCACAACGCGTAGGGCCGGCGAAAAACGGCGAATTGATCGGTGCCCGCGGAGCTCGCAAGGATCAGCGGGTAAACAAGCCGCCGGTTCAGCCGATAGGTAAGAAATCGCTACCGGTTAGCCAATCAAATCCCTCGATTCGGGCGCGATACCCTTAGGGCCTAAAGCGAGCCGGTGGGCGTGCGAGAGTGCTGGTCAGGAGTATCAGCGCCGTGCTATTTTTCATCCAGAGGATCGCTATAAACCATTACTCAGGAGACAACATGAATATCATAAAGAGTTTATTCGGCGTTTTGGTCGTGCTCGGTCTGTTTTTTTCCGTTGCGGGAACTGCTTTCTCCCAAACGGCGGACGTCAGCGGCTCGGCAAGAATTAGCGCTCCAGCTCCCTCCGCCAGCGAAGGGCGCATCGGGATTCAGGGTCGATTCGACGCGTTGAACCTAATTGCGAATAGAGATTTTGCTGAGGACAGCCTCGATGTTGTGCAATCGCTCTTCGTACCGATAGTGACACCCGGGTTCCGGTTTTTAGACAATCAACTCTATTTAGGCCTTGGTTTTGGTTTTGGAGGATACGACGCGGAAGACGCCGGCGGCGACGAGACCTCGCGCAGCGCCTTTTCTTTCAGCCCGCTCGCTATGTACGACGTTTTAGACGACCGATACGCGGCGCTTTCGGTTGGAGGTTGGCTTAATATGCTATTTCTCGGAGAGACAGAAGTATGCGATCCGAACTGTAGAGATCTAGAAGACGACGCCTTCGGCATCGGTCTAAGCCTGGGCGCCGGCATTAGAGGAAAGATCTCTCCCGGTCTCGCTATCGGCTCGGAATTCGGCTGGGGATTTATCAATATCTCCGCGGACAACGACAACGATCTATTTTACCACGGTTTGTTCGGCACGATTCTTTTCGAGGCGTCGGTGGGAATCTGAGACGATAGCGGCGACTAACACAAAAACGCGTTTATGAGAACAGCAGGTATGGTATTTATGACCAGTATACTCGTCGCTGGCGCTGGCAGCCGAAATGAAGTTGATCTCGAGCAAGGAGAACGGGGGGCCGTGGACGGAGAGTGGCTCGATCCGGATTTGAATGTCGTGACCGTCTCCCGTTTATACAACGCTGTTATGGTCAACAATCGGGTCGCGGGCTACTGGACAGCCCGCGGCACCAACCATATATGCAGCGGCAACCTCGCGTTCAACGATGAGGACGATAACCAACAGATTTCCGAGAACGAAATGGGCGAATCGCTTTCTTGCCCGGGCGTAGGCAAGCAATAGTAGCTCGGTTAGTTTTAGTCGTGAAACAGCCAGAGTCGGTTGACGGTGCGACAGTATCCAGACCCTTTTTGCTCGCGTTTGGCTTCATCGCTTGCAGCGTACTGGGGCTGTATATTTGGATCGCCTCAATCGACTGGTTTGCCGGGGACGACTTCGCTTTTTTATTCTATGTACAACAACCCTGGGATTGGCTAAAGGTGTTTTTTCCTTTGGAGCATTCGTTCTGGTGGACCTATCGGCCGCTTGGAATGGATAGCTACTTTTACCTCGCGTTTAAGCTTTTTGGTTGGAATGCCCAAGGTTTCTTCGCCATCACCATCGTCACGCATATATTGACGGCCGCGGCGGTTTTTCGGCTCGCGCGCCAGCTCGATTTTGAGGTGCGTAGCGCCGCGGTTGCTTCGCTGATTGCGGTTTCGCGCTTTCCTTCCATCACCAATCTCACACTCGCTTGCTGCTTTCATCACGTGGCCGCGCTATTCTTTCTGGTCCTCGCGCTTAGCTTGTTCCTCGACTACGCGCGCAATCCAAAGCGCGTCTTTCAAATCGCCGCATGGGCCGTTTTTTTTCTCGGACTTCTGTGCAACGAGTTCGTGCTCAGCCTTCCCTTTCTCGTTCTGTTGGCCTCTCTATACGTAGATCGTTTTTCCTTCTCACGCTCCGCGTTCTTGCGGGCCGTCATACGCGTATGGCCGTTTTTCGTGATCGCGGGACTCTTCAGTCTGTATCGCTACGGTGCAATCGCCTCGCAAGAAACGCCGTCCTATTATCGATTCTTTTTCAGCCCACATATTTTCGGGAACGCCGTTACGCATTTTATTATCTTAGCCGGAAGCCGTAACGCTCTTTTCAGCGCGTTGTCGATCTTGGCTCTGATCGCGATCGCGCTTGCCTGGAACAAGAAGACGTCGGGCAGAATCTGGTCGAAGTTAGCCGCGAGACACGCGCTTATACTCCCGTGGTTATGCGGCATGGCGGCGGTCCTCGGGGCGTTGCCGTTTGCGCATGTGCGCTTGGCAATGACATTGCAAATACCCGCGGCTTTGTTGTTCGCGGCTTGGCTCGACGCGTTTCTCGAAACCAATCGGACGAAATATCAACGCGTGCTGGAAATCGCAATCGTCGCGTTGTTATTGCTTTCACTTCCTTGGTCTCAAGTCGTCGCTCGCGCCGCGGTTCCGAAAGGCGTATGGATGCGTAATTTTCAGCGTGTCGTTATGACGACTCTACCGGATATGCCTGAGAGCACACTGATCAGTGTCCTGTATGGTGGACCCGGTCAAGCCAAAAAGGCTGCCGCCGATGAGTTTAGCGCCCTCGGCTACGGACCGGCCGTCATTCGCTCGCGTTATCCGGATAAAGAGATCGATATTCGCTACCTAGACATGACCCGAGCAGCTCCGAGAAACATTTGGTGCTGGGGATGCGTCTATTTTGAATTATTACCGTCGATGCAAGTCGAGCCGATAACCACGGAACAACTTCAGAGGCTATTATCGAGCGGCGATAGCGAAAGATCGCTTCAATCCTTCCCGTAAAGATTACCTGCGATTTAGCGCGCGAAGCGGTTTGCGCTGAAGGATCGTCCTAACGCTACGGCAAAGGCTCAACAAAACAAAAAGGCGGTTTTTGGCCGCCTTTTTGTCTATCCCTTTACGCCGATCCTAGTCACATAGCTCAAATAGAGCCGCGGCGCCCATTCCGCCCCCGATGCACATAGCCTCGACACCGTACTTGACGCCGAGCCTTTGCATGTTGGCGAGCAGCGTGGCGGCGAGCTTCGATCCGGTACATCCAAGCGGATGTCCCAAGGCGATCGCGCCGCCGTTAATGTTGATAATTCTCTTATCGCTGTCGACGGTCCATAGCTTCTTGTCGTCCAGACCGAGCTTTCTCAAACAATAAAGGGCCTGCGAGGCGAAAGCCTCATTGATTTCCCATAAGCCGATATCCGATACTTTCATATTAACTTTGTTAAGCAGCTTCGGAATCGACACCGAAGGTCCGACGCCCATTTCGTCCGATCTACAGCCCGCGGTGGTGTAACAGACCAACTTGGCGATCGGCTTAATCCCGTACTTCTTTAGCGCATCCGCGCTCATGATCACGCTCGCCGCTGCGCCCTCGGTGGTTTGAGAAGAATTTCCCGCCGTCACCGTACCGTTCGCGGCAAAAGGAGTTTTCAGTTTGGCCAATCCCTCGAGAGTCGTATCCTCCCGGATACCGTCATCGTCCTTTATCATGACCTTTTCGTGCTTAATCGTACCGTCCGGCATGGTCGTATACTTATCGGCCGGCGTGGGCACGATTTCGGTATAAAGGCCCTTCTTTTTTGCTTCAGCCGCCTTCATTTGAGAATGATACCCAAACTCGTCCTGATCCGCCCGCGATACGTTATACCGCTTAGCAACGTTCTCAGCGGTTACTCCCATCGAGATATAGTCCTCGGGATGTTCTTTGGACCAAATCGGATGAGGCCGTGGAAGATTCCCACCCATGGGCACCGTTCCCATGCACTCAATGCCGCCGGCCATGGTTATCTCCGACCATCCAGCCATAACGCGCATGGCCGATTGAGCGATCGATTCAAGCCCCGAGGCGCAGAAGCGGTTGACGACAGCTCCGCTTGTGGTTTCGGGAAATCCAGCCATCATCGGCGCGATACGACCGAGGTTTAGTCCTTGTTCCGCTTCCGGAAAGGCACAGCCGAGGATGAAGTCATCGACCGCGCTTTTATCGAGGCCGATTCTATCGATCGCCGCAACCATCACGTGCGTGATCAAATCCTCGGGCCGAGTCTGGACAAAACTGCCCTTTTTGCTCCTACCGCCGGGGGTTCTCACCGCGCTTACAATATATGCATCTCTCATTGGTATCCTCCAATTGTTAAATCTATTATTATTACATTATTAATGGCTTGCCGGTCTTAAGTATGTGCTCGGCCATCTTTCGCGTCGCTTCCGTCTTCCAAAGGTCGACGAAGGCTTCGATTTCGAGCGCAAGGATATGCTCCTCGGTAACCCGTGTGCCCTGCGGGACGTTACCGCCGGCGACGATATAGGTAATGCGCTTCATAATCTCGTTCATGTGAGGCGGAACAAACCCGCCCTCCGACATGCTGAATAGCTGCGTGTTGACCATGCCGATGCCCTCTCTACCCATGACCGGGATCGTGGTCTTGACCGGCGGATAATAACCATCTTCGACCATCCTCAGCACTTCCTTCTTGGCCTCTCCAATCAGCGAATCCTTATTGAATATGATTCTGTCCTTCGGTCCCAAGAAACCGAGAGTGCGCGCCTCAGCCGCGGAGGTCGAAACCTTTGCCTGACCGAGCGTTAGAACGACGGGGATAAAGAAAGCGCCCAAGTCGGTGAGTTGAACCTGCCTCGGGAAGCTTTCGATATATTTCTTCCAGGTATTTAGACAGCCCCCTCCCGCGGGAACCAGACCGGCGCCGATCTCCACCTGTCCGATATAGGTTTCACAATGGGCGACGATTTTATCCGCCCAAAGACAGGTCTCACAACCTCCGCCAAGCGTCATGCCGTAAGGAGCCGCGACCACTGGGAACGGAGCGTATCGAGCGCCTTGAAAGACTCGATGTAACTCCCTTAAGCCCTCTGCGATCTGCGAGAACCTCTTCTCATTGGCTACTTTCAACATCGCACTTAGGTCTCCACCGGCCGAGAACGCGCCCGGGATGCCCGGCGCCTGGTTGCCGAAAACCATGCCGACGCCGTTTTTACCAACGTAGTCCAAAGCCCGGCCGATCATCGTGACAATGCCTTCATTGATGCTGTTCATCTTGGTGTGGTATTCGAGACAGAATACGCCGTCTCCCAAATCGATCAGAGACGCCGACTCGTTGGACAAAACCTCTTTTTTATCTTCCTTGAGATTCGCTAGGAAGATGATGTTATCGCTGAGCTTAACATCCTTATAGGTGTTGCTGGTTAGGTCGAGATATTGCTTCTTTCCGTTCTTCACTTGATAGAAGGTCTCTTTCCCGCTCTCGAGCATCTTTTTGATGCTTTCGGGAACATTAAAGCCGTCCGCTTCCATCTTCGTTACCGATTCTCTTACGCCGATCACGTCCCAGGTCTCAAACGGCCCGAGCTCCCAGGCGTAGCCCCACTTCATCGCGTTGTCGATTTCGACGATTGAATCCGCTATTTCCGGGATGCGGTTGGCGGCGTAAATCGATATCGCCGCGCTCATTTTCCACGCGAACTTCGACCCCTTATCATCACCATAAAGGAGCGCCTTGATCTTCTCGCCTGTCGTCTTGGCCTGCTTGGCGGCGTCTAAACACTTTAAGCTGGGTTTGCCGGTTTCCTCGTATTCCAAGCTCCTTAAGTTCAATACCATCTTTTTCTTTTGAAAATCCGCGGTGAGCTGCTTCTTATAGAAGCCTTGCTTAGACTTGTTGCCGAGCCATTTGTTGTCGACTATCTTCTGAAACCAATCGGGCACCGTGTAGCCGTCGCGGCACTCGTCGTTGACCAACATCTCCCGGGAGTTGACCAACAGATGGTGAATGGTATCGAGACCGACCAGATCCGCGAGGGCGAAAATACCGGTATTGGGTCTTCCCATCGCCGCGCCGAAAATCGCGTCGACTTCCGCGAGCGTCAGGCCGGAATCCAAGATGTTATTGAAGAGTACCGCAGTGGCGTAGACACCGATTCTATTGCCGATAAAATTCGGCGTATCATTTGACCATACGATTCCTTTCCCCAAAGTTTTCTCGCCCCAATTCGCCGCGAAATCCAGCACCTCTTTTTTGGTCCCTTTGCCGGCGACAAACTCGAGGAGTCTCATGTGGCGGACCGGATTGAAGAAATGCATAATTAAGAAGTTTTCTTTAAACTGCTTGCTTCGACCTTCAGCCATCTTACTCAGGGGAAGACCCGAGGTGTTCGAAGCTATAATCGCGGTCGGTTTCATCACCTTTTCGATTTTCTCGAAAAGTCCTTGCTTAATCTTAAGGTTCTCTACGACGACTTCGAAGATGATGTCGCATTCCGCGAGCTTAGCAAAATCGTCTTCGAGGTTCCCAGTGGTAATCAGATTGACATCGATGTTCTTGTCCATAAAGGCCGGGGGCCTGGCTTTGAGCTGCGCATCTAGACCGGCCTTGACAATTCTATTTCGAGCTTCCGGCTTGTTTTTTTCCTCATCTTTTAGGTCGAACGGAACAATATCGAGAAGTAGTGTAGGAACGCCGGCGCTTGCGCATAAGGCGGCAATCCCTCCTCCCATAATCCCGGAGCCGATAACAGCTGCTTTCTCAATCCTTCTAATCATAAATACCTCCTGTAAAGGAATTTTTGCTTTTTTATCGATTTGACAACAGCGCCTCTCTCACTCGCGTTGCTTGGTTCGGATAAGCGATCCCTATAAACTTGTAATAACCTCTCGTGCACATTACATCGCTTCGTTGAACGTCTATAATATATAGAGCGACGGCATAAACCGAAGAATAAAAGGCGTCATCGGAATTTTGAGCCGTTCTCGAAACCTACTTCGTTTATATGGTTTGAAAGCGAGCAGTCAAGTCCGAAGGTACTCAGACTTCGCCTGTGTCTTATTCGATCTCATACCATATGAGAATCTATTTCCGCTGTTGTTTTTAAGCGTCGCTCAATAAGAAAACACAAATACGACTTACTTAAGCATATCCGAATTCCATAAACTCGAAAAAAAACGCCTATGAGCGCCGAAATTCGTGCCACACAATATCAGTTTCTCCGAGCGCTGTCTACTCTTGTTGTTCGTATCAGCCGCCATTAGCGCTCGGACGGCCTGGTTCTCGACGACCTAAGGGCTCGCACAAAAACAACTTCACTTTTAGCATCCCATCTCGGGGCCAACTGTCTCATCTCCTCAATCGCGGAATCCTCGAAATAGCACTGCTATTGCTGCGGTTCCGCTCAGTCGTCGATAAAACATTTGACCCCGAGCTGGGCGCGAAAACGTGAAATTATTTTTGCGCGAGCCCTACGCGATAACCCGAGCGCGCCGTTCGAGACCAACGCAGCGAGAGAACCATAGCACGAAAACGGGACCGTGCTCCAAGAACTCTCTTAATCGGCAGTTTGCGAATCTTCGTGCAGGAGTTGGCCTTGGCTCTTTTCGCGAGCGCTCAACCCGTCGCTCTTTTGGACGAATCCCTTAGCTGACGGCTAATTGTCGCAAAAAATGCTACGCGATAATAAGGCAATCAAACAAATAGCGCTAAATCTCTTTGCCGAAGTTCTTTCCATGTATGAAATCGATATCACCGCGCCCCTCCGCTGACCCCTTTTCTTTCGAAGTGCACAACTCGTACTTCCCCGGCCCTATTCAGACGGCTTGCCGTCCGCTTCGCGACTTCAAGCAGGGACGTCACCGCCGGATTCTCTATTAGCGCGCTAAACGGTCTTTCGAGGGTAGCAGTAGTAAAAGCATGAGCGCGGCTAAAAACATGGTTATCGCAACCAGCAGAAATCCCCATCTGTAGCTTCCGCTTACGTCGAAAACGTATCCCGCGGCGATCGGCCCTAACGCGCTGAAGAACAAGATGATCGGCGTCATAAATCCTTGGATCTTCGCGAACGCTTTTAGGCCGAAATAACCGCGGCGGATGGCGGGCATAAGCGGCACCGTCGCTCCGAAGCCGACGCCGAAAAGCGCGATAAACAGAGAGACGCTGGCTAGGTCGCGAGCGTTCATCAGTACTAAAATACCGGCGCCTTGCAGGCAGTAGGCGGCTACAAACAGATAACGGATATCCCAAAGATCCCCAAGGTAGCCGAAAAGCAGCCTGCCGGCGATACTGACGAATATGATCATCCCAAAGGCAAAGGCCGCCTTTTGCGGCGAAATTCCCACGTCGGTCAGCGCCGGAATCGTGTGTACGGTAACCACGGCGTGGCTCATCAGCGCAAAACCAAAAGCGCACGCGAGAACCCAAAAGAGCCGCGACCGAAGCGCCTGAGTAAGGGTGTATTCCGCAGGGAACCGATCGGTCGAGCGAAGCGCCTTCCCCGCTGTTCGCGCTCGATTCTCTAGCTCGCCGTCGGCCACTTCTCCATCGGGTTTTAAGCCAACTTCTTCGGGCCTGTTCTTGATCAGCAGAGAGAGCGGCAGCACAACGACCCAAACCACGATTCCTACAGTAATAAAGGCGTATCGCCACCCTACTCGCAGCAGCAACCACGAAAGCAAAGGCGTGCAAATTAGACCGCTCATGCCGACGCCGGCGGTTACGACGGCGAGCGCGAAAGAAAGCCTTCTGTCAAACCACCTAACGATCAACGCATCCGAGGGGATATAGAGCATGGCGCTCATGCCTACCGATAGCCACACGGCATACACCAAGTAAAATCCGAGTATGGAATCTACGAAATACATCAGGGCGAATCCGGTCCCTGAAATCACAGCGCCCCACTGTATCACGACCCTCGATCCGAATTTGTCCACCGCCCAGCCGACCAGCGGGCCCGCAATGCCGCCTTCCACGCTTCTCAGGGAGTAGGCGCCGGCGACAAGCGCCCGGCTCCAGCCGAATTCAGCGGCCATCGGCTTAAAAAAGACCCCAAAACCATAAAGCCAGGTCCCGTAACCGAGCAGACATATCAAGCTGGAGGCAAGCACGATCCACCAACCGTAGAAAAGCTTCTTTTTCATATCGGAATAAACCTTAACGTTGCAAAAAATCCGTCGGCGTAAAGCGCTTCGCTCGCGAAAAACAGCGCGAACTAAGGAGGTGCTCACTTTTTTTTAGACCTCACCTAGGGTGCACAAAGCTCGGGCCCCCAAAAAGTTCCGCGCGCCCTTATTCGATCGCTGTTTTCGCGTTTCCGCTCGACGTTTTTTGCTACGTTAAGGCGAAAAAACGAACCGAACTGAACGGTGACAACTGCGACAAGCATCTGCTAAGCTGAGCATCACTTTAAGGAATGTCCTCCCTGCTGGATAGAAGGGCACGGGCAGGGGCAGGTTTTATATCAATAATCGCCAAAGGCGAGTCTCGCGACGAAAGCTTCACGATCTCGCTTTACGGAGAAATCCAGTAAGCGAGACCGAGGAATATAATCACAAGGGAGATCCAAAAGACGATATCCGATAAAGAGTATGCGCTAGAACTTCTCACAGCGCGCTGCTCGCTATCGCTATTGACGACCGACGCCGAGTCTTCGAGCACGGGGACCGAGTCGGTTCTATTCGGCTCGATAAATAGGCGAGAGGAAAAGGGATCTGGGCTTGCAACCCCTTGACGGAAAGGCGACTTCGTCGACCCCTCCGCGTCTCGTGATTTTTCGAGTTTGATCGGTGCTGGGCGCGACGTAACCATCAATTTCGTGGGCTCGTCGTCTCTAAGCTGTGTCACCACCATGGTTTGATCACCGCGTTTAATCGAGACGTCCGAGGATTCGTAAATCGTTTTCATCGCGGCGCCCAAAAACTTCGGATCGTTGAGAGCGGAGCCGGCCTTTTTCTTTTTTTGAATGTGCTGCAAATGGTCGAGCACGGCTTTGGTTTGTGCGCCTGACGGAGGCGCAACCGCGGACGTCTCATAAAACGGTGTTGAGCCGGCGCCGGAGGATCTCGGGCCGTCGCAATCGGAATTACAAGCCGGCTGCCCCTTATGTCGATCGATATTCGTCACTTGAATTCTCGCGCCGCCTCCGTAATAAAGGACAATTTAACACGACCGTTGCACTTATTCAACGGCTCGAAATTAGGCGCTTTTTCGCGTAAAACCCCCGGGCATTCATTAAACCTTAACGTTGCAGAAAACGTCGAGCGGAAACGCGAAAAAAGCGATGAAATAAGGACGCGCGGAACTTTTTTTGGGCCGCAGCTTAGTGCACCCTAAGTGAGGTCCAAAAAAAGTGAGCACGCCCTT
>JAFGIB010000371.1 GCA_016929805.1 Deltaproteobacteria bacterium | reverse complement strand
CCCACCTCCCGTCGAGTTTCTATTTACATCTCAGCCGTACAATTCTACTCTTCCCGCATTTCCGTTACGTTTGTATTTACTAATATCCAAAAGGCCAGGCAAGCAGAGCTCACGATACCACCCTTGCATGATGGGAGGCTTGCCCAATCAAAAGGTTTGGAAATCGATAGTATGTACCGGGATACGCGTGCTCAGCTCGATAGTTGTCGAGATTCCGATCAGCGCGCTGAGTGTGCTTTTGAAATACTTGCGGATCATTGTGAGGCCAAAGGCGGCTATTTATACGGTCTACAAGTAGATGGACTACGGACACTGTGGAACGAAAACGGGAACCCGGTTCCACAGCAACTGCTCGAAACCGTAAGAGTCTATTTGGAAGCCGAGCTCAAGGATTCGACCGAAGCGACTATTACCGAGGCGGATGAACATGCCGCGGAAGGAAGTAATCCGGCCTATGTTTTGGAGGACGGAACTCGAGTGGAGTTGGTCTCGGTACACGGCTTGCAGCAAAATCAACCGGTTGTGGTCGGCGTGGCCGCCCTGGTCCCCGCCCGTGGGCAACTTTTGGCAGCCGATCCGCAGGTGGTTCGCGCGATAAGCGATGCCTTATTGGAAAAGGGCGACGTCGCCTCATGGGTTGCGGCGTGATTTCGTCTCTCCTGATTGTCATCTCGACCAGAGGGAGAGATCTCTCTGCTTCGGTTAATAAGGTACACCACGAGATCTCTTGCTTTGCTCGAAATGACAAAGAGTAGCGCGGGGACTCGTGCTCCGGTGATTTGTCATTTCTAGAAGCCTAAGGCGAGAAGAAATCTCGCGTAGCCTGTAGCTTGTCTCAAGCCCGCCATATGGCGTCGCGTAGTTCAATCGCCGTACTGACGTAATCAGACCTCCACAGCCGGTATCTCCCCGTTACATCCGCTTTTTACAGCTTCGCAAGAAAACTACATAAATTTCAAACTGCCCACGACTAGAAGTCTTTGCGTTCATCCAACCACCGTTCGCAAGCGGACCATTGGCATTTCGGACAATGCCGGTTCAGGCACGAGTTGTACGACGGTCGCTCATGACCGCAGTGGGGGCACACATCAAGGTGGCCGCCCAACGCGGCGGTGCGACAACGCATGATGTCACAAAGCACGCGATGTTGCTCATCGGACACTCGGAGCTGTTGGCACAGCTAGGGATAATAACGCCGTGCCATTTCTCCGAGCTCAGCCGTCGTGCGCACCGCATCGCTGAGCGCCCCACCGGCGTCTCGGTGACAATGCATCGCTTCGGGTCGCGGTTATCCGGTTTTTCGCTTTGGTTGCGCTTTTTCTTGTCTATGCATAGACGCGATTGTCGTTTTACCCGGCCTTCGCTTGCGTTGTTTCGCCCACGTCGACAGTACGTCCAACGGGCTTTGGATTCGCTGCATGCGCGCATGCGTCAGATGAATATGTCGCGACGTGCTCTAGATCGAGCTGTGACCCAACATCAGTTGCACGCTCCTCAGAACTACCCCGGACTCGATCATGTGCGTCGCATACGAATGGCGCAATGTGTGCGGCGTTACTTGCTTGTCAATACCGGTTTTGGCTACCGCTTTTCGCAGTGCCTTGTTGAACGACATACGACTGATATGCTCCCGACCGCCATTACCGGGGAATAAATACTGTCCTATCGGTCGACGACTCACCCAGTATTTGCGCAGCGGATTCAATAGACTCGAACCCAAGGCCACCATCCGGTCTTTGTTGCCTTTGCCTCGGCGTACGTTCAACTTCACATCGGGTGTCAGTGGTAAAGCCTGTAAGGCGATGCGACAAACGATCCGAAGTTGGAGACTTCAAGTGAAATCGGACAAAAGCATCGAGGATATTTCTCGTATGTTTAATCCGGTGATACGTGGATGGATCGACTACTATAGGCGCTTTTATTAATCAGAATTGTATACAGTCCTACGCCACATGAATCGTGCGCTTGTACAATGGGCCCGTCGGAAGTATAAAAGGCTGAATCACCATCGAAGACGAGCGGAATACTGGCTTGGCAGGCTAGCAAAGCGCGAACCGGAACTATTCGCTCATTGGAAAATGGGGATTGTGCCGACGGTCGGATGATGGGAGCCGGATGAGCTGAGAGGTTCAAGTCCGGTTCTGAGAGGGCCTGGGGGTGAGATTCCCCGGGCTACTCACCCATCCCATCTAAGAGCCCTCCAAACCTTCGACAAAGATCGAAAGAAAGTTGGATAAAAATGAAGAACAACGGATTGATTATACGATTCGCGTTTTTACTAATATCATGCGCCGCTTGCGGCAACGACGATAGCGGCGCTGATGACGATGTTGTAACGGGCGGTAAGAGCGGTTCGGATAAAAACGGTAAGACCGGCGGTGAGGCCGCAGCGACCTATGAAGAATACCCTGAAACGGACGCGGCCGAGGTTGATACCGGTGCGTTTGAATTAGATGCTGGCCAGCGCGAAACGAACGCAGCCGAAGAGCGGGACGTCGGGGAAGCCACGGTCACGATTTCAGGTACTGTGGTCAAGACCTTGCCGGGTGTTGGAATGAGCGGAACCGAGGAGCCGACCGGGGAGGAGCCTATCGAGGGTGTACAGGTTTGCATTTTCGAAAGAGACGATATTCCCTGCGTCATTACCGATTCGGAGGGTAAATTTGCGTTTCCCGAGGCGTTTTCCCAGAGCATCGATGAATTGATTTCTTTTACCAAGGAGGGTTACCCGCCATACCTGCGGGCTGTGGGGGGAGGTTTAGGCTTTATAATGATGACCCGGATAATGGATGACGAACAAATGAAAGAAGTCGAGGAGCTTTTTGGCGTAACCTTCGCCGATGATGAAAAGGGTAGTATCGTTTTCGGTGCAGCTAGGTCAAACGCAGGTAACGTGGACTCGCCCTATACGTTCGAGTACAACGACCTTTATCAGATCAGCGCCGAGGGCGTCAGCGTCAGTCTCGAACCCGATGAGGGGATCGGTCCTTACTACGTAGACGACGAAGAGCGGTATGATCTATCGCTCGATGCCACTTCCATAGCTGGTTGGGGCAGCATCTCGAACTTGGATCCGGGTGAGTACGATATACTATTCACTCATCCGACCCTACAGTGCACTAACGTCAATCCGGCAATGAATACCAAAGTTCGAGTGGTCGCTGGTTATATTATGAACTACGTCAGCGCATTTTGTCTATAGCAAAGGATTGACGTCGTGGGTCAAAACGATGCCTCCCGCTTTCGTATTATGGAATGACTTCAGCCGATTGGGAGGACGCCCTAGAGTCCTTGAGGAAGGTTTTGAGTTACAATTGAGTCAAGTTTACAGTCAAATGATCAAGCAGCGATAACATTTTGCTCCCATATTTTTTTAACGGCTTTATCCAGGCTATCAAGTGCTTTTCTCAGTCGGGTATCCGCTGGCGGGGCGTTATCGTTTATTGCTGAAAGCCCTGCTGCGTGTATTCACATTCTGCATTTTTGTGTGCGAGCTTCAGCGGGTAGGCCTTGGCCCATTACTGGGCCAGGCCCCCCTAAGAACGGTGCGTGAAAGTTTCCCCTCACACCGCTCAAGCCTTTCTAAGGCCAGTTGCCT
>JAFGIB010000370.1 GCA_016929805.1 Deltaproteobacteria bacterium | reverse complement strand
TGTACCTGACGAGCCGGCGCGAGGACGCAAGCCGGTTTTACGGGATGAATTGGCCGCCGTCGTAGTCAAACAGCAGTACCCCCCTGAGCGGTTACCGGCGTTCGCCGCCGTGCCGGACAGGCTCTGGTGGGTCAGACTTCTCTTGCTCGTAGTGGGCGTCGGCGTGACCGTGCACATCCTGCGGATCAAGACGCGGTCCGATACCGGCCTGCAACGCAAGCGCGTCCAGGCCGCCCGCCAAGATGCGAAATCACTTTACAACTCGAGTGCTGAAGCGGGTCAGGCTGATGGAGCGCCTCCGCTGAAGCGTCCTCGAAGTCGCGCATGACGACGCGGGAAAGCCGGGTGGCGCTTCGATTTTTTACTTTTTTGAAGCTCATCTATCTTCATCCGCTCGCCACCGCTTTTCGAGAAGTTACAAGACAACATGGTTTTGTGCTGATGACAACATTTGAATCGTCTGGTACTATGTGCAAAAATTGTATAAACTTCTTTACTCTGGTTGGACTGCATGGGTTGGACTGTATGATGAGGCTCGTATACCTTTTTTACTGCTCATTGTTGTTGATTCATCTGTTTGCATGTGAGGATGACAATCGACTCATTGGGGATTCAGGCGGATATTTCTATAACACCTCAGGGTTCTGTATTAGCGGCATTCAGGTCGATTGTTTCTGCGACGACGGTAGTCAGGGAATTCAAATATGCCGAGCGGATACCCGTACCTTTGGTGAGTGCCAGTGTCCGGGTTACGGAGGTGAGGGGATAGCTATAGACGCGGCGAGCGGACCGTCCGGTCCTTCGAATGACATACCGTCGGACGCGGGTGATGAACGAGCCCATTCCCCTGCGGACGGTTCCGACGGAAACCTGAACGATACTCCGCAAGGGGGTACGGGCGAAACTGGAGTGGTCCCTCCGCCTCAGATTGCCTATGCATCCGGTATCCGGATTCGCGAGCTTGCTATCTATCAAGGCCCGAAGATTCCCCTCGTGATCAGCGGCCAAGACGTGGATACCCGCAATGCCCCGGTTGTCATCGGAAGAGAAGCGATGCTCCGGGTTTTTGTTGAGCCGCTGGGCGGCTGGCAAACCAGAACTATCCGCGCCGAATTACATCTCGAATCGAAAACCTCCCGGGTTGAATCGCAGGAGGTTACCCAAAATATCAGCGGCGCCTCTAGAGAGGAGGCCATGGATACGACCATCAACTTCAGGATTCCGGGCGAGCAAATCGTCGCCGACCTGAGGTACGCCGTCTCGCTACTTGAAATGGCCGGGACCACCCCGGTTACTTCGCCTGATCAAGATGTTCGTTGGCCCCGTCAAGAGGAGACGACCTTCGATCTCTCCGCGCGCAATGCCGGCCCCGTCTTTTTGATGCTGGTACCTTATCGCTACCTAGCGGACGGCTCGGGGCGGATTCCCTCCACCTCGGACGAGAATCTAGAAACGTACAAGGGTTACATCACCGAGCACTATCCCATTACTCAGCTCGAGTTGAGTGTTCACGAACCGGTTGACTATTCGGGAAGGATTACCTCTAACACCGGGTGGGAGGCATGGCTTGATTTCCATTGCGCGTTTCGCGATAGCGAGCAACCGGACCCCAAACTGGTGTACTATGGCTTACTCAATCCCGCGGATACGTTCCGTCAATATGGAGGCGGCGTTGCCGGGGTTTCCTACGTGCCCACGCCTTCTTCCAATATCCGCTGCTCGGTTGGACTCGGTTTTGGCGATCGGCTTTCGGCCACCACGATGACGCACGAGGTGGGCCATTCCTTCGGATTGGAACATGCCCCGTGTGGAGTCGACGGTGGCCCATTCCCCTATGCGGATGCCAAGATGGGCACGTGGGCCTATGTCATGACCCTCGAAACGCTCCTGGACCCCAACATCTACTACGACATGATGAGCTACTGTGAACCCACCTTTATCAGTGACTACAACTATCAACGTCTATTCCAGCGCATTCGCTATCTGAATATGCAATTTATGCGGATCCCTTCACCCGATGTGACGTACCACCGCGTGCTCATGGACAGAGAGGGAAATCTCTCCTATCGGGGCACCACCACGCGTCAACAACTGTATGCTGAAGAGGAACCGACCCGACCGGTCGAGCTATTCGACGAGCAGGGGCGTTCTTTAGGTAAACAATACGCTTTCTGGATGCCCTTCAGCCTCGAACCAGCCGGTGTTTTTCTCTTACCGGAACAACACGTCGAGGTGAGGGCGATTCAAATCGATGGGACGAAGCAAAAGGTGGTGCTGCCGTGAAAGCAGTTGTTAGTTGTACTTTCGCACTGATGTTTACCCTATCCTGTAGTCCTGAGAAATCCCGGAACGACGATTATCCTGCGCTACCTACCGCATGCCAGCCCGACACCCAGCGCCAGTGTCCTTGCGTGGGTAGCCAGGGCGTCGGAACCCAGATCTGTAACCAAACAGGGGACGGCTACGGCCCTTGTTTCGGGTGCCCGGAGCAAACGGAAAGTCCGAGTCAATTCATCGATGCATCCGCTAAAGATACAGGTATATTCGACAACATCATGATCGACGCGGCTTCCGGAAACGGTTTAACTCCCTTTATCAACGATTCCGGTGACGGCAACTCCCCGGTCGATGCCGCAAGGCCACTCGCCGACACGGGAACCGCTCAAGCTGATACCGGAACCTCACAAGCGGATACAGGCGCGTTGGGACCGGAGTTTGGCGATATCAACATCGTCGCGCCTGGAGTATCGTGCGGTGTGGGGCTGCCTCGGCTCTGCGAGCTCGGCGCGGAAAAATGCTGTGTTCGAAGCCTCGACACCGATACTTGCATCCCTCTCAATGACACGTGCGACTGTAAATACGAGGACTGTTATGTCATGCAAGCCTACTGTGACGGTCCGGAGGACTGTGCGACCAATGAGGTTTGTTGCGGGACAATTTCTACCGCGAGCTACTCTGATATCCGCTATACTCTTATCGAATGTACCGCTCAGTGCAATACCACCGCGGGAACCCAGTATGAAGTCTGTCACATAGGGGAAACCGAATGCGGTCCGGGTCGGATCTGTGCCAACAGCCAGCTTCTAACCAACATCCAGGTTTGCATCGATCCCGCTTCCATTGAGCAGTAGAGCAACGTGGCTAACCGTAACGCTGCAAAAACGGCTTCGGCGTATAGCGCGTTGCTTTCGAAGAATAGCGCGAGCCAGGTTCGTGCGCCCTTTCCCCCTTTTGTTTTAAAGCAGACTCATTTCATGATGCACTTTTTATGCGTCCCGGCGCGGTGAAAGAGTGTCGAAACCAAGGCGGAATCAGGCGTTTTCGTCGAGAAGCCGTTCGGGCCTTGCTAAGGGCCGAGGTAGAATATAGATTTGATTAGAACTTTTATATAGGACCCAGCGCATGTCACCAAAATCACGAAATTCCGAAACATTCCTACGCGACTCACGGACCCTCGAAGACGCGTTTTTTCTCGAGAAAGACAAGATTCTCATCGAGCGGCTTCGTTCCCTAAAAAAGATGGCCGAGACCAAGGAGGCACTGGCTAAGGCCTCGGGTATCTCCAACGATGCGATCCTCACTCGCCTGGTAGAGCTGCAGATCAAGCCCGAGATCGTGGCCGCGTTGGCTACCGTGCCGTTGGTGGAAGTGGCTTGGGCGGACGGGTCGATCGACGACGCAGAACGTAAAGCGGTTCTGACCCACGCGAATGCTCAAGGGATCATGCCGGGTAGTACTGAATACGAGTTGCTCGAGCGGTGGCTAACCCACAAACCGGAGCGGCGATTGTTGGAAGCGTGGCAGACCTACGTGGAGGGACTATGCGAAATGCTCACGGCCGAGGAGCGACGATTACTCAGGGACGAGTTGATGCACGCCACCAGGAAGACGGCGGAGGCCTCCGGGGGGTTTCTCGGCGTGGGTCGTGTCTCGAAAAAAGAACAACAGATTTTGGATAAGCTCAACGGAAGCTTTCGTATTTGAAATAAAGCGAATAAAGATAAAGGGGATTTTTTGCAACGTTAAGCTCTAAAGAGCTTTTCTGTGCATCCGGCCGCGAAGCGCTTGTAAAAGCCTTTCGGACGACGCGTAGATGAGCAACGCACCGACAAGGCCGACAACCGTTGTGCCGACCAACATCGTGATAAAGAAGTGCGGGCCGATTTTTAGAAACCCCTCGACGCTATGCACCACGGAAAAATCCGGAATTCGATCTCGGCCGCCGATCAACAGATGACCGACGAAATAACAGAAGCTATAGATCGGTAACGACGTTAACGGATTGCTCACCGCCGTCATCGCCGCCGCGACGACCTTGTTGCCGCGAATCAAGAAACTCACCAAAACCGCGAGCACTATCTGAAAACCCCAGAAAAAGCTCACTCCAAAAAAGAACCCGACCGCGAGTCCGCGCGCGAGCGCTTCCGGGGTATCGCGAACCTTTAGAAGATTCTTTATCCACGTCTTCATACTTTCCCAAACGCCCACATCGTTCGATACGCGAGCATCGATCTTCTTACGAGCTCAAACTCATCTTTTTATCCGGCCGAGGTCGCCAATATGTATGATCAATGGGCCTTCTGTCAACCTGGTCAATACGAGAAATCGGTATATACTGTACCCGGTTCTAGCCCGATTACGAAAGCTTTTACCGATCGCGAATGAGCGTCCGCACGAAGTTACTATAAAACAGCTTACGACGATGATAGCCACGCTAGTGCAATTCCTGCTCGGTCTCGTCATCCTTGCCTTGGGTGGCGGATTATTAATTCGCGGCTCATCTCGCCTCGCGAGCGAACTAGGCGTTTCGCGACTCTTTATCGGGCTCACGGTGGTCGCGTTCGGTACGAGCGCTCCCGAGGCGGCGGTCTCGGTAATGGCGGCGCTGTCCGGATCAACCGATATGGCGCTCGGCAACTTGGTGGGTAGCAATATCTTCAATATATTGCTGATCCTGGGCCTGGCGGCTCTCATCATCCCGCTCTCGGTTTCAAGCCAAGTCGTTCGCTTTGACCTTCCCTTTCTGGTCACCATTTCCGGGTTGTTCCTGTTACTCGCTTACGACGGTTCAGTGGGTTTCTTGGACGGGCTGTTATTACTCGCCCTATTGGCATTACATATTTTTATTAGCTACAGAAAGGGAATTCGAGCGAAAGGTCCGGACGGGCGCTCGGGTGTCGTGGACCCGTTGGAGGCCCCCGCGGATTTTCCGCGCAGGAATACACCTTGGAAGGGCTTGCTGTTAAACGCGATTATCGTGGTTGCAGGCCTAGCGTTCTTGGTCTTCGGTTCGCGCTGGTTGGTCGCCTCGGCGTCGATCGCCGCTCGTTGGCTTGGGCTCTCCGAACTCGTCATAGGCCTGACCGTGATCGCCATCGGAACGTCCTTACCCGAGGTCGCGACATCGATTACGGCAGCTTGCCGTGGTGAAAGCGACATCGCGGTCGGGAATGTCGTCGGTAGCAACATCTTCAACATCTTGGGCGTACTGGGCTTTTCCGCCGTTGCAGCGCCGGGAGGTGTTGCGGTCTCTCCGGCTGTTCTCTCGTTCCACCTGCCGGTGATGGTTGCCGTCGCTGTCCTCTGCTTACCTATTTTCTTTACCGACATGGCGGTCTTACGCTGGGAGGGCGGCGTGCTCTTGGGGTACTTTGTCTTGTACACGATGTATCTTCTACTGCGCGCGACCGATCATCACACCCTGCACGAATTTACCGTGCTCGTTAAATGGGTTATCATACCGATTACGGTTTTAACCTTGGTTGCGGCCACTATCGCCAATTTGCTCGAACGGCGAGGTAAAGGCGGTCATAAATGAACAAAGTTCTGATATATTCGCTATTACTGATCGTCGGCCTCTTAGGCTCTCAATTCCTGCCGCACTGGTTCGACGCCCTATGGGATAGCGCGTCGCTGATATTGCGGCTCGCGACAATGACCGCGCTTGCTTTCATTATGATCCACGTCGGCTACGAGTTCGAAATCGATCGCTCGCGGCCGAAAGATCTCGCCGTCGACTACGGCGTGGCGGCCACGGCAGCCGCTTTTCCTTGGATCTTCGTGGCGCTGTACTTCGTTTTTGTTCTCGCTCCTGAACGCGCATGGCAAGACCTTGAGAGTTGGAAGCCCGCGCTTTTAGCGGGTCGTTTCGCGGCTCCGACCTCGGCGGGCGTGTTGTTTTCCATGCTCGCGGCTGCCGGTTTGTCCGCGACATGGGTCTTCCGTAAGGCCCGGGTGCTCGCGATTTTCGACGACCTCGACACCGTGTTGTTAATGATTCCGCTTAAGATGCTGATGGTGGGTATGCGCTGGCAGATGGCGGTTATCATCGTTATCATGTTCTCGCAGCTCTGGCTGGCGTGGCGTTACTTTCGCCGTCTACGTTGGTCGGTGCGATGGCCCGCGGTTATGATCTATTCCGCGGGTATCGTCGCGGTATCCGAGGTGCTCTATCAGGCGAGCAAGTTGGTCGACGACGTCGTCCCAATTCACGTCGAGGTGTTGCTCCCGGCATTCGTGCTTGGGTGCGTGCTCGCGCGGCCAGCGGGAAGCGATCCGCACACGGACGATGTCAGAGAGGGGCATCAAGAAGGACCCGAGGACGAAATCGAGCAAAAGGTATCGGGTATCGTTTCCGGGGTCTTTATGGTTTTGGTCGGACTCGGTATGCCCGTCATAGCGACGATCATGACAGAAAACGACCGCGGGTGGGGGGTGATCGCGGTTCATGTGTTGCTCGTGACCGTGCTGGCAAACCTCGGTAAGATGTTTCCGGTCTTTGTCTATCGCACTGAAGCGAGTTTGCGCGAGCGGCTCGCCGTGAGCATCGGCATGTGGCCCCGTGGAGAGGTCGGTGCAGGCGTATTAATTTTATCGCTAAGTTACGGCATCTCCGGGCCGATGATCGTCGTGGCAGCTTTGTCCTTAGCGCTCAATCTGGTATTGACAGGGGTATTCATCGCGATGGTTAAACGCCTTATTCGATAAACCGCCGCGGTCGCGAGGTGGCTCGGAATTATGTGGATTCTTCGTCGTGCTTGGGAAACGGACCGCGCGCTGTGCCTTTTTACCGTAGCGTTTTGGCTGACTTGGGCGGTGTGCTTCGAATCGCGCGTCGATCCACCGGACGGTGTCGGTTACTATGCCTGGGCGCAATCGCTCGTAACCGATGGAGATCTGTCGCTCGACGACGAATTTCGGGGTTGGCGCATGTGGCAACCATATCGCCGCTTGACCGAAATGGGTTATACCCTGAACGTATTCGCGGTCGGCACGAGCCTGCTCTGGCTGCCCTTCGCCGCCGCCGCCCATTTACTCTCGCTGTTTTTTAACCTTTTCAACGCGGGCCTGCGAGTTGATGGTTTTGGATATCAATACCTTTACAGCGTGAATCTCGCCACGGCGATTTATGGTTTTTTCGCGCTGCTGCTTGGTTATCGCGCGGCCGTGTTGGTCAGCTCGCGAGCCGTTGCGATCTCAGCCGTGATCGCGGTTGCGACGCTCAGCCCGTTTTGGAACTATCTCTTTTTTCAGGGGACGTTTTCCCATGTTCCCGATGCTTTCACGGTGGCGCTGTTCATCTATCTATTCTTACGCACGGAGATCGAAAGCCATCAACACGCGCGCCGACGTCACGGGTCGCTTTGGCTATTGCTCGGAGTGGCGGCGGGCCTGGCCGTGCTGACGCGCTGGCAGAATATCGTTCTGCCCGTTCTCATCGGATCGCGCTTGGTTTTCGCTATCATACTGGCCGTGCTGCGGCGAGTCTCGCGGCGGTTTTCCCGCTTCGCGCTTTGGGAAGAGCGTCCGGCGCGTTCGCTTCTGATATTCGCGTTGGGCTCGCTGTCGGCTTTGTTGCCGCAGCTCATCATCTGGTGGCTGCAGTTCGGAACGCCGATCGCGGTGCCTCAAGGCGAAGATTTTTTCGATTGGAGCCGCCCGCGTTTCTTGACCCTGCTATTTTCGCCGAGTCACGGCCTTTACACCTGGACGCCGTTGCTTTTTCTCGCAACCGTTCCCGGTTTAGCGCTATTGCTCGCGCGCTTTCGAAGCGTCGGAGTCTTTCTCCTCGTGTGCTTTCTATTTCAGATCTATATCAACTCCGTGGTTCACGATGTCTCAGCGGGCGTGAGCTTCGGCGCACGGCGTTTTGTCGGTTATTCGGCGCTTTATGTCTTGGGTTTGGCGGCTTTTATCTCACGCGTTCCGCGCTGGCTAAGCGTTCTGGTGGTCGGCGCCGTCTCGCTTTGGACGATTCCATTGTGGCTCGCCTATCAGAGTGAAGCTCTCGACCAGGCTCGCTTGCTCTCGATAAATCAACTTTTACACGCGATGGGTTTAACCGTCGCTCACGTACCGGCGTTGCTCGAGCACATGCGCATCGAAAACCTGCAACGGCTGACGAAACCCGACTGGTACGTCGCTATTCTGGTTCTCGTGTTGTTCGTCGTCGTCTTTACGCTCGCGCGCTTGAGCATGTCTCGACCAAGGCTGAAGCGAAGCGCGATAGTCGTGAGCTTTGCGAGCGTGCTCTGTCTCGATCTCATCGTGGCGCTCGGCGCGTTACGATCGCGACCCGCGCCCGCGCCGGCTCGCTACCACGGCCGAGCCGCGATGATCGATTTCGGATGGTACGCGAATTCGCGTTTCGACTGGGATCCCTTTATGCCCGACCTCTATGAGGCCACGAGCCTCCCCGATCTGCGCGGCGGCCTGCGTCATTGGGGTAAGATCCCGTTTCATATCCGAAAGCCGGCGGGACATAAGCAAACGCTTCCCTCGGTGGCAACCAACTGCGACATGGAGGAGCCGTTCATCGCGATCGATCTGAGAAGACGCGCCACGAACGCGATCCACCTAGCGTTCAGCGCGATCAACGTGCTTAAGCCGTATGCGGCGGTCGCCGTTATCGATATCGTGTACGCGGACGGAAGCGTGTTGAGCAAAATCCCGCGCGCCAACGTGGATGCCTGGGACTTCTTTGCCAGCGTACCGAGACAGCGCGTGGTTTATCAAAGCCAAGCGGGCAGCGTGACGGGTTACTCGATCGCGCTGGATCCCGAGCGCATACCGGCGCGGCTGATCGTCCGAAAATCGCCGATCGGCAGCGCGAGCAGCTCTTGCGTCGCGCTATTCGCCGTGACCCAGGAACACGCGATCGGACCCGGTGAAACGACCGGAAACAGTGCTTCTTATCGATATTCGCCCGTCGACTTGGGCGCGGCGGCGAATGCCAACCACGCGCGCGATCCCTTTTCGGTTTATGCAATCGCCAACCACTTTCCCGATCTGCGCCCGGGCGTGCTGCATTTCGCCAAGACGCCGTTTCTCATCCTCGATCGCGATCGGACCCCGACAGGCGGTTCCACGCTGACCTCCGCCTATGTCCCGGGATTCCGCCAGCGCATACCTCTTGAGCCCGTTCGCTCGACGGCGCTCTCGCTTCTCCTGGACGGCGCGGTGGTGCCCAACCTGCAATACAAAGTTGCGGAAATCGTTATTGAATATCAGACCGGTTCGGAGCAAACGGCCGTTTTATACGCTCAACGCGACGTGTGGAATTACTTCGATTATCCTCCGGCCGGAAAAACCGCGTGGCGCGGCCCGATACCGCAGGATCTCAGCTATTACAGCATGGCTTTGGATCCCGCGCGTATTCCGGCTTATCTATGGTTGAAAGCGATTTCCAACGCCGCGATCTATCCGGTTCAAACCGGCGTGGCGATCTTCGCGATAACCCAAACACGATAGAGAATTCTAGGGATCGTTCGACGGATTTTTAAGCTTAACTATTGTATGAACGCCTACGCCTAACGGCCGAAGTCGCAAAAGCTATTCCCAGTATAAACACGAGACTCGCCATAGAGCCCTTGTGCCCCGATCCGAGCCCGGCGGTCACGCTGCATCCCGAATCGTCCTCTTCATCGTCTTTTTCATTATCATCGTTTTTTTCATCGTCCTCGCCGTCGTCCTCGGCGTCCGCGCCACGTTCGATAATATCTTCGCTGGCTTTCGAATTTGAAGTAGAATCAGTACCGATATCTGAAGTTTCACCGCCTACCGCTCTTTCATCCGGGTAGCAATCCATCATCGCCTCACATTCATCGGTCTCAAGCGCCATAATGCACTCGTAGTGTTCCATGAAATCTTCGTCATCCAAGTGACGGCAACAGGAAGAAAGCTTCGCGAAGCCGGGTTCCTCGGGATCTTGCAGATCACAGGCGAGCTGAAGCTCGCTTAGTTGATCGTAATAGGCGTTGCAGGTTTCTAGCTGCTCATCGCTGCATTCATCGTGGATATCAGGAGCCTCCTCTCCGCAATCTAAATCACCGAGCATGATTCTCGATCAGGTTAATAGCTAAATATTTCAATAGGTTGAAAGCCGGAAGCACTTCTTAGATCCTG
>JAFGIB010000369.1 GCA_016929805.1 Deltaproteobacteria bacterium | reverse complement strand
TTTGACTACGACGGCGGCCAATTCATCCCGTAAAACCGGCTTTCGTCCTCGCGCCGGCTCGTCCGGTACAGCAAGCACCATCCACAAAACGCGCGGCCGAATAAGAAACTAAGAGCGAGAACCGCTATCGCCGCATAAAAGGCCACGGGAAGGGCGTGCGAAGAAAGCAGCGTCGCTAGTAGTATCAACGGATCGAGGTCGAGAAATAAGCGTACGGGATACGCGATTTCGTCTTTACCCTGGTACCGGGTTAGGAGAAGTAAGAAAAAGAAGAGAAGCAGGCTTGACCCCTGCACTAGCCGGCGCGTCCAACGAAGCACCGCTCAGCCTTTTACGGACGGAAGGTCGATCTCGCGAACCCGTAAAGTCCGCCAATTACGCTTTCCAAGTCCGCGCTTCTCAGCCTTCGAGACGAACGTCATTTCGTCTCGTTCGACGTCAAAAAGCGAGATACCGAAAGTGTCCACCGCTACCGGATCGGCGCCCGCGCATAGGGTTTTTACCGTTCGTACGTCCGCTAAGCTTCCGCTCGAAGGGCCGTTGGCGACGAGGATGCGGTAGGCGTCAAGAATGGTCAGATTCGGCTTAAAGAAGGCCGCCAAGTCCACCACGCTGGTGTGGATATCCTGATGCATCTTGCCTCTATCACCTCCTACGCACCCCATCCAGTTTTTCATGCCGAGCGTCACACCGGCTATCGCATGGTTTTTCGCTATCGGCATGTTGATTTTGACGTCCGCCGCGAGAACTTCGTCGAATACGTCCCATTTCCGAAGAACCTCGCCTCGTAAGTCGACCTGCTTAACCCGTCTATCGTAGGTATGTAGGACCACCGCCCCGGCCTTTTTTGCGGCCGCCTCGATTCCGCTGTTTTGATAGCTCCGGCGCGGGTCGTTACAGGTACGGTCCATTACCGTGACGCGCTTTGCCCCGGCTTGTAGGCAAAGCTCGACAACGCGCGCCACCGCCTCGGGATTGGTGTTGGCCGCAAACTGTGACGCGCGGTCCCAACCGATGTTGGGTTTTAGCAATACCTTGTCTCCCTTGGATACAAAACGGCTCATTCCCCCTAACGCTTCTATAGCCGCATCGACGAGTTGTCTCGGACCGCCGTTACGAACGATAGCAAGAGCGGGAAGGAACAACTCCGCTCGCTCGGGCCGAAGCGCGCCGGATATCTCCGTTATTCGACTCGTTCCACCCTGATTCTTCGATATCGGGGCTGGTGCCTGAGGTCCCTCGGCGTTGGGACCCGCCAAGGCGCGGTTCGGAGCGATGAACCGATAAGCGCCGACCGCCGTGACAGCGGCGCTGTACCCCAACATACCGAGCACACGACGCCTCGATAGCCTTTGCTTTTCGGCGTCGAGACGTACACGCGCTAACTCTTTCGACTCCCTTTTTTCAGATTTCATGATCTATGATGATGATATTTTATCACCGGTTGTCAACCATCAACCGAACCCGCGTTATGCCTCGGATCGACAAAATCGGCGATAACCTTGTCGAAGAAGATAGCGAAGATAACCATCCCCGAGGGAAAACAAATACAAATGAGTCGTTTAGTGAACCTTAACGTTGAAAAAAAACGTCGAGCGGAAACGCGAAAAAAGGGGTGAAATATCGGCGCGCGGAACTTTTTTTTGGGCCGCAGCTTAGGCGGCCGGTCGAAATAGACCCGCCAACTGCGGCCGCGCCCGCGAAGCGCGATCGCGGCCGGTCTTGGCGGGTCTATTTCGAACAGCCTTCTAAGCGCACCCTGAGTGAGGTTCAAAAAAAGTGAGCACGCCCTTAGTTCGCGCTGTTTCTCGCCAGCGAAGCGCTTTTCGCCGACGGACTTTTCTGCAACGTTACGGTGTAGTATCATTCGTCTAGCAGCGAGAATCGCGGGCCGCGCCAAAGCTGTATAAAAGAGCCTTTGCTTTCTATTCTCGCGCGAGAGTAGCCATGACCGAACGAGCTTTTTCGCCGTCTTATCTCCAGGCCGCGCGCACCGGACTGATCAGCCATAGAGCGCGTTCGGCGCGCGAAATCTTGGCTTGCTGCAGCTTGTGTCCCCGGCAGTGTCGGGTCAATCGACTCGACGGCGAGCTCGGAGTGTGCCGAACAGCGGAAAAGGCCGCGGTCTCGAGTTATCATCCGCATTTCGGAGAGGAGTCTCCTTTGGTCGGTTCCCTCGGCTCGGGGACGATTTTCTTCACGCATTGCAACCTGCTTTGCCTATTCTGCCAGAACTTCGAAATCAGCCATCAAGCACAGGGCCGGGAAGTTTGCTCGAAAAGCTTGGCGGAAATGATGTTGGCGCTGCAAAATCAGGGATGTCACAACATCAACTTCGTCACGCCTTCGCACGTCGTTCCCCAGATTCTCGGTGCGCTCGAAATCGCGGTCGACCGCGGCCTTTCAGTGCCTTTGGTCTACAACTGTGGCGGCTACGATCGGGTCGAGACGCTGAAGCTACTCGACGGAATATTTGATATATACATGCCGGATTTCAAGTTTTGGAGTAGCGAGATCGCGCGCGAGGCCTGCGCGGCGCCGGACTATCCCGAGGTGGCGCGTAACGCACTGCTCGAGATGCACCGGCAGGTCGGGGATCTCGTGCTTGACGAGCGCGGTGTCGCTTGTCGAGGCCTATTGATACGCCACCTGGTGTTGCCCGGCGGCCGTGCGGGGACGCGCGAGGTCGCGCGCTATATCGCGCGCGAAATATCGCCTAATAGCTATGTCAATATCATGGCACAGTACCGGCCCTACGGCCGGGCCTTTGAGCTCGACGGGCTTTCGGTGCCGCTTAGCGCCGCGGACTACGAACGAGCGGTACGGGCGGCGGTCGAAGAGGGCGTCACGCGCTTGGACGACCGCCGCAGACGCTTTTTTCTATAGTAGATCGTCACGAGGCGCAATAGGCCGAGCCGAGGTAGGGTGGGCGAGGACCGAGCATCACAGGAATACTCGTGATATTTCGAAAAACGCTGCGACGAGCCCGCCTAAGATCGGCCGGTACAATTGCGCCACAGAAGATCCGCTCAATAGACCTTAACGTTGCAAGAAATCCGTCGGCGTAAAGCGCATCGCTTATCATTACTTCGAACAGCTACCCCAAACTTAAGCACAAACCGGACTTTACCGCCGATCGTCTTTCTGTTATACCGCCCAATAATGAGCTTTTACTGCACCCGCAGCCCCCTTAGCCCTTGCGCTTCTTTATGCAGCAAGACGTAGGGAATCATGACATTCTTATCAAGCCTTTTAGATTGCCGTTTTACATACGTCGTATACCCGTCTTTATAGCTTTAAGAAATAATTATTAATTAGTCACGGTTTTGTATTTTTAAAAGCAGAGTAAAAAGAAAAAATGTTAGCTCAAGCGGATAATTGAAAAACATGGTGCTTGGCGTTTGGCTCATGGTCACTACAAAAGTCTAAGAATCAGCTGAGAAAAAAAAGATTTGCCGCTGGCGTGGGGACGGGGTCCTAGAACTATCGATTGAGCTAAGCCGCTTCGCGGCAGCTATCTATAGAGGGGGATATCTGAGTATGACTAGGCTAGAAGCGACGCGGTGACCGTCGGTTTTGCCGTTGCGCTTTTGGATGACGAACTCCTAGTTTGAAACCTGTTGTGGCTCCTTCGTTCCCGCCGAAGGTTCGAGTTTACAGGCTATTTATAACAACGCTCTGTATAGCGGAAGCAGCGGAGGATACTGCGAACATAGTTGGGAAACCGACGACGGGCAATGGATCGACGATTCGGCAGAAAACCTGTCTAGCAACTTCATTCACGGAGACCTATCGCCGAGCCTATCCCGATTCTTCTTCGAATTTGATAGGTCTTTGAAAGACGACCTAAAAGCTCTAGGTATGGGAGAGATTTTTTATTCCTGAGTTCGACTTCTCGAGCTTTACCAGACGCTTCTGGTCACGACGATAATCTTCGCGCGTTTTGGGCAAGGGCACGTTTGTTTGAATCCTGACATATTTGCTGCCTATTGCACGAAATCCCTGAATTGAGCCGAAACTGTCCGAACTTGATTCGCAGGCCAGTTGGGAACGTTCATGATCTGCGACATACCATCGCCGTCGCGCGAAATAAGCTTGATGGATATAGTGGATAGATCCGATAGATCCGATTGCGTGGCGGACGGAATATAGTAGTCGACGCCGGAAATGAACACCATCTGGGTTACATCGTTTATAATTGTATAATCACTATCTTCCTCCCCATCTTGGTCGCTGAGAAAAAGGGAACTAAGCATGCGGTTTTTTGCCGCTGCTTCCGGTGTTAGAATATTGACCTCATTATCGTTGATAAAAACCTGATCGTTGCCATTATCCTGGTCGCTCCACATCTCCTTATCTCTTGCCACCATGAGGTTTGTATGGGCACCATCCCGGTTCAGATGGCTGGATACGCCTTCTCCGGGCCGGCCGACGTTAAGGCGGATAAAGTAGTCGTCCGCATAAAAAGGTTCCCTATAAAAGTGCTGCTCGTCTGTAGGTACTATTTCGTTCATCATGGCAAATTCGTATGCAACGCCTTTTTTAATTTCGTAAGGTCCCCAATCTCCGTTGGTATCGATGCCGAGATCTTCAACAATGGGTTCCGTATCTTCAACTCGAAGACCCGTTGATTGATCGACCTCGTAGATGCTCAAGCTGGTGGCGTCGGCGCCAATATTATACGGGAAGATATTCGCCTTTCCGGCAATCAGCACGGTATCGCCTTCGGCTTCGGGGATATCCGTAGTGTTCGGTGCTTCATCATTGAAAAATTCATACATTTTTGCGAACGAGACAGCCGAGGTAGCCACCTCAATATGGCCTTGTGCATCGTCGTGGTCGTTTGTTACATTTTCCGCATCTACGCTCGCTCCCGCGAAAAACACGCTCCATAAGGCCAGGGTATCCACACCGCCAAATGGTGTGCCGCTCGCGGTATCGATTATTGAATCTGTTTGGACATAGTGAGCAACCTTTTGAGCGTTATCACCTGTTTTCATAAACACGTTACACTTAGAGCTTGTTACGGAGAGACAGATAAGGTTGACTTTTACCGCTCCGCAATCAGCTAATAGTTGATCCATTTTGGCGCCAAGCCTTGCTTGGAAATCGGGATCGTTAATAGCTTCGGGCAGGGCCGTCGGATCACTCATCGCGGCAATTATAACACTTGAATCGTATTCAAGTGTGTCCAAGCATTTCAAGGGATACCCGTTGGCCATAAATCTTTGGGCTTGGGACTCAAATTGGGAAGCTGAACCTGAGGGGCCGTGAACAAACAGTACCGGCAAAAGGTTGTCATCTAAGGCCGCGTCATTCGTTTGGTTAGAGGCGCTGTCTTTGACATCGTCATCGGATGCGTCTTTGACGGAGCTGTCCGCCGTGTTATTGTCGTCGTCGGATTCCTTCACGTCGGAATCGTCGTTATCACACGCAGTGGTGATTAATAGAATAAAGAATAGCCTAGTAATACATCTAAACCGAAATGCGGTTTTCATAGCAACTCCCTTTCTTTTTTCAGTTTTATAGGCGGTTGGTATATTTTTTCGATGAAAGCAATCAGTTGCCCCCAAACACCAGGGGTCTAGTTAATATAATATGTACTGGCCCAATCGGTTACCGACGACCTATCCAGATCGCCGTTCTAATGTTAATAGTATCGATATATCCTTCGTAGGAGCAGAAACAATCGGGCATGTCCCGGGACGGATACGGATACGCCGTCAAACGAGTGCCGCAACGCTTACACGTCCCGCGACTAAACATAGGCGTCTATTATTAGGTTTTCGGAGCGTCATCTCCAAAAGCCCAGAGGATGTCGGAAATAGCAAAACGCACTTTCAACTCCGTACCCAGTGTCTTCGCCACTCCACCGATGCCGGCCCAGCAACCGGGACAGTTAACGCTAACCTCTTTCATGCCGGTGGCCGTGATCTGGTCGATTTTCTTTTTGGCTTCGGTGCCGACTTGCGTTTGGTCATAGTTATTGCGAATGCCTGCCGCGAAACCGCAGCAGAGTGAATTCTCGCGATTATTCGAAAGCTCCACGGTTTTCATTCCCGCCGCTTCGTGCAAGCCGCGAACCGCATTGTAAAAGCCTTCGCCGAGTTCGCTGGTATAACAGGAGTCGGAAATCGCGATTTCCTTACTAAACTTTCTGACAATCGGTAGTTCGCCCGCCGAGTATTTCTCCCAAAGCCATTGGTATAGAGAAATTACAGCGAAGGGCAGATCGACGCCGTGATCTTTAGGCCAGATATTGCCGAGATAGTTACTGCAAGAGCCGCAGTAACAGACTAATCGGTCGGTTTTTAGCTGAACCAGTGTGCTACGCGTCCGTTCTACAAGATCCGAAAAATATTCGTAGTCGCCGAAACGGTGAGGAATTTCTCCACAGCACGCATCACGAGGCCCGAATTTCGCAAGGCCCGCCAGTGCCTTGGAATTCTCCAGCCTTCGAGGAAAGGTGCGTCCGACGCAGCCGACAAACAAAACATCTGCGGATTTAGGCGGGACCTCGCTCCATTTATCAAGTACGGTCTGATCTTCCGCCGGAAGTTTTTTATAGCTATCAAAGAAATATCCGGATTCGTTTTTACCCGTCATCATGTAGTCGAGCGTTTCGGGAATCCCCGTGCCGCTCTTGCGGTTCTTCTCGACTATCCGTTCCATAATCAAGTTATAGGGACGCAGTCCCTGTGGGCAAAAAGTGTTGCAACTATAGCAAAACGTGCATTCGTTGAGCACACGCTTTGTGTCTTCGCCGCGAAGCAGTCGCTGGAACTCTTCTCTGGATTCGGCCTTTCCCATCTTCATAACAGGGCATTTCTGAAGGCAAACGCCGCAATTGACGCAGGCGTCGTCTTTTTTGCCTTGGGGAATAAAGGCATCGATATAGGTTTGATTGGTCGCCAATTCTTCCTCGCGGTTTTCGAATGTTTTTCGACGGTTTCGCCGTTGTTACACCAGACCGACGTGCGCTAATAGTTGAAACAGAGAGCACGGCGATTGCGGCTCTCACCATGCAAAATTCGACTGGCGTAAACTCTTCTGTTTGCGAAAAATAGCGCAATCGACCGTTCTTTTTGAGGTCTCGATCAGAAAGCTAGTCTTTGAGAAACCAAATTGAAAGTGGCATAAACGCCAATCAACATCTCAATTGCGTCAAATAGCGGAAAAGCCGGAGAACGGCCGAGCTTTACTTTGTTATTTCTACCTTAACGTTGCTAAAAACGTCGAGCGGAAACGCGAAAAAGCGTATGAAACAAGGGTGCGCGGAACTTTTTTGGACCGCAGCTTAGTGCACCCTAAGTGAGGTTCAAAAAAAGTGAGCACGCGCTTAGTTCGTGCGCTTTTTCGCGAGCGAAA
>JAFGIB010000368.1 GCA_016929805.1 Deltaproteobacteria bacterium | reverse complement strand
GGGATCATGGGAAAGACATTATCTTCCTTGGCGACTTCGGCCGAAATCAGACAAGGGCCTTGATGATACTCGTAGGCTTGCCGCAAGACGTCGTCGATCTCTTCAGGCTCGTTGATGCGAAGCCCCTTGATGCCGTAGGCTTCCGCCAGCTTGACAAAATCCGGGTTTCCCTCCAGCGCGACGCCTGAGAGCCGGTTGCCGAAAAACAATTCCTGCCACTGCCTCACCATGCCCAGGAAATGGTTGTTATTGATGATCACCTTGATCGGAAGCTTGTGGATGGCCGCGGTGGCCAGCTCCGCTTGCGTCATTTGAAACCCGCCGTCTCCCACGATCGCCCACACCTGTTTGTCCGGACAGCCGAACTGAGCGCCGATCGCCGCCGGCATACCATAACCCATGGTTCCGGCGCCCCCTGAGCTCAGCCACATCCGATTGGAGCGGACTTTGATGAATTGAGCCGACCACATTTGGTGTTGACCGACATCGGTGGCGACGATGGCTTTTCCTTGTAATAGATGGTTTAGTCGGTCGAGAATATGTTGCGTGCGCAGAACGCCCTCATTTGAATAGGAAAGAGGAAATCGCCTGCGCCAGGCCGAACAGTGTTCCAACCATTCCGCGGTATCGAGCCTATCGACCAGGGGAAGTAGCTTTTCGACGACCCGCCGTGCGTCTCCTAATACCTGCAAGTGGGACTTGACCGTCTTATTAAACTCCGCCGGATCGATATCGACGTGGATGCGCGTCGCTTCGGAACAGAACTCTTCGAGCTTTCCGACAATCCGATCATCCCAGCGAACGCCGATTCCCATGATTAAGTCGCATTCCATCACCGCCCTGTTCGCGTAAGCCGTGCCGTGCATGCCGATCATGCCCAGGTGTAACGGCAAGGTCTCGTCCACCGCTCCTTTTCCCAGCAAGGAGGTAACCACAGGAGCCTGCAGTTTTTTGGCGAACGCGGTGACCGGCTCTGAAGCGTTGGCGATGACCGCGCCGTGCCCTACGTATAGGACCGGGCGTCTCGATTTGGCGAGCCGGCGCGCTACTTCGGCGATAACGCTCTCATCCGGTTCACCCGGTACCTGGTATCCCGGAATCGCTACTGTATCGACCTCCTGAGCGGTGCACGGCGCGGATGTAATATCTTTGGGCAAATCGATGAGCACGGGTCCCGGCCGTCCGCTGGTGGCGAGATAAAACGCTTCCTTGACGACCCTCGGGATATCGTTCGTATCCGTTACGAGATAGCTGTGCTTGACCACCGGATAGGTGATTCCGGTCACGTCGGCTTCCTGAAACGCGTCCTTTCCCAGGCTGCTCGTAATCGTCTGGCCCGTGAGAACGACCACGGGAACAGAGTCCATCATCGCGGTCAATAGTCCCGTTACCGTATTTGTAGCACCGGGTCCCGACGTAACCACCACGACGCCCGGCTTGCCGGTCGCTCGCGCGTAACCATCGGCCATGTGGGTCGCGCCTTGTTCGTGTCTGACTTGAACGAGCTTGATTTTTGACTCGACAAGCGCATCGAAGATCGGTATCGCGGCGCCACCGGAAAGCCCGAAAATCAACTCCACATTTTCCTTTTCAAGGCATCGAATGAGCCGCTCAGCACCTGTCGGAACTTTGCTTCCCATAACCTAATCTCCTGACTAAGATCGATGGCCTATCCCTCTGGACAAACCACGGCTCAGCGAAAGGACGGAAGCATGACATCGGCTGGTTGAATGTCCAGCTTCTTGTCGTCTGTCCGTTGCTTTTATCTGTCGGGTCTGCTGAGCTATCGATGAAATTAATACAAAATTCTGCGATTTCAATAAGATATGTGACGAGTGTACTTTGCGGTTGCACGCGAGGCTTTTGCCGTTTATGTAGCTCGTCTCGTCGGAGAGATACATGTACCTCTATTCCAAAGGAAAAGCGCGTTTCAAGGCGCGAAACAAGACCAAGCGTTTGCGCGCGAAGCTCAAAGCAAAGACGCGACGTCGCGTCAACCGCACCCACGGTCGTCGGCTTTCCGCTCGAATTAGGCCAAACACGAAAAGCTGAGGGTCTCGGGCTTCCTCCGAAAGCGGACGGCAATTTCCGAAAATCGCCGATTCAACTTAGGAGGAGATCGTCTTCGCCTAGCACGGTGTTATCGATTAAACGGGTGGCTCCAAGATGCGCCGCGACCAGAATCACCGCGCGTTCGACGGTTTCGCTGCGGCAGGGGACTAAAGAGAGGGGATCCGCCAACGACACGTAGTCGATCGAGTCGAAGCTCGATTCGATTGAGGAGCGTACGATTTGTTCTAGCGTTAGCGGCTTGCGCTCACCGGCGGTAAAGGCGTTCCTGGCTGATAGCAGACCTTGATAGATCGCGCGCGCGCGCCGCCGTTCTTCCGGGTTGAGGTAGCGATTGCGCGATGACATCGCTAGGCCGTCGCTTTCCCGGACGGTCGGGGAACCCAGGATTTCTATCGGCAGATTGAGGTCGCGTGTCATGGTTTCGATGACTCGCCATTGCTGATAGTCTTTACGCCCGAAGGCCGCGACACAAGGTCCGGTAAGATTGAAGAGCTTCGCCACGATTGTTGTGACCCCTCGGAAATGCACGGGGCGAAATCGCCCTTCGAATTCTCTAGTTATCTCTGTCGCTTCGACATGGGTTTGATAGCCCGGGGGATATAAGGCAGCGGTTTCAGGGGCGAATACCAAATCGACCTCTTTTTCTCGACACAAGGATAGATCCTCGACCAAGGTCTTTGGATATCGCTCAAAATCCTCTTTTGGGCCGAATTGGGTTGGGTTGACGAAGATGGTCAATACCACCCGCGTTGCGCCGGCCTTGCGCACGGTATCGACCAATGAGAGATGCCCTTGATGCAGCGCGCCCATGGTCGGCACCAATCCGACTCGTCGATTTCGCGAGCGATATCGATCGCAAGCCAGCCGCAGCTCTTCGGGCGAAGTAAGTATTTGAATCATCAGGCGATTTTTTTAGCAGTAATACGAGGTTGAGTACACCTTGAGGTTATAAAAATCGTCGAGCGTCGCGAGAAGCTGATCGATCGTGGGCATCTTCACCTCACGCTATAGGGGAGCCCTTTGCGGTCTTCAACAACATCGCGATGATTTCATCGAGCCAACTCGTGTCTATTGCGCGCGCGGCGCGGGCTTGGCGGATAAAACCCAGGTTGTTCGCGGTGGTTTCCGGCTCCCAGGACTCTCGCACCTCAGTGAGAGCGCGATTAAGCCATTTTTTCGAGTTTTCCCGCTCCTCCGCCAAAATCGCGAGCTCCAACATGGTCGCGTAATCCCAATAGTCGGGCCGCGCTGTCTTGATTCGTCGCTTCGCTGCGTAGCGCACTACTGGAATCAGCTCATCTCGTTCCGCGATGGCTTGCTCGTCGCCCTGGATATCGAGCAATGTCAGCGCGTTGATGCCCGGGTACGCGTCACGCGGATCGGTTTCAAACCCCATGCGATACGTATCGATGGCGCGTTCGAGATACCCGCTCGCCAATGTTGTCTGTTGCGCTTTCGTCGCCTCGATCCAGCGATCTTTGTATATTCTCCCAAGCAAACCGCAGGTCTCCGAGCTCGGCCCCTGTTCAGCTAGCACTTCCTCCAATACGCGGATTGCCTCGTCGCGTCTGCCTAGGCGATTATAAGCGAAGCCGAGCTGTTCGCGTACCATGATGCTACGCTGTAGCGTCCTCGGCATTCGCTCGAATAGATCCCGCATCGCCTGCCAGTCTGAGACCGCCCGGTAACTCAGGAAGAGATCCACGACGACTCCGGCCTCCGCGTCCGCAATCGACCCCAGGTCCTGCTCGACCTCTCGTATCGCTTTTGAGTCACGGCGAGAGCGCGCGACCGCAAGAGCGTTCTTGACGCTGGTCGCGTACACGGTCCGCTCTCTGAATACGTCTGTTTTTAGGCGATCGATCTCGGGCGCGCGGTAATCCGGTAGAAGCTGGAAGATCGGGCTGTCGGTGGCGGCATTCTGCTGTTGCTGCCTTTTCAGCTCGAGCAGTCGATCGGTCAGCTCGCGCTGAAGCTGCGACGCTTCACCCGAGCTAAAGGCGAGATCATTTCCAAGTGAATAGGGCAGCGCGCGTAAATAATTGACGTCAAAGGGCAAGGGTTGCCCTTTAGCGAAGATCGCGAGAGTTGTCGAAGGCCGTACCGCGTGGCGCACCCCGAGCTCGTAAAAAACATTCGCATTCGCGGTTGTCAGATCCGCGATAGCGTAGTCGCACAGAATCAGTCGCTCGAACATCGGTTTGTGGATAATTCCTCCGGTTCGCTCCTCGTCCGCTCGTATCGGATCCATGTCCGCGGCCGCCACCGCGGTCCGGACCGATTCCTCATAGATGCGGTCAAAGTCGATGCTCTTGCCGGTAACGGGATCTCTCTTCTGTCCGAACGGCATTAATATAAAACACAGTTTTTGTTGCGTCATCGTTGGCCTCCGGTCCCGGAGCATACGTTCATCGCAAAGTAGTCACAAGACGATGCGCGGCTGCGGAAGCTTACTCGTTTATACGATACGACCATCCCGTTGAAAGCGCGAGACCGCCGACGTTGGGACCCTGCTCCGACGATCCGTTCAAGCCGTTCCCGGGTCACCACTCGAATAACTGCGGAGGGGCGCTGGCGCCAAGCGACTGCGTGGATATATTAATAGCAATACTAGCCCTAGTAGGGTCATAAGGCTTACCGTCAAACCCGGTGCGAACAGCTCGGGCACAAAGGACATCTCGACCGTGTGGTTGCCCGGGGTAAGATGAACGGCCCTTAAAAGATAATTGGCACGATAAACCACGGCAGGCTTTCCATCCACCCGGGCATACCACCCGGGGTAGTGGATCTCCGAGAACACGAGATAGCCCTCGCGGTCGAGGTTTGCCTTCACCCCGATGCGATTGGCCGAGTAACTAACGATGTTTACAGACTCGTTGGCGAACCGTGCACCGTTGAGATCCGAGATCGCACCGCGAGGCTTGGGCTTTGGCGCCGCGGGATCCTCTAAAAGCACTGTTTTTCGGAAATCAAGCCCGCCTTTACTAATCGTTTCAAGAATTCTATCGGAATCGGTTTCGAGCAGGGTGTCATGAGCGACCCATATCCGTGGTAAGGGATTTCGATGCTCGAAGATAGCGAGCTTCGGATCCCGGTAGATCAACTGGAAGCGACCGGAGTTAAAACCGTCGTCGCTATTGAGAAATAAGTACTTAAGGTTAAGAAGATCAAGCATCGGGTGATAACGGCGTAGCTCGAGCACGGCTAGGTATATGCTTTTTAATTCGCCTTGAGAGGTGTTGATGAAGTCGCCGTACCTCGACAGCACGGCAGCCTCGTATCCGTTCACGGATGAGACGCCGTAAAGCATACCCCGATCGAGGTTATACGGAGATCTGGAATCGGAGATGCGAAACAGGTTTTGCCCTCCCGCTTCTTTCTCTTTTTCGAGCAAACGTTCAATCGAAGGCTCCCACTTAAAAGCGTCAAGCTCTATAGTCTTGATAAAACGGTGGCCGTAAAAACCTTGCTCGGCCAATACGAGCACTGCCCAGAGCCACGCGGCGCGTTTCCAGGGTACGACGCGGGCGATCATCAACACCATAGAGCCGATAAACAAGGCCACGCCGAGCGCGGCGAAACCCAGTTGTTTGCCCATGTGGGTCACGATTTCCGCTACGACGGAAGAGGCGGTCCGTTCCGGGATCCGAGCGAAAAAAGGCGCGTTTGACAGCAGGCCGCTTACAAGATCGGTCAACCATTTTCGCTCAGCGGAGGAGAAGGCGAGAATCAGAGACAATATCGTTAGACTTGTGAGAAGCGCCAGAAGAAACCCGAGGTGACGCCTCGCCGCCGCGAGCGGCTCGCCGCCGAGTTTCTCCACCACAGCTTTGGAGCCCAGCGCGGTCAATATCGCGGCGAAGAAACAAAATACGGAGAGGATGCGTCGGGGCGCCCGGAAGTAACTGTACCCGGGTACGGCATAATACAATAGCTTGTAGATCGGCGTGTACTTACCCAGCGCTAAGACTACGCATATGACCGCCATCAGAACGCAGAAGAGGGTGAAACCTCGCGGTTTGTGCAGCAGCGATACCATAATCAGCGCGGCCGGAATAAGGCCGAAGAATAGATTAGCCTCCCAGATAAACAAAGACGGCCCGAAATACGGCACGTTGACCATGTCGCCGAAGAGGAACGGAACGAACGCGGTTACCAGGCTCAGCGGGGGTAAAGAGAAACTGGTAGCGAACTCATACGATTGGGACCGCCCCGCCGAGGATACCCACGAAATGGTGGGCAGAAGCTGCACGGCGGAGAGCGACAGTCCGGCGAGCACGAATATGCCGAAACGGCAGGCGTTGCCGAGAAGCTTTGTTCGGTCCGCGCTGAACGTGAGATAGACAAAGTAAATAGCCAGGAAGAACAGTGTATAAAAAACTATTTGTAGATGTCCGGTAAAAACCTGACAGGCAATACCCAAGGCTCCCAGAAGCAGCGGGCGCGGCCCGTGGGTTTTCAAGAACGAGGAGAACATCCAGAAGATGAAAGGGATCCAAACCCTGGACTCGAGCTGGGGAATATGCCCGCCGTAGACCAGGAGGATTTCGATGACCGGAAACATGAACACCAGGCCCCCGAGCAGAGAAAAACCGGGTGCCAGGTCGACACTGCGTAAAAAAAAGTAGCAAAACGCGCCGGCCAGAAAGAAATGCAATATCAGATTCAGGTTCATCGCCGGGGCGGTCGGCAGCCAGATAAAAAGATAATGAAGGGGGTAATAAAGTCCGTGCGTCGAGGGGAAGTATGGCGTTCCGGAGAATATATAAGGGTTCCAGAGAGGCCACGATAGCTGGCGCAGCATTCTGTACGAGTAATCATAGTAATAATAAAAGCTAAGCGTCACATCGCTGCCGTACAGCACCCGGTCGATTTTAAGATAGGCTGCAAAAAAGACCAGAGCGCAGACCAGCAGCAGACCGACGTGTGCCGGGTCCTGACCGGCGATGCGTCGCTCCGCTCGGATTGCGCCGCCGGCGGCGAATACTCGGTTTGACCGTGCCTCCGAGCTATGCTCGGTGCCGTGTGTTTTCCTGGCACCTTGGCGCTTTCGAGACATGTTGGTTTACCGGAGTTGATTGGACGGGAAGCGGTGCTGGTTTTTTGGTTCCAGTCTATACCGCTAAAACCCCGTCAGTGTCACCTGAATCGATCAGGTTTCTGGCCAATGCCGAAGCGAGCTGCAATACCGAGGCAATGCGTTCGTGGCCGTCGATATTCGTCAACATCGCGACGCCTACGACGCGGGAACCATCGTCGGTTTCGCTGTTGAGCATTATCGCATGGTACCGGGTTCCATCTCGGTCTTTCCAAATGCCTCGGGAATTGTCGGTCTGCAACGCAGCAGCGACATCGTCGACCGTCATGGTGCACGCGCTGTCGTCAATCTCTAGCTCGATATGACGCCTGGCAAAACCTATCAGATCTTCCATCTCTTCGCATTTCGTATTGGAGGCTGACAGAACGAGGCCGTCCTTGTCGATCAAGAAAAGATATCCTCGACTGGAAGGCTGTCCGTCGCAAAGCACGGCGAGTGCCCTATGCGCGCGTTCAGAGCGATTGACACACCCGGCCATGGCCTGCGTGACGTGGGTGTAGGAGGTCGCGGTTTTGAGCTTTTGTTCCGAAAACGCGCACTGTAATTCTGCATCGACATCTAAGTCTGTCCTGCGCGCTTCCTCCATGAGTCGTTCGTACAATGCACCGAGCACAGAGCTAACCCCCGGTCGGTATTGTTGTGCTGTCAGATCCGTGTACTTTTTGAAGGCAACCTTATCGTTCGCCCAAATCGCGATCCTCGCGCCGTGCTCGTAGGAACGTCCGAGCTGCAAACCGGTGACTCCGATCGCTTGCTGTTCCTCGATCACAGACTCGACGAGAGAGAAGGCCTTCTCGTGGTTTCCCAGCTTAGCCTCGGCAAGCGCGATCGCGCACAACAGATTTCGAGCATTAAAGCACAATCCGTCTATTCGAAGCTCTTCCAGAGCGCCATACCCGAGTCTCAGTGCTTCGCCGGCTCTCTCCATCGCCACCAGAAGCTCCACCTCGATTGTGATTATGGGCGCGTTCCACGTGGCATTGATCGTTCTATTGCTTTGAAGAGCCCGAACCTCCTCAAGCGCGCACAGCGCGCCTTGCAAGTCTCCGCATTGCCTGGCGAAATGCGCGGCGCAAATCAGCCTGGGTACTTCCCATCCCGGGTATCGCGTCGCCATGTCGTCAAAACCGGCTTGTAACTGTTTGAGACCGGTCAGGTCGCAGGCCATGGCGTGTGCTTCCATCTCCTGCCATAATGTCGAAAACATGGAACGGGCTTTGCTCTGCAATGCGAGTAGTTCGGCCTGCTGCCGATGTTTCTCCGCGAGCTCCCAGTTTCCCTGTTGTAGAGCCGCCACTTTTCTAATGTAGCATACGCTGACCCGTTGATTGGGATCCTGCTCTTCGTGCTCCAGAAGCTCGATCCAGTTGGACCGGATCCCCAGCGCCGCGTCGTTATTGGCCAAGGCGAAAAAGATAGCCGCGCGAATTTTGCTGACGTAAGCCAGTTCGTCACCCGAGATGGCATCCAGTCGCTTGAGAACCTCCTGATATAGCTCTTTGCTTTTTTCACGACGGTTTAACAAATAGTATTGCGTCCCCAGGGCATTAAAGAGCATGGCATCGACGATCGGACTAAGCGGCGCAAAGGGTTGTAAAAGCGCCGGCAGTGATACGACCAGCTCTATATCGAAAACCCGAACACTCACCGCGATCGAAAAAACCACGTAGGACACCATATCCTTTATCGCTTGTATTGGTTCCTGGACCCGTTCATCGATTGGGGTCGCGTCGTAGCGCTCGGAGACGGCAGTAAAAGCCCGGACGGCGCGCGTCGCCGGATCGATGTCGTCGCCGAGCTTTTGCCAGTCATAGAAACCGCTGTCGCGTTTGAGTTGTTCGAGCCATGCGGGCGCCACGCGATAGTAATAATCGGCGTTTTCGCCCCGAGCACCCATGCCGGCGAGCAGCACCCACAACCTTTCTCGTTCTTTGACCGACCGATTCAGGCGGTCCGCTTGATTCAAAGACAGCTCGAATGTTCTGGCGGTATTTCGGCTTCCCAAGGTCATTTCCGCGTTCTCGACCAGCCCGTGCATGGCCGCGGAATCAGTCGCCAAAGACAATAGTTGGTCGAGTCCCTCCTCCGGCTTGCTGCTTTGTAACAAATGATAGACGACCGCCACCGAGTTTCTGTTCGACAGTTTGTATATTCGGGAAAGCTCCTCATGGATTTGGCTGAGCTCCGAGTCGCTCGCGTGGGAAATCAGCAAATGTTTTGGATTGCCGTGATGCAAGCTGTACCCCAAAGGGCTTCCATCGATCATCTGGGCGATGAATAGCTCGTACAGCGCCTTATCGAGGGTTTCCGATGTAATGCCTTCCATCCACATCATATCCGTTCGGCTCAACCACCCCTCCAGTCCAACGGCGAGCATCAGCGCGACTCGACGTGCCGTAGGGCTGAGATCAGAGATTCTCTTCTTTACCGCCTCTTCCACGCTGGCCGGAAGCTCTTCCGAAGTCAGCTCAACGGGGAGTTCCCAGGTCCCTCCTCTGTATGAAATCGCTCCCCGGTTCACCAGGTGTTGTGCCAGGTTCATGCAGTCACGAGGTCGGCCCCCACATAGCGCATATAAACGGTCGCTCAGTAATTGCAGGTGGGGTACATCGCCGAAAAGCGATTTGAGCAACTCGGTGATCTGCTCCTGTCCTAGAAGAGAAAGCGCAATCGGTGTCGCGTGCTCCTGAAAAAGAGAAAGCGCGGTCCGTGCCGAGCCGAGATGAGCCGACTCAACCGTTACTGCATAGACAAGCCGTTGTCTGGAAGCTTCCCAGCTCAGCGATGCCAATAGCGAGGCCGAGGGTTCGTCTATGAGATCGATGTCATCCACGGCGATGGCGATAAGACACTCGGCGGCCAGATGAAGAAACCAGGCACGCAACGCGGCTTGTAGCTGGGTTCGGTCGAGTTCCGGGCGGTTGATGCTGATTAGAGAGAAGGATTTTCGTCTTGGTCCTAGGGAATGCTTGATGTTTCTCTTTTCGTTGGATTCAGCCGTAAAAGCGTCAAGCGGTTTCAGATGCTCGCGCGCGGCCTCAAGCACGGAGGATGGTGCGGCTTCCAGTAGCTGCGATACCAGAGCGGCGGCTACCCCAAATGGACCGTTAGCGGCATTTGTCCGGTCCGCCCTCAGTGTGATCGCCCCCACCAATTTTGCCTCCAGAACAAACGCATCGAGTATTCGCGATCGTCCCGCGCCCGACTCACCGGAGATGAGATAACCGCCGCCTCGACGGCGTACGGCGCGCACCAGGCATTTGCGAAAGCGCATGATGACGTCATTGCGACCGATGAGTTGCGGCGTGGCGAGGTGGGCACGGGCCGCGCTCAGCTCCTCGCCCGGAGTTGTTTGCATCAGCGGCAAAAGCCTATCCATAACCTCGGCGGCGCTCTTGGGTCTCGAACCGACATCGATGCGAAGCAAATCAAGCACCAACTTGTCGACGGCAGGGGGAATATCGGGCACCAATCGAGAGGGAGGCAGCGGAGGACTGCGCCAGAGATCGGGAAGTACGCGAAAGCTCCTCGCGCGAAAGGCCGTCTCTCCGGTCAATGCGTAGTACAGCGTTGCGCCCAGGGAAAAGAGATCGCTGCGTCCATCCAGCGAGGTTTTCATCAGGCTCTCTGGCGCGAGGTATTGAGGTGTTCCTTCTCTCAAACCAACGGTACCCAGCGGGGCAATTAATCCAAAATCGAACACCTTGGCCTTACCCCCAGCCGTCCGCCGGATATTGCGCGGCGTCAGGTCTCTGTGAATTAGTCGGCGAGAATGTAGCAGAGAGAGTACCGAACAGACCTCGTACGCCACCGTACAGACCTCTTGCCACGGCATTGGTGACAGTTCCCGAAGGTCGCCTCCATCCAACAATTCCATGGTGTAGTAGGGCGTTCCCTGATCGACACCATAGTCAAAGACCTGCACCACTCGGGGATGGGCTAGTTGTACCAGAGTATGAAATTCTCGTTCAAAAAGCGTGGTCATGTAGCTTTTTTTGTCATCGTCATCACTATCGTCCACGCAGAGCATCTTGAGCGCCAGGGTGTTTTTATTTACCTTGTCGTAAACCCGATAAGCAGACGCCATACCCCCTCGACCCAGAAGGGCCTGCACCGAATAGCGGCCGGCTACGCAAGAAGGGTCGCTTCCCGAAAGCGAGTCGGGACGCGATCGCGCGGTATTGACACTATAGTTGCCCATGGCCGAGTTCTAACAGGATATACAACGGTCGAAGCCTCGCCTTTATTAAGCCGTGCTGTTGGTATGTATGTGTGTATGCGTCCCCGCCCTATAGTGGGTTTTAAGATCCGGCGCTGACAGCAAGGAGCGAGCGGCGAACTACCAGCGATGTATTGCGAATCGGTCCAACAAAAGTCGGTTTTTGTACGTTCTCAAAAAGTAGTGACAAGACAACCTGGGAATACGGCCGTCCAGCTTCGCCCTCGGGTACTATTGATATGATAACGTGCCCGTGCCCGTGCCCCTGCCCTTGCCCGTGCCGCAGTGACTCAAAAATGAGAAAAGTATTGATTTCATCGCGATTGCTCCACGCAAGGAAAGCAATCGCGGTAGTAGAATACAGGCATGGGCGCGGGCAAGTTGAGCTGCTTTCAGGTATCTTCATCTGCTCGCTAATACTTTATTAAAACGTACTAAATACCCTATCGAACCGGGGTGAGATCATTAATAAAATTATTATTATCGACTTTTTATAGGCGAGGCGATACACTCCTTTATCGAAAGACATAAAGCCTATCCCGGTTGAGCGAACCGCGCTCGGCGGCCGATCCGCGTCGCATCGCGGCGATGCTCCTCCTCGGATGAGCGCTGCTCGCGGCTCGATTGCCGGACTCGGTCCGTCCTACTGGGATAAGCTCTTAAGATAAAGACCCCTTACAAATATAGGAGCTGGAAATGAGCTTTGCGTTGCGTGTGATCGCGTTGGCATCGTGGCTGGGTTTGACCGTTGTTTTCGGGTGCTCCGGGCTTAGTGATAACGACGTTCCCAGCAACTCGGTCAACGATGCGGACAGCGATACGCGTGCGGACGCGAGTACCATTGACGGCGACCTCGACGGAAATACGGAAACCGAAGATGCCGAGAGTGATGCGGACGGCGGCGAAGCGGGGCGCGTGGCGCTAAACCTCAGCACAATCTCTATAGGTGTTTTTCCTCAAGGCCACGAGAATCTGGATATCGACGCGAGGGACGAGCAGGGGAATAGCGATACCTGGAGCGCGAGATCGATGGATGAGACGATTGCCACGGTTTCGCAAGCGGGATCGCAGTTGACCGTGAACGGGCTGGCAACCGGCGATACGTCGGTCAGAATAACCTCGGCAGCGGGCATGGAGCGCGATATCGATGTTCGGGTGTATGACCCTTATATTTTTGAAACCGAGGAACTACTCATTAAATACGTGGATGAATTTATCTGGCGCTGGGACGACAGCGGCAGTGGAGGCAAGTACGACGGTAATTTCTGGCATCCCGTTGTACCGGAAGGCTGGCATGCCTTGGGATCTTTCGGCGTTCAGGGTTACGGCGATCCGACCCACGATCACTGGATGATAGTGGTTAAAGAAAAGGACGGTGCTGAAGCCTTATCATCTCCTGTAGGTTATCAGATGGAGTACGACGATTCGGGTTCCGGGGCGACCGCTGACGGTTCGTTCTGGACTCCGATCTGCCCGGCCGGATTCGTAGCCTTGGGCGCGGTCGCCCAATCCGGCTATGGCACTCCGAACCTTAATGACGTCACCTGTGTTCGGGAGAACCTCACGGTCGCGGGGCAAGCCGGGAGTATGATTTGGATAGACGAGGATACGGGGGCCGATGATTGGGTGGGTATGTGGCGCATCAATATTAAACAGCGCGAGGATTTGTCCGACACGCGGCTCTATCTGGATGCCGGGACGTTCGTCGCAAGAGGACGGTCGGGTGGAAATTGCAGCAATCGAGAGTGTTGGAGCCCTCCCGCGGGTTATTCGCATATGAGGGTGCTGGCCGTCGATGCTCCCATGCTGTTCGATGCCGGCAACAGTATAAGTCCCCACTTGACTAGCTACACCGAACCGTCCGGCCCGACGGAACCGTTCGAATCGCGCGCCATGCTGGTCCCGTTCTCGGCGGTCTTGAATGGAAGCCAGCTACAGGGCAAAGTCCATTCCTTCGTGACCGAATCGCCTTTGCTACGTTTCGAGAAAATAGTGAGGTTTCATCGGCTTAATTGGATTCAATGCGGCGGCTCTACCGAGTGCGCGCTGACGTATGATGTGGAAAAAGGTTTCGAAGCGACGAAGTCCGAAACCTTTTCCGTCAGCGTCGGTATATCCGTCACCGCCGAGGCGGGCATATCGTTCAAGGGAGTGGGAGGTAGCGTATCAGTCACTGTCAACACCGAATTTGGTTACGAAACTACGGAATCGCGCTCTGCGTTCACGGCGGAAACCTGGAGCGCGGAAAAACCTTGTCCGCCGGAACACGCGTGCGCGATTTGGACCGACAACACGACCTTTCTCGTAAAGAAGCACCTGTCCTCGGGAGGATTCGCAATCCTGAGCGGAGGCGAGCTCACTTTTGACGGCGGTCTCTCATTTTGGACGGATGAATATTCCGCGGACGAAGAGTAGAAAAAGCCTCTTTGAAGCTACAATACGCGGCTGGATATCGAAACATGCAGCAATACACGTGTAAAGAGTACCAACAGGAGATGATTTTATTGAGCTTACGACGTCGGCTAAACGACCCCGCGATCGGCGAACAAGAGCGACGGCAAATCGAAGAAGCGATTCGCAAGTTAGAAGAAGAGATGGGTATAAGCTAATCATAACCTAGCAAAAAATCCGAGCATGAGACGCGAGCCAACTCCGTGGGCTTATGCATCTCGTAAGCCGATTCCCCGCGCATCCGTATTTTACGACGTTAAGATTTATTCACGGCAGCTCGATAACGGCGCCGCAACCGCTTTCGAGGAAGTCCTTACCCCAGGCGGCTCGGAACATGGCAATCGCTTCGTCGCCGGTGCAGTGGCTGGGCGCGACTTTACGTACGCCGAGCTTGCGTAGCGCTTTAATAGTCGCGTCGATTTGATCTGCTCGTCGGCCGCGCAGGTGAAAGCCACCCATGAGCAAATAGATCTCTTTGTTTCGGTAGATGTGCGCCGCCTCGGCGATTTTAACAATATCCGGATGCGCGCAGCCGGTGATAACGATAAGGCCCTTGGAGGTGTCGATAATCAACGACTGCTCATCGATGCCTTCGCTCATGACTCCGGTCGAATACAGGTTGGCAAATAGCCGTTGTGGTCCGTCAATGGCGACGACCCGTGCGCCGCGCCGCTTTACGGCGCGTTGGAACGACGCGGGGAATGTTTTGGGCAGGTAAACCGCCAGCTTCGCATGGCGAGCGAGAAAATCATTCAGCCCGCCGGTGTGATCTCCGTGGTTGTGCGAGAGAAATACCGAGTTAATGCGCTCCGGCGCGATTTCGAGTCGCTTCATGTTTGCAAGCAGCGTCGGTCCGTCACCGCCGGTGTCGAACAGCAGGGCATCGCTTCCGCTTTCGACCACTGCCGCGAAGCCCCAGGCGGTCGAAAGGCCCGCCTTATGCGGTACGTTGTTGTATACCACGGTGACGCGTACCGCCGGCTTTGTCTCGGCGCCCGTTGCCGTTCGCGCTCCTTGAGCGATAATCACGAGAGAAATCGCCATCCATAGCAAACGTTTCATAATTAGTAAATCTTATAGCACTATCGGCAACATTGAAACAATTGCTGTCGGTTAACTTTTTGCGAAATCATCGTCGCCTAAATGGGCCGCGGAAACGGCCCAACCGCGTTCCGCGGAGACCACTACGTTTGAGCTGGTTGAGATGGTGAAAGCAGCGCCAAACGAGTCAAACCCCCGCGAGCGTCGGGCTGAAACGGTTTGAAAAAATTACGAATAAAAGCCTGGCAAATGGGCTATTTACTTACAGCTTGGAAACCATATAATGAGGCGGACCCGTTAACTAGAAATAAATACGCTCACTCTTTTTAGACTACCGTAGAATCCAGTAAAAAAGCGGCGATGTTGCGACTTTATCGTATAACGAGCGGTGACTTTCGTAAGTTAAATACGAAAAATCAAAGACTCTGAGAAATCAAGCCATCGGTACGACAACGAACGATCGATAGACCGATCAGAAATCAGATTTAAAAATTATATACCTTTTGTCCGGCGTTTTTCAAAAGGTGGTTGGCGTCATGTCGATACAAAAGAAAGAAAGTCCATTTTGGTCGGCCGAATTTAACCCGAAGATCGCGGTAATATACTGGGCGCTAGTCGTGATTTCCTGCGCTGGAGCGTGTAGCTCCAACTCAGACTCTAAGGAGCGGTCAGGGGCGGGCGCACAATCCGGAGAGGGTGTCTCAGGTCAAGGCGTTGCCGCGAGTGGAGGTATCCCTTCAACGGGCGGCGGAGGTGGAATGAGCGGTGCGGCTGGCAATAACCCGCAAGCCGGAGCGGACGGGGGTACAGCCGGCACGAGCGCGACGTCCGGAACCGGCGGGCTAGCCGGTTCGGGCGGTATCGCTGGGACGGTGGCCGGCGGAGGTGGCGCGGGCAGTACAGGCGGAGCGAGCGGCGCGGCGGGTTCCGGGGGCGGTACGAGTCAAACGCCGGACGGCGGCGCGGGCTCGACGGGCTCTACACTTCCTCAAGTCGACAGCGTCGATACAGAAGGCCCGTTTCAAACAGTACAAGATTTAGCGTCAGGACCGACACGTACGAGTGGCGTTTTCTACCCCGTTGAACTCGGAAAAAACGGTCTCAAACATCCGATCTTTATCTGGGGCTGCGGCGGCGGTTCCGTTCCCTCACGATACGTGGACCATATGAACCGAATTGCCTCGCACGGATTTGTGGCGATTGCCGATGCGACCACGACCGCGGCCGACGGCGCTCCGCTCAAAGCGAGTCTCGATTGGATATTAGGCGAAAACGACCGTCAAGGAAGCCTCTTTTACCAGATGCTCGATACCGGTAAAATCGCCGCCGGAGGTCACTCGATTGGCTCGGTCAATACTTTCGCGATCGCGGACGATACGCGGCTTAGCACGACTATTCACGTGGCCGGCGGCTCTTTGGACGGCATGGGCTCGGGCGCGGCAAGGTTGCGAAATCCCACCGCCTATATCTGCGGTGAAACCGACATGTTCGGCAACGTGGAAAAAGCAGAGGCGGACTACGAAGCGACGACCGTGCCCGTGTTTATGACCGTGATGACCGGCGCTGAACATATCGGTGCGGCCCGAGAGGGGCTCGGCGCGATCGTGGCGTGGTTGCGCTGGCATCTAGGAGGAGAGGAGGAACGCCGAAGCATGTTTCTCGATCCAAACGGCGAGTTTTGTACGGGAAAATTCGTTTCGAAGTATAAAAATTGGTGAGGAACCAAGGGGTCGAATACCCACGCAAGGTGTGATTCGGCGTTCTACCCCGGCTTATTTAATCGATTTTTGATAACCTTTTTCACAGCGAAAAAATCGAAATATAGATCGGAGAAATTCATATGACAGGGAAAAAAAGCAATGCTGTCCGAGTTACGGCTGCCGTGATCGCGGCCCTGCTTGCTTGCGGAATCGTTGGCTGTAGCAGCGACAGCGAAGAATCTAATATTGACGACAATAATAAAAAGTCGGACGGAGGTAAACAGCCGGATGAAGCGGACAGCTCGACTCAACCCAAGAAATACCGGCCGATCGTTTTTGTTCACGGCGGCGCCGGTTCAGCCGATCAGTTTGAATCGCAAGCCATGCGCTTCGTGAGCAACGGTTACCCAATTGAATATATTACCGGTTACGAATACGATTCGAGCAACCAGAATATCGATGATCAGATTATGGAGGGCATCGAGGCGCTCATCGACGAGCTTCTCGAAGAGACGGGCGCCGAGCAAGCGGATCTTGTGGGACACTCTATGGGAACCATGAAGAGTCACAGCTTTCTCGGCGGCAGTGCGCAACGTGCAGCAAAGGTCGCCCACTATGTCAACATCGACGGTATGACGAGTGACGAGCCTCCGGGAGGCGTACCGACGTTGGCGATATACGCGGGCATGAGCGGCTATCGTACGGATCCGGAAACGGGTGAGATGGTCCACACCTCCGATGAAGATCGTCCAACTATAGGCGGCGCGACGAATGTTTTTTTTCCCGGCATCACTCATGTTCAGGCCGCGACATACGCGGAGACGTTTGTAGAGATGTACAAGTTCTTCAACGACGGCGAAACGCCTAAGACAAAAGATATCTCGCCCGGGCCATCCGAGGATATTGAGCTGGCTGGACGGGTTGTTTACTTCGCGGTCAATGACTCGCCGCAGAATTTCACGCTGGAGATGTACAAAATAGACCAGGAAACAGGTTTGAGACTGAGCGATACGCCGGAGTATAAGGCCGACATCAGCGGGAACGGAGAATTCGGTAAGATATCAGCCCGGGCGGGTGTTTACTATGAATTCGTCATCTTTGACGAGAAGAACCTCGATGAGACAACTCAACATTTTTATTATGAACCCTTTATTAGAAATGACTACCTGCTCAGATTAAAAACCTCGCGGCCGGACGGAGTTATCGGCTCGACGCTAGTGAGACGGGAAGAACAGAGTAATCTGGTTATAGTCAGAAACAAGGAATTCGTGGGCGACGCCGAAAACTATCCGGATGAAAAGGGTCTGGCGAAAGACAGCCTGACGGTCAACGGAATTGAATTATCTACAAAAGAGCTTTGTCCTGCTTCGAACCGAACCATCGGAATGTTTGTCACGGATATCAATTCGGATGACGAAACTGAGCTCGGTCAATGGATCGACGCGTTCGCGTCGATTCCTTTTATCAGCGGAGCCGACGTTTTTGTCGCCTCTTCCGATCCACCGGATGACCCCATAACCATCGTGGTTAAAGATCGGTCGGCGAGCGGTACGCAGCAAATGCTCAAGGTTCCTAACTGGATATCGACGAAACATAGAATATCCGTTCAATTCAACGATTTCGTTCAATAAGCGTTAAGCTCTCTCTCGCTTAAAGCGTGTTTAATGGGTTCCGATCGAGTATTTCGGAGCGCGACGGTCCAAGATGCAAGGAGCCGCGACGAAGGTCTAGCAGCGCTATTTCGAGGAGGGAGCGACGCCGCAGATTGAGCCGTCCCGCCCGAAAGAAGAGCGGAGGAACTCATTAAGTACGCTCTTAGAGAGCGTCATTTTCGGCGTTAGAGCGAACGCTTTCTTTCGGCCGCAAAAAAAGGAACCCTCTTCAATATTTTATACCGCGCGTTATGTTCCGCCCTTGAGGATTAGGCGGTTCGACTTATTCCGAGCGACCGCGTCTCAACCGGAGATGCTCAAGTGTTTCTTTAGTTCGTTGCCAGATGTAAGGTTGGATACTATACTACCTTTCAGTAGAGGTATATTTCCAAACTGCGAACCATGTCTTTCTCCTTCGCCGAAGCTCGAATCGAAGTGCTATGATTTCAGCCATATGATTACCGGCGACCTATCCACCATGAGCATGGCCGATCTGCTGCAATGGATCGACAGTATCGGCAAGTCCGGAACGTTCCTCATCGATCGAGAAGGAAATACCGTTTGGATGCGCGTTGCGAAACGGATGATTGTGGAAACGAGTAACCCCGGTGCTCAAGCATTCCCCGGTCCGACCGGGGCAAATATAAACCAAGAAGGTTTGATATTCGACCTCAGCCCGCAGGTCATCGCTTTGGAATATCTTTTTGATCAATTTTTAGATTCGGACGACAAATTTCGTTTCCTGGATACCAAGCTCGATTTGGAACCGGGGATAGAGGTCAAAATCCCAATTCAGGAATTTGTCATGCAAGGCCTGCACTACCTGGATGAATGGCCGCGCATCAATAAGCTGTATGAAAGCGATAACGCTAAAATCCGGGCGACCGAGGACACAAACCTTCTCGGCTTGACTCAGATTCAGCGGGTGGTTTTAAGCTGGGCGCGACGAGCTCCGACATTGAGTGATCTTCGTATTGCCTTGGGGCTTTCTCGCCCGGCGCTTTTACGACGCGTAGAGGAGCTCAGATTATTGGGGCGACTCACGGTTGAGGGAACGCCTATGGGGGGCGATTTAATTGCTAAGCTCATAGGCCAGGCCACCATACTACTAAGGGAAAAACAGTATGACGAAGCGGCTCATGTCTTTAGCGCTCTACTGGCCGCCGACCCAACGGTTTCGCAGGTCAAGCAACTTTTTCGTGAGGCTGAAAGCAAACACATCGAATCGCTTTATCAAACGCTGCCGCCGAACGCGGTGGTCGTGTTACACGACCCGAACGCTATCAACAGCCCAAGGCTGAATCAATCCGATCGTGAGGTCGTGGCTCGTATAAACGGTCGCTGGGATGTATCCGTACTGGTGCTGGCCTCTCGCTTGCGAGAAGTCGAGACATTGAAAATTCTGCGGAAATTACTGAGCTTACGTATGATAGAGCTGAGGATACGGGTGGTAAAACCGGCCGCGAGCCGTCCGGACGGCGCTCGCGTAAGGAGAAAAAGCCTAAGCAGAATCGTCGCTCAAAAAGTCAAAATAGCGACGCCGCATAAACAGAAAAAGGAATAGCCGCCGTGAGTGCAAAAAAGCGATTGAATCGAAGTCTCGTTTTAGCAGTCGTAGTGCTGGCGGCCGATATGCTTTTCCCGTGTACCAAGCTCCTCTCTCAGTCCTTCGATACTGAAGAGGAAATCGATCTGGATTCATTGGAAGACGAAAAGGTCGAACGGCCGGAAAACGAAGAAGAAGCGTTTTTGCCTATGAAAACGGCGGAGATTGAGTTAGAACGAAATGCGGCGCTGATGTGGGTCGCCTTGCTGGTCCTGGCGCCGGTATCGAGCCTATTACTTCCCGTCACGCGTACCGGTAAAAGAAAGCATTTAGAGCCCAAGCGCCATAGAGAGAAATCGGCTGATGTATAGGAGTTGGAAAATGTATAGGATTAGCAGTCATCTTTTGTGGATAGTCATGACGGCTACGATCTATCTTTCTTGTTTTCTCCCGAGTAGAGCCCACGCGGTTCAGTACATGGGGCTGAAAGAAGCGATTAAATACTTTCTACCGCAAGGCAGTAAGGTTTCAAAAGTCGACAAGACCATTCCCAAAGACAAGCTTAAGGTGATAGAGGAACGTTTTCGACTCCGCTCCACGGATGATTTTAAGGAGACGCTTCCGGCGGGTCCGTACACTTTCTATATCGGCCGTGATGCTTCTGGAAAAGCCAGTATTTATATCGTTATCCTCGAACAATATTGGCGTACTTGCTACCATAAGTACGCCATCGGTATAGAGCCGAGCGGAAAGATCAAAGAAGTCATCGTGGTCGAGCTCAACTGCCGGTTCGCCTATCCTATCAATCGTAAGAGCTTTCTCAAGCAATTCGCGAAAAAAAGCGCCGCTCCCGGGAAACGTGTTCCGGTTGAAGTAGGTCACGATGTCGACGCGATTTCTGGCGCGTCGGTGTCGAGCGAAGTTACGGCGATCGTAACGCGTCGAGCTCTGGCGCTCTATGAGCTGTTTTTTGCTTCCGCTTCTTAATTAACAGCGAGTTGAAATACGCTTCCGAGGCGATTCAAAGAGAATCCGGCCGAAGAAGCGTTTTGCGCCGAATGGTTTTTTACTCGCTTAAGAGCGTGTTTAATAAGGTCCGACCGAGTATTTCTGAGCGCGACGGTCCAAGATGCAAGGAGCCGCGACGAAGGACTAGCAGCGCTATTTCGAGGAGCGAGCGACGCCGCAGATCAGGCCGTCCCGCCCGAAAGACGAGCGGAGGAACTTATTAAACACGC
>JAFGIB010000367.1 GCA_016929805.1 Deltaproteobacteria bacterium | reverse complement strand
CGGAAGGCCCATGCAGCAGTCATCGGCCGTTGTGCGCGCCGGTTGCATGATATTCACGAAAAATCTACTCCGCGAACGTGACTCGCGCGTGACTCGCGTAAAGTCGCCCCAAATTAGTCGCGACTTTTATAACCGAAATCGGGACTATGCGATGGAATTGTAATCATACTAACGATAATGTAGTACAAGTCATTTAAACGATTTGTTTTCTCTTTTCCGGTATTTCTTATTAAAATATTCAGTTACCTAACATTTGATTTGACTATAGTATTCTTTGAAATACACTACGCAGGTAATGTTGCCTGAGAGCGTTTCGCTCCGCAATACATAACAAGGGGCTCAACGTATTGTTAGCGACGAGGAGGAGGTATGGATAGGTACATATTCATTATTCGTCTTGCTTTAATAGTAGCGAGCATTGGAGTAATCCTCGGCTGTCAAAGCGATAATATCGAAGCTCCGACAGCGATAGCAGAAGCATTACATGGCCAAGACGCTCAAGCGGTCATTAATCAGGCGAAAACGCGTGCTCGAGACTTTGTCGACCGGGTTCAACATCGATCTAAGATACGCCCTTTGATCAACTGTATCGAACGTGTAGACGGTTATCATATGCTAGCTCACTTCGGTTACGAGAGCGCTAATGACACATCGTTTTCGGAATCCGTGGGAGAGTTCAACTTCTTTTATCCAGTTCATCGAGATCAAGGTCAACCTACCACTTTTGACCCTGGCAGACATGACGATGTCGTGAAAGTCGAGTTCGGAGGTATTGCGCCATCAGTCGCGTGGAAGCTAGGTTTTAGCATTAGATCGGCTTTCTATCGTTCTGCCAAATGCGCGACCGAACCGGGTTGGCTGTGTAACGAATCCGATCGAGACTGTTACATCCCAAGATGCGGAGACGGTAATGTAGATTCCTATAAGGACCGAGACGGCGTTTCCCGCGTAGAAACATGCGATGACAGCAATACGCAATCAAGCGATGGCTGTTCCGATACCTGTTCTAGAGAGTTCAAATGGACATGCGATACTCCCGGGCAACGCTGTCAGCGAATGTGCGGGAACGGCCGCTTCGACTCGGATATAGCGCCCGACGGCGCGACCTATATCGAAACCTGCGACGATGGCAATGCGCAAGGTGACGATGGCTGTTCGGATGCGTGCGAAGTTGAATTCGGTTGGTTATGCGACGCAGCGGGGCAGCCGTGCCGAGAGGTCTACTGCGGAGACGGGGTTGTGGAATCGTACACGGACTCTAACGGGATATATCAAACCGAGATTTGCGACGACGGCAACCGGGACGACAGTGACGGGTGCCGGAACTCATGTGTTCCCGCGCGTTGCGGCGATGGAGTTATTTGGACCGGTGTCGAAACCTGCGACGATGGCAACGCGCAGGGTGGCGATGGCTGTTCGGCCGAGTGCGAAGTTGAATTTGGCTGGTTATGCGAAGCAGCAGGGCAACCGTGCCGAGAGGTCTACTGTGGAGACGGGGTTGTAGAATCGTATACGGACTCAAACGGAGTATATCAAACCGAGATTTGCGACGACGGCGACCGGGACGACACTGACGGGTGCCGGAACTCATGCGTTCCCGCGCGTTGCGGCGACGGAGTTATTTGGACCGGTGTCGAAACCTGCGACGACGGCAACGCGCAGGGTGGTGATGGCTGTTCGGCCGATTGTAATAAGGTCGAAGCAGGCTGGTATTGCGAGACGCCCGGCATGCTATGCATACACGAATGCGGCGATGGACAGATCGAGTCCTATCCGGATGGATCAGGAGGAAGCTATATTGAGGCCTGCGACGACGGCAACGCGCAGGGTGGAGACGGTTGTTCGGCCGATTGTAGCAAAATCGAAGCCGGTTGGATTTGCCAGAAAGCCGGTCAAGCGTGTTGTACTGATAAATGCACAGAGAACGATACTCGTTGTTCCGAAATGCGGGTCCAGGACTGTATGAAACAGGCCAACGGATGTATGGAGTGGACGCCATTCGTCGATTGTCCGGACAATAATAATTGTATAGGTGCGGACTGTAGGCCTGGAATCCAGGAGTCCGGCTTAACCATCGACAACGACACGAGCATGACTCTCAATGGCAACCACTTATATGAAGGAAATGTGATTATACGGAATTCGAGCGTCCTTACGGTACCCACCGGCAAGCTTATTATCCGCGCGCAAAAAGTCGTGCTTGATGGATCGTCGAAAATTATTGCTAACCCGACCGGTCGAGATCCGAGAGGACAAGGAAGCGGCGGGTATGTTAGTTGGTGCGATACTTGCTCGGCTGGTTACTCTTATTATTGTCAGGTGAATTACTATGCCCAGCCCGGATGCGGAGGCTACGGCGTCGCCGGAGGATCATCGTTTACACAAATTTACAACCCCGGGGGATGTTTGTGTGGCTCGCAAGGCGGAACATACGTGACTTGTGTAATACATAACTCGGGCGGGAGTTCCTACTCTATTGCGGACGACGAAATCGCCTCCGGAGCCGCTCAGGGTAATGTGTACGGGTATACTGATATTTATGATTTTAGAAGACCATACATCCCTCCGACAATTAACGCTGCCGGAGGAGGGTATATCGCGATAGTTGCTGATATAATAGAGATTTATGGAACGATTACGGCTGACGGCTTTATTGAGGAAGGTGGTGGCACGGGCAACGTGGTTCCAATAGTTTATGGAAACACATATAAATCCGTTCAAATGATAGATTTGGGAGGTGGTTCGGGCGGATTGGTTTTTCTACGCGCTACGGAAGCACTACATGTAACCGGACCAATATCGGCGGCTGGTACCGATTACAATGGCGTATGTACTGGTGGTAATGGCGTTATTAAAATTCTTTACGGAAAGCAGCGCTCCCTTTCCGGCAATGTGACCGGTGTGGAGTTCGTCTCCGTAATGCCCCCGGACGATATCTCGTCCTCGACGCATCCAAGGCAAAATCGCTGGTATAACGATGAGTTTGATACGGCAAAAATTACCTGGAAGAAACCTTTTGCCGAAGCTGAGGGATATTACTCGAAAGTTAATACCACCTACGCATTTGTGCCGGGACCGTCGAACGCCGACTTTCGAGCAAGCGATTCCGTAGAGTTGTCGCCGAAGCAACTGGTAACTGGTACTAATTATTTTCATCTAACCACGGTCGGCGTTGGCGGCGAGCTTGGAACGGTGGAGTCGCGTTTCGCTATAAAGATCAATAGCACGACTGCGTCCATTAGTTCTAGTACACATCCGAACCAGGAGACATGGTATAGCAACAAATCGCCTATCCTTTTTTGGACCTTACCGCATAGTTCGGCAGATACAAGCTCCGTCTATTGGGTTCTCGACTCTTATGCAGAGACTTTACCTACGGTAAACGACAACGAGATCGTCATGGATCCGACTAATCCGAACGCCTCGTCGAGCCTGCAACTGCCCGCGGTAGATGATGGCGTCTGGTACTTCCACCTTCGAGCGCAGGATACCATGGGCTATTTTACAACGCAGGCGGCGCATTTCCGCCTTCAAATAGACTCCGTTCACGGAGCGGGCGATTAGATAGAATGCAATTGGTTAGCTTTTAGGTTTTTAATAAATTTTAACTTTTTGGAATGCGGGAATAATAGAAATGTGTAGTTAGAATGTAAAGGGAGAAGCGACACAAGGCAGGGCACGACATGCTCCTTCGACCACTCCGGTGCCAATGGGAAAACCAAGGCGAAGGTATCGTTCATAGTGAAGGTACTTCTTATACTTCAGCACGCCGAGTGCGCTCGACCGGATACGTCAGGCTGCCAAGCGGGACAGACGGCATCAGTTCACCGCGCTCATGCACCATATCTACTAAGATAAGACACGTTCCCGGAGTAGATATCGGAGGGCAGCGGTCGGCAAACAAATCTATGCTCGAAAGGCGCAGCAACCGCGGCCTTCGAGAATGCTTTTGGGGTTTGAACGAGGTATAAGAACGCCAATGGGGCGCATCAAGAACGCAGCGGATACACCGCTGCCGTCGTGAATCTATAAAAGCAGGCATCGGGGATGGTCAGCTGAACGTGCTGGCTACGCGACCGCGAGCTGGCACCAGTACGAGGCATCGAGCGGATCGCACGGAAGTCCTTAGCGCCTGTGCATCAGCAGCGTGCCGCCGGGGAACACCGCCGCCTTGGCGCCTCGCTTGAAAAGCAGCCAGGCTTCGCGATACGCGATTCGGAAAGCTCTCAACGCTCCAGTAGCCCGTTAGAGCGCTTCCCAATCGCCGCCGGCGGCAATCTGCGGATTGAGTTTTCCCGCTGCTCGTGGGCTGCTCGGTGAATCAAAAACATCGGTGCGCATGATGGCCTTGACGCCCTTAACAGTACGCCCCTGCGACGCAAGCTCTGCAGCAGCTTGGCTCTGTCGCTCACCGATGGCGGTCTCAACGTCGCCGATCAATGCTTCGATGTCGCCGTGAACCTTAACGTTGCAAAAAACGTCGAGCGGAAACGCGAAAAAAGCGATGAAATAAGGGCGCGCGGAACTCTTTTTGGGCCCGAGCTTTGTGCACCCTAAGTGAAATCCCAAAAAAAGTGAGCACGCCCTCAGCTCGCGCTGTTTTTCGCGAGCGAAGCGCTTTACGCCGACGGATTTTTTGCAACGTTAAGGTGAACCAACTGCGAAGGTGCGGTGATTCGGTACTCGATTTCTTCGGGCGTGTTTGTGAAGTAGTATTCGGGTCGCCTCACACGCCT
>JAFGIB010000034.1 GCA_016929805.1 Deltaproteobacteria bacterium | reverse complement strand
GATATCCTAGAGTCCGATCTAATCATACGCGCACGTTCTTGTCTAGATCCATAGAGTATCCGTATTCGACTGAATCGAATCCGAGTCACGTACCCAGAGTAGATTTTTCGCAGTCACGTACCCAGAGTAGACCTTAACGTTGCAAAAAACGTCGAGCGGAAACGCGAAATAAGCAATGAAATAAGGGCCTGACGTAATCGGTCCCCCACCTCCCGTCGCGTTTCTATTAACATCTCAGCCGTACAATTCTACTCTTCCGGTATTCTCGAGATTTTTATAGTTCCTTCTGTGAATCGGCCTACCCGGTCAAGCGAATTCGTCACCTAGCAAGAATCTTCTGTTTTCTTTATTTCATATTGTTTTTCGAGCCTTTCGTTCCTGATGTCAACGAGCTTTTAGGCAACATAAAAACCCGGCATTCAACAACCAACGGAAAAATGGAGAATGGACATAATAAGTGCATCTGCGAAGTAAAAAAAATCGTTGGCTAGCAGGATACGTCAGCTCTTGTTGTCCCGCCGGCAGATGGAACAGAGGATCGCACCGATCGTTTTACAGCGCGCCTCGCGGTTCCTTCTGGTGCCAAGTCGATTAAATTTGCCTATTTGATTTATTGGCCTAAGACCCGCGAAAAAAACTCGGCCAACGGCGAGATGAGGGTGGCAATCCCTAACGACAAAAAGGGCGCTACTTACAACTTCGAGAGTGGAAGCGGCATTACCGCCGCCACGATCAGCTCCTTGCCTAACCCATGGACCGATACTCTTCCGGGGAGTGCAGACAATGCATACGCCGACTTAAAACAATTCGAAGTACCTTTGCCCGAAGGAACCAGCACCGAGGTCATTTTCGACATCGTCAGGGAAGTTCATAAATACGCCGGTGGCAGGCTCAGCCTCGACGGGTTTCTGTTAGATGATCTGCGCGTTGAGTAAATTTTAGCCCATAAAAATGACCCAGGTGTGAACATAGCCTTATGGCGAAATCCAGCGTGTGTATCCGGCAATATCTGCGGCTCAGTCTGTTACGCGATTAGAATTGGGGCGTTCTGTGCGTCGCACGCCCCGGAAAAGCGGCGGTGTTCAAACCAATATATCTCTCTCTTCGCCGCCGTTCTTCAAGACCGCATTCCGTTCGTCGCCCGCCCCGGCAGCGGCGGCACTTTAATATTAAGTGAGATATCGTTCATCGCACGCCCCGGAAAAGCGGCGGCACTTTGATACTGAATTAGATATTAGGCCCGTGGTCGCTTGCCCGGGAAGCGGCAACTCGACCGTGATAGCGTATCTCTCTCATTTCCCGCCGTTCTCTTAGGCCGCAATCCGGTCGGTGGGCGCGGCGGGCTGCACGATACCCAAAATAGCGGCACGCGAACTACTAAACTATATAAACGAAGTGGTCGCTATTCATTGAGGTTCAACGCTGATTTCAAACGGCGTTCAAAAATATGACCGGTTTCGCCCGATTACCTTCTCGCGTAGCCGGGGAGAAAAATTGGAGAGGGTTTTTATCGCAAATCGATGACGGCACTCAAAAACACAATGCGTTCGCGGCATACGTTACAAAGCCCGCTACGACGCGAATCCTGCGACTATACTCGGGACCGATGTTCATACAGTTCATGGTCGGATGAGTGAAAACCAAGTCGTACTCACCCGGATCCACATTTCTAATCGACCCCCACCCGACCTCCGATGTAGCGTCCAACGACGGATCGAGTTGCTCCTGATTGTTCGCGTAATAAGGGCCGATTCCTTCATGAGGCTCCAAGCTGATGCTTACGCCGTCGAGAAAAACATAGCTTCCAGTGGGGCACGTGAACGCGTACGGCGAATCCAGGTTATCCGTGTTGTATGTGAATGCTGAGAAAGAGACCTGACCCTTGGTCTGTTCTAAGAACGTCACGCCGATCCGTTCGTCGTCCCGGGCTATCTGCTCATCGTTTTTCAGCCTCGACATTTGTACATAGCCGCTGATTAAATCAGCGGCCCGTAGATACGAAGGATAACCCTCCTTGGTATAGGAAACCAACACCTCGGCACCGTCGGGCAGCCCCCCCAGCTCGAACTTCCCGTCCGGTCCGGAGAATACGCATGGAATCTCGTCGTTTTCGAAGATACAGATTTCGAAGCCCTCAATCGGCGTCTCCTCGGTCGGTTCCTCGCAACCGCGAGGGCCAACGCCGGGCGAGAACTCCACCACCTTGCCGGAGATGGTCACTCCGGTACTAACGGCGTTCGTTTCGGAATCGGCTTTCGCCTTACATAAGACGCCCACGGGATCTGTCTGAAAACCCTCCAGCACCGGGACACGAATCGTGTTTTTCCTTTCCGCCGCAAAGCCCCGCAAAGGCCATTCGATATCGCAGTTATAATCGGGATGAGAAAAAGTGAGCAAGTACTCTCCGGCCGGAAGATTATAGAAGTATCCTTCTGAATGGTTGCCCCGATAGAACGGACCGTCTCCCTCTTCCGGCTCGATAGTTACGCTGACATCGGAAAGAGGCGCAGACCGCTCATCGCCGGTAAGGACATTTGCGCGAAACCAAATCGCGCCCAGGTCCCGGTCGATTTCGACCGTTGCTTCGGGTATATTCTCATCTAACCTATCGAACGCGTGGTTGAAATTCGGCATATCTTCGGTTTGGTTAAGAATCGCGAGCGCTGGCTCGGTCTGTCCCAAAAAAGCCAAACCGTAAGCATACGAGATATTCGACGACAACGGAAACATGACCAAATTAGTCTCTTGAGTCGCTATCGCGTGCGCGGTCGGGACGTATCCGTCAGCCGCTAAGGTGATGACGAGCTCGCTATTCTTCGGAAGATGGCTCAACGCGTAGTAACCCTGCTCGTCGGTTGTTGCACAGGCGATTTCCGGATGTTCGTGAACGCAAGCGGTAACGCCTGGAAATGGATCAAAGAAAACATTTCCAACGTCCTTTACGACCCATTCCTCGAATAACAGACCGTCTGTCCGGGGAATCTCATCCGGCCCTGTCGATTCGGCGTTTCTACCGCTCGTGGTATCGTCGTCGTCGTAATCCGGCGGAGGCTGAAAGCCGCCCGTGATTTGCGCAAGGCCGCGTGCGAAATCGATTGTCGTCCGATCTTCAAAAGGTGCACCGATAATTTGTACGCCGACCGGCAGACCAGAAGCGGACAAACCGATCGGCGCGACGGTAACGGGTAGTCCGGCGACGATAGCCAGAGTCGCCCAGCTTACATTATTCATATACGAAGCGGATCGATGATTAATATCTAAAGGCCTATCGCTTATCGGTCCGAATTGGTGGGGAAATGCCGTGGTCGGGGATACGGGAGCAAGAAGAACATCGTAGTCCTTAAAAAATGCTTCCCATGTCGCGCGATGTTCGTCTCGTTTTGTTGCGAGTTCGTTGGTCAGCGGAGCCTGTCCGGTAGACATTTGAGCCATCGTTGCCGACCAAATATATATATCATCAATACGATTAATATCCGGATGCGCGTTTTCATCAGGCGTCAGGCCGGCGTTTCGCAGTTTGTTCACGACATCGCTTAATACCGCCATTTCCTCGTCATCTACCACGGTAACCGGAGTGGGATCGGTCAGCCAGACGGCGACGCGGTAATCCTTAAAGTTTTTGTGCCGCGGCGGTAGAAGCTCGATTGTTTCTTGGTCCTGTTCTGATTTACTCGGAGTTGTTAGTACCTCTAGAGCCAGATCAAGGTCTTCCGCGCTGCGCGCCAAGGGACCTGCCACAAAAAGCGGTACTATCTTTTCAATAGCCGCCGGCATGGTGCTTGGCAGATTCGGCATAGTGCCTAGTCTCGGTATCATGCCGAAGCTGGTCTTTAGTCCGTAAATACCACAAAAATGGCTGGGTATGCGCAGCGATCCTCCGATATCGTTACCCAGTTCCAACGCGGTAAAACCAGTCGCCAACGCGGCCGCCGCTCCACCGGAAGAACCTCCGGGCGTTCGAGACAAATCCCACGGGTTATTGGTCGTGCCGTATACATCGTTGTAGCTCTGCCAATCCATGCCGCGATAGGGTAAATTCGTCTTGCCAAAAACGATCGCACCGGCATCGATAAGCCGTTGAACAGCCACGGCGTTCTTTGTGGACATATAGTCTTTATACGCGACATCGCCTGACGTGGTCGGCATACCGACGACCTCGTAGTTATCTTTTATCGTGATAGGCACGCCGTGCAGCGGGCCCCAGTTCTCGCCGCGGGCAAGTGCCTCGTCAGCTTGCTCGGCCCGCGCTCGCGCCGCTTGTATATCCATCGCAACGACCGCGTTGATCTCGCCGTTATAACGCTCAATACGCTTGAGAAACAGCTCGAGAAGTTCAACAGAGGTTATTTCGCCCTCGCGAATCATCTTACTTAGCTCGGTAGCCGAGCGAAAGTAAATACCGGAGAGATTGGGAGTTATCACTCCCGTATCTTGGTTTTCGTCTATGCCTGAATCCGTATTCGCTTTTTGCGACGAATCATCGTCACACGATACCGAAAGGGTGACGAGTAATACTCCGATTTGAAAAAGCCGCGTCTTCACGAAAAGCATGGTTCCCCTCCTATAAAGCGATATCTTACGATCGCTATACTGCTAGTAAGATAATTCTCTAATAAGAGATCTCTCGGCCCGATTGTGAGTGGGATAAATGTGTCCTGTCAACAAAAAATGCTCGCCAGCCTTGCAAAATTGTGGTTCGACAAATGCTATAAGGCGATTCGCGAACGCCGCGAACCATCAGATCCGCCTTAATCGGTAGCCTACCCACTGGCGCTTCTCTATTTACACCCCAGCGGTACAATTCTATTCTTCCGGCATTCCTAGAAGAATTATAAGTACTAAAAGCTTATTCAAAGTTGCAGTCGTTGTCACTGCCGATTTCGCAAAGCGAGGGGCAACAGCCGTCGTCGTTAATGCAAGCGGTAATTTCGGGGAAGGGGCAGGCCGCGGTACACTCTTCAATCTCCCCGACTAGCGTATCGTCGGTGCATGCCTCTCCGTCGTTACAGCTCGTCGGACAGGTATTCGGCGGATCACAGGTCTCCTCGCCTTCTATCAAGCCGTCTCCGCATTCAGGACGACAGTTGGGGATTAGTAACTATAAACGTCTCGTTAATACCGGAAGAGTAGAATTGTACGGCTGAGATGTAAATAGAAACGCGTCGGGAGTT
>JAFGIB010000366.1 GCA_016929805.1 Deltaproteobacteria bacterium | reverse complement strand
TTTTACGTCTCGACCCAAATGGTAATAAAGGTCGTTTACCAAATCGAGCCTCTGCGGAATATACAGAACCACGCCGCGCCCTTCGGCCTCGATTCTCCGAATCGCTTCGGACGCCACCATGCGGATTCCGGCGCGAGCGCCGAAGATGTCGCCGAGCACGCTTCCCACGTGCACCCGCACTAGAATCGGCGACGCGTCGATTTCGCCTAAAGTAAGGGCCAGCATCTGGTGCGGGACCGCCGCGTCGTGCGAGTCGTATTCGAAAACATGGGCCTTCCAGACCATGCGGCTAGGGGCGAGCGCGAGGTCTCCCTCGGCTATTTTCCGTATCAACCGTTCTTTCTGTAGACGGTATTGAATCAGATCGGCAATCGAGAGCAGGAATAGACCGTGCTCTCTGCAAAAAAGCTCGAGCTGCGGCAATCGCGCCATGGTGCCGTCGTCGTTCATAATCTCGCAAATCACACCGGCGGGCTTACACCCGGCTAGACGCGCCAAGTCCACCGAGCCCTCGGTATGACCGGTCCGCTGGAGCACGCCCCCGGGCATTGAGCGTAATGGAAACACGTGGCCCGGACTGACCAAGTCCGAGTGCGTCGCCGCGTCTGAAATAGCGACTTGAATCGTGTGCGCGCGGTCCGCGGCGCTGATGCCGGTGGTTACGCCGTAGCGCGCCTCGATGGAAACCGTAAACGCCGTACCGTGCGCCGCGTAGTTATTATCGACCATCATAGGAATCCCCAGCGCGCTGAGGCGATCAGGCTCCAAGGTCAAGCAGATCAGCCCGCGGCCGAAGCGCGCCATGAAGTTGATGGACTCGGGGGTGACCTTCTCGGCGGCCATTACGAGATCGCCCTCGTTTTCTCGGTCTTCGTCGTCGACCATGACGACCATTTTTCCGGCTCTGATTGCCTCCAATGCGCGATGTACGCGCGTTATCGATTCATTTCGCATCTAACAACCCATCCTTTTGACACGCACATCCTTGCGAACCCCCTCTCGTACCCGCGGGGTTTGAGCATCGCTTGATTCATAGCACGCTTTTCAGAGGTAGCCTTCCTTCGCCAACAATTCAATCGTAACAGCTTCCCCGACTCGCTCGCCGTCCACCCCTTTTTGACCGAGGAGGCTAGCGACGTACTTCGCGATTACGTCTACCTCTAAATTGACCGGCGCCCCAACAGGCTTCTTATCGAGCAGCGTTTTTTCCCGAGTGAATGGAACCAGAACCACATCGAACTGAACCTCTGTTACGTGGTTTACCGTTAAACTAATTCCGTCTATAGCAATCGACCCTTTTGGCGCGATTAATTGCGCCAAACCGTCAGGAACCGAGAACGAAAGCCTCAGCGCATTTCCGAAAGGTGAGCTAGCGGTCTTTTTTCCGATTCCGTCCACGTGTCCGGAAACGATATGTCCCCCTAACCGATCCCCCAGCCTAAGCGCTCTTTCCAGATGTACGCGCGTGCCGCTCGTCGTTTTGCTCAGCGTTGTTCTATTCATGGTCTCGGCGGATACTCCCGCGACAAAGCCGTCCTTGAGGATTCTGGTAACGGTAAGACACGCGCCGTCAACCGCTATCGATTCACCCCGTACGAGGTCCCTGTATGAGGCTTGAATCTGAATCTCCGCGTCGACCCCTTTGCGCGCCAACGAACGGATCAACCCGATCTCTTCTATCAGTCCGGTAAACATCGCCCTCTAGCCTTTTGCAGGTCGCCGGTGACCAGGATATCTTCACCGAACTTCCGCGTTTTAATGGACTTTAGACGCCAAGCGCTCTCCAAGGACTTACCGGCCGATGCATCGACCATCGGAATTGCGCGCGCGTCGCCTAGAATGCGTGGCGCTATAAAAATAGCGACCCTGTCGGTCAGCCCGTTCTGTAGAAACGCGCCGTGAACGCGCGAACCGCCCTCAACCAAAAGCCTGACAACACCCCTGCGGGCGAGTTCTTGTAACACGGGACGTAGGTTCAATCCGCGTGACTCTTCTCTCGGCACGCTGATGAGCTCGACGTTCGGTCGTTCCAGATAGCGCTTGCGCGATTGTTTTACCTCGGGAGCGTGGAAGATGAGCGTCGGCGAGGCGGAATCGTGCGCGACTATTTTTGAACGAGGCGGCGTGCGAAGTCGGCTGTCGAGGATCACCCGAATCGGATCAGTACCTCGCACACCGCGTACAGTCAGCCGCGGGTCGTCTTTAAGAACCGTACCAACCCCAACCAGCACCGCGTCGCTTCGAGCTCGCAGACGGTGCGCTTCGGCGCGCGCTTTTTCGCCCGTAATCCACTTTGAATCGCCCGCTCGGCCCGCGATCCGACCATCGAGGGTTATCGCGGCCTTGAGGATTACGAAAGGCAGCCCTTCGAGCATGTATTTCGAAAAGTCTTCAACCAGCTTCTGAGCGCTCTCCTCCTCCACGCCGAGCACGACTTCAATTCCGGCCGCCCGCAATCGATCGATTGCTCCCGGTTTGTGCGGGGCCATGTCCCTACAACCGATAACCACGCGCTTGATACCCGCTTCGATGATCGCCTCGGTGCAAGGCCCGGTCCTGCCGTAATGGTTACACGGCTCAAAGGTCACGTACAGCGTTGCACCGCGAGCCCTTTCGCGGGCTCTTTGGATAGCGACCACTTCGGCGTGCGCTTGTCCGCAACGGGCGTGATAACCGATGCTAATCAGCTTTTCACCCTTTGCGACGACGGCGCCCACGTGAGGGTTTGGACTCGGATGACCGGCCACGGCCAAGCGCAAGGCGCGTTTCATGAAAAGCCTATCGAGGTACGTGGCTTTAGGGTTGCCAGTTGACACGACTAACCGCGACTCGTTTCAGTTGAAAGCAAATCCGACAGCTCGTCCATAAATTCGTGAATGTCCTTGAAGCTTCTATAGACGCTGGCGAAACGCACATAGGCCACCTGGTCCAGCTCTCGAAGTCCCGCCATGACCAGCTCGCCAACCTTGGACGAGGCCACTTCCTTTTCTCCAGATTCCGCTATCTCTTTTTCGACGTCGCTGACAAGCTTGTCGATTTTTTCCCAGGCAATAGGTCTTTTAACGCAAGCCCGCCGAATACCGGCGAGCAGTTTCTCCCGGTCAAACGGTTCTCGTCTCCGATCCTTCTTAACGACCATTGGTAAAGCCAATTCGATGCGTTCGTACGTCGTATAGCGACGCTCACATTCGAGACATTCACGACGCCTGCGAGTGACCTCTCCCGCCAGCGAAAGACGGGAGTCGATCACCCTATTCTCGATACAGCCGCAGTACGGACATTTCATGGTAGACGGGTAAACTACAGGAATATCGATCCGCCCAAAAGTATCTCGTAAGGGCCAGCCTTTAAAGGTAATTCTTCGGTTCTTTTCAATAGAAACGGCGACGCGTCGCCACGCTATGAAAATTAGTGCTTTGATTTCGGCTATTTATCAATCAAAAGATGCAATAAATTTCAAATTAGCACCCAATACCTAGAAACAAGCTCAACTCTTGAAACATCGCAAGCGCGATCATACAAAACCACGCCGCGTTCAAGAAAAATTTATTTATATCAATAAGTTGTAAACCAAAACTATGATCTGGATTAGTTTTGTTTTGGACTTTTCTCAACTTTTGCTCGCGCAAATCTCAACAACGGTCACGATTGCAGCGAGGGCGCTAAGGCGTGAGCGCAAAACAGTAGAAACCGCCGTAGCCACCGCCTGACCCCACGGTCGGGTTTGCCGGATTCGGCCCTCCCATCTCTATCAGATTGACCCCGGGAGCACATCCAGCTTCGTTAAGAGCGGAAATCCAATTCGACATATCTCCCATCCCGCTTCCTCCGGGAGGTGCCGCTCCGGTTCCTCCTCCGGGACGCATTCCACCGCCTCTCGGCCAGGAATGTCCGCATCGAGGAGTTCCGTCCGTCGGCACGCTACTGGTCCAATCCTGACAGGTGCTTCGAGCGTCGCCATATAATCGTCCGTCCGCGTCGGACCCGGTGAGCATATCGTGGTTATCGACCATAATTCCGTCCGGCGCGTGGTTACATGTGCCGTATTCGTTAGGCAAATCGTTGACTATCTCCGAATCCGCCCCCAGGGGCCTGGTGTTGGCAAGCGCGGCGGTGTTTTCCGCAACCGGCCTTCCCAACCTATCGTACCAGGGACCGTTACCTACGCGCTCGACCGCGTGTACGGGACCGCCGTCCGCTCCGCCCTTGGTGGTGCTTAAAAAGGCTCGCCATTGCTTTGCTGCTGCTCCGGGCATGGAGTATTCGGCGATTTCCGAGCATATCTTATCGGCTCCCGAAAGGCCGTCCGCCATTCCGTAACGTAAGTCGCCGCCAAACCCATTTTGACTTCCAGAAAGCCTGATGAGTGCTTCGAGGCTGGTCACGAAGAAACTGAACAACGGCAGGTCTCCTCCAGTCGTCCCGGCACTGCCGCCGCTTCCCCCTTCCCCGCCTGTGCCACCCGTGGGCTCGGGCTCTCCGCCGCTACCCGCGACAGGAGAACCGCCGCTGCCGCCCGCCGGTACTACCCCGCCGCTACCCGCGACAGGAAAACCGCCGCTGCCGCCCGCCGGTACTACCCCGCCGCTACCCGCGATAGGAGAACCGCCGCTGCCGCCCGCAGGTACTACCCCGCCGCTACCCGCGATAGGAGAACCGCCGCTGCCGCCCGCAGGCGATACACCACCACCCATGCCTCCAGCACCCGCGGGTAAATCACCGCCAATACCGCCCGCGTAGGGGTTGCCCGATATCCCTGTTTGTTCCAACTCACCTGCTGTTTCAGCGCTATTCGACGAGCTGCAAATACACTCTCCATAGCCGCTACCGTCCGCTAGGCACGTTGCCAATCCAGTGCCGCTAGGACAGAGGCAAGCGGTTGTCTGACCCACGGCACAGCCGTCATCACCGCCGGCGCCGCAACCGATAATGACCCCTGTTGTAAAAACGAATTGGCCCAAAAAAACCAAACGTTTCGTAGATGAAACCCTGAACGATAACGCCTTCTTGTTGACCATTAGCCCCTTCCTTTTGCAGTGAATTTGCCAAGTTCTGATTCGCCCGACCGTTATCCGACATTTTCTCAACCGCCAATGTCTATGTGGCTCATCCGTACTCAATACGTGAAAAAATCGTACGGATTCGGACAATATGGCTCACTTTTGAGTAACGTCTCGAAAAGTCGCGCTAAACACGTCACTCATCCTCGCCGGCCGCGCTGGCGCGCGGTTTTACAGGCGAATCGGCCAACCACTTGGTTGACCCCTGAACGCTTACTACGAAAAAATTGAAATCGCTTTCAACCTTATCGTTGCTCTAAATAATTCTATGGTCTCTTAAGCGCCGATAAAAAGTCCTGCGCGCCATTCCCAACTCTTTGGCGGTCTTCAGCTTATTCCATCCGTTCGCCTCAAGAGCTTCCAGTATCCGCCGCTTCTCATCGTTCTTATAGAGTTCATAACGAACGCCGTTGCCCGGCTTCGAAGCCATGGATTCACCCGTTGCGTTGTTCTTCCGCATCGTATTCGTCGCTCGACTGAGACCGTTTTTGATCGGCTTGTTAGCCTCGAACTCGCCGCCGTCCAAAGCCAAGTCGTCGGCGCCGATGGCGTTTCCCTCCACGAGAATCCACGCGTTCAACAGCACATGCTCGAGCTGGCGTACGTTGCCGGGCAAAGGGTGGTTGGACAATTTCTGTAAAGCTTCCGGCGAAATACCTTTTATAGGCTTGTTTTCTCTTTTCGCGAAACTCCTTAAAAAATGGTCGCAAAGGATCGGAATATCTTCACGCCTTTCTCGCAGGGACGGCAGGTTGACCTCGACCACGTTTAGCCGGTAGTAGAGGTCTTGACGAAATAACTTGGCGTTCACCAGCTCTTTTAATGGCTTATTGGAAGATGCGATGAAGCGTATGTTGACCCGCTCATCCCGGTCGCTTCCCACCGGACGCACCGTACCCTCCTGAATAACTCGCAGTAGATCCACCTGCATTTTCAAAGGCATGTCGCCTACTTCATCCATAAAGAGCGTTCCGCCGGAAGCGCGCACGATCATTCCCGGTCGGTCCCGGTCCGCTCCGGAAAACGCCCCTTTCACGTGACCGAAAAGCTCGCTTTCGAGCAACGTTTCGGGAATCGACGAGCAACTAAGGGAAATAAAGGGCGCTTTGGCGTTAGGCCCCTCGTAATGAATCGCCCGCGCCACGAGCTCTTTTCCGGTGCCGCTTTCGCCTTGAATCACCACTGGAACCGAGGTGTTTCGCAAGCGGTCGATAACCTTGAAAATGCTCTGCATCGCCGCGCTGCGGCCGATCATGTTGAAACGAAACCATCCCTCGTAACTCTCAAGGCGCGCGCGGCTGAGCTCGCGCCGTGCCTCTTCCAATTCCTCGGTGCGAGCGATAAGCAGCTCTTCCATCCCCTTTCGAGCCTTGTCCAATTCTAGATTTACGCGCGCCAACTCTTGACGTTTCCATTCGTTCTCGGAGATCAAACGCGCGTTTTCAATCGCGATGGCGGCTTGATCGGCGAACGCGAATAGCAGGTCGATATCCGCTTCGCTAAAGCGACCGCGCCGCCTGCGATGCTCGAGGTACAGTACCCCAACCGTGCCGCTATGGCCGCGAACCGGCAAACACGCGACCGAGCGCAACATCAGTTGATGAACCGATAGATACTGATCCAGGCGACGGTCATCGGTCGCGTCCACGGTAATGATCGGCTCTCCATCGATCAATACGGCTTCAGCGATCGAACGGCTGAACGCCAAGTGCGGTTCCTCGCTGGCCGGATTTTTCGCTCGAACCGTTCGCGTTTCCAGCTTTCCACTTTCGTCGACCAACAGTACGAAACCGCGTTCGGCACGAGATAGCTCGACCGCGCTTTCCGTTATCCGTTCTAATAAACGGTCTAAATCGTGCTCACTCGCCAGCCGCTTGATGATCTCCAAAAGCCGTTCGTTTTTCGCGTCGCGCGCGGTCACGTGAGAATCGATCGAGCTTGAGCTACGATGAGAGCTCTCCCCGGCGAGTGCCGCCCTCCGCCGCGCCTCGCGCCTTCTCGGGTCGTGCCAAAACGCCTCCCGGTGCTCTCGCGGGACTCCCAAGGCGAGTTGCTCCAGCACTTCCACAGCCATGCGATCATAGCGGCGCGCCATAAATTCCGCACCTTGCATCTCGTGGGCGACCGCCGACGCGGTCAACACATTCCATTCGACCTCGCGGTCCTCAACTTGGCGTGCCTTTTGCAGCACCTCGTCAAGCTGGCGGATCGCTTCCTTCGCGTCACCCGTCGCAAGCCGCGCTCGCGCCGATAGCAGCTTCAGCCTGAGCTGAAAATCTTCCAGTTTCTCTCGATCGATATAGTCTCGAGCGGTGGCCAGCCTAGCGGCCGCGACCGATGCATCCCCCGCGGCGTTGCGATTGAGAAGCGCCTCCGCCGCGTCGAGATGGGCCTCGGCGACCTCGCGATTCTGTCCCAGCTCGAGGTAGCGTTGCACCGCTTTATTGTAGTTATTAAGCGCGGTTTCGACGTCGCCCAAACGGGACGCCAGGTCCCCCAGCGCTCCCGTCGCCTGGGCCGCTAAGTATTTGAGCCCGGCCGACTCCGCGTCGTGCATGACCTCGGCCAGCTCCACGCGCGCGCGCTCATACAGCCCGAAATAGATATGAAGCAGAGCGAGATTGTTTCGCGCTTGAACGTCGGTGGAAACTCGTCCCGCCCGGCGAGCGAGCTTGGCGGCGGTTTCGTAATGCTCGGCCGCTCGCGCCGGCTCCCCCAAATAGAAATGCGTGGCCCCGAGGTTGACGGAGAAATTGGCCATGCTGCCGATGTCTCCGAGCTCGCGGGCGATTTCCAGGCTCTGCTCGAAAAGCTCGCCGGCTTTTCGATATTCGCTCGCGTGATAATAGCCGACCGCGAGGCAGGTGAGCGCGTTGGCCTCGTCCAGCTTGGAGCCGGCTTGCCGTGCCAACGCGAGCGCTTCCTGATAACGCTGTCGAGCCGCTAGGTGGTCTCCCTGGTAACTACTCACGACTCCCAGGGTAGTCAGCAGGTCGACCCTCACCAAGTCGTTTTCCGGCGCGGATTCGATCCCGTCCCGCGCGGCCTTCGCGGTCGCCTCATAGTTACCGATTCGAAGGTAGACCTTGGCCAACTCGCGCTGCACCCGGGCGCGGGCTTTTTTATCTTTGCTATCGGTAGCCCACGACAGCACCTCGATGACGTCGTCAAATCGAGCCAGCGCTCGGAGAGTTCTGGAGGCGATCATAGCGGCGTCAAAACGCTGCGAGGGGGAGGCGGAACGGTCGTCCAAAACCCGCTTCACCAAGGCGAACGCCTCCTCATGAGCGCCCATCGAATCGCGCAATTTCGCTTGCGAAAGCAGGGTATTGCGCAGTCTTTCGCCCTCAACACGTTCCAGCAATGCTTGATTGAGCTCGACGGCCGCCGCGTTCGCGCCCAGCGCGGCTAAATCAGCCACCGCCTTGGGCACGAGGCTGAGCATCAGGCCGTCATCCTCCGCGACCACCGCAAGACGAGCTTTAACGTCCAACGGGAGAGCGTCGAGATCGACCGCGGTGAGGACCTTTTCAGCGAGCGCGCGAGTCGAGTCTTTTCCGAGGTCGATCAATAACGCCTGTAGAACCGCGCGGTCGGCGAGAGAGAGACCCCTCGGTCCGGCGACTACCAAGCCCGCATCCTCGCAAGAGGCGACGAGCTGTTCCGTATCGACCTTTGAATCTTCGAGCGCGGCGAGCATCGATCCGGCTAACGATTTCGGCACGGGACGTCCGATCACCGCCAGAACGCGCAATAACATCAGCCCCTTCTGCGATATCGCTCGCAGACGCGAACGCGCTATCGCAAGCCCTGCTTCGCCCAGGGTCAGCTCCATCACGTCAGCCTCGGTAGGAACCGTATGAGTCGTCAGCGAGGCGAGCGCTTCGACCAGCGCGGCGGGAAGCCCGTGAGTATGCGCCCTTAATGCTTCGATCACGGAGACGTCGACAGAACCGAGTATATCGTTAGCCAAAGAGGCGATGCTGTCGGCGTCGAGCGGCGGTATTTGAATCACCTCGTCGGGGCGCAGCTCCGTAATCGCCGAGGCGTTTTCGTTCGAACCCGTGATCACCACGACCACGCCGCGTTTTGTATCCGCGTGAATCGCCGAACGCAGCACGGCGCCGATTACATCCTCGGCGTTGTCCAGGTCATCGACCAGTAGAACGACCTGGCCCTGCTCACCCGCGATGGATAAAATCCGCGCTATTGCATCAGACACCCGCGTATTCTCGAGACGCCCCTCGCTGATGCTGTCGCGAACGCGCGTCGTCAGCGCGACCGCCTCGCTCTCCGGACCCGCGAACACCATCGCGTGTTGTAGCAGCATCACCAAAGGCGAGACGATATCCCCTTCCCGGATCGCGATTTCAATGATCTGATTTTCGCGAATTTGCAGCCGCCATTTTAGCTCCCGCAGAACGGTTGATTTGCCGCCGCCCGGCGGCGCTTGAATGAAGATTACGCGACTTTTCTCGAATCCAGGTCCGATTCCGTCGGTTTTTACGATGGAGTATTCGAGCTTTGAAAGAACCGCCTCGTGACCCCGCGGTCGCGGCGCCACAAAACCCGGATACAACTCTCGCCGGTCTTGCATTGGCGCCACCTCATCGAGGGCGATAATAAACTCTTCAACCGTCGGGAATCGGTCCAATGGATCGCGCTCCAACGCGCGCATGGCCACGTCGAGCGCGGCCGCGGTGACCTTATCGCTCTCGACTGGTAGCCGGGGGCGTTCTCCCTTGAGCTTGGCGGAAAAAGCGCCTCCCCCGAACTCGGCAAAGGGGTACTCGCCGTTGAGTATGGTCCATAGGGTCGCGCCGAGCGCGTAGACATCCGATTGGATTGACGGCACTTTACCGCGTAAGAGCTCGGGCGCCATAAAGGGAGGCGTTCCGCTGATACCGGTCGATTTACGATGTTGCTCGCCGACCACGCGCGAAAGCCCGAAATCGATAACGTATGCTTTTCCGTTGGGGTCAATAATCGCGTTTCCGGGTTTAATATCCCCGTGTACGATGCCCATTCGGTGCAACGGAACGATAACGTTGGCGACCCGAGCGACGAGTCGCACGCGATCAACCGGGCTGCCGGAAGTAGCGGCCAAGTCCAGTGGCAATCCATCGATGAAGGAACGAGTAAAAAAAGGCCCGCCCTGTTGATCTCCTTCTTGTTGCATAACGCCGAAATCGAACACACGCGCCACGCCCGGCAACGAAAGGGATGCCATGGTCGCGAACTCACGTTCGAAGGCTGCCCGAAGCAGCTCGTCGACCTCGGCCCGGATTCGTTTTAAAGCCACCGGTCTACCGCCTAAAAGGCGATCTTCCGCAAGATACACCGCTCCGGCAGCTCCCTTTCCCAGCAATTTCAGAAGCTTGTACCGGTCTAGCGTACTCATATGGTTCCTTTATACCATATGGCACAATATTATACAACATGGCACACGTTGACACTGTGCCACGAGGATTGAATAGGTTCGTTTCCGGCGCTACTTGTCAGATGGAGGTTTGCTCTCCTTTTGCAAACGCTTCGCCAGGTTTCTCATGAACTTGTCTTGAGAATTTTTGTTTTGCTGGGTGGTCTTGGACTTGGGCGTTAACACAACTATCGGCTTTAATTCAGAATCTTCATCAAACCTATCTAAGCCGAGCCGATCGGAGAGCAAGCTAGCGCCCTCCCCTTCTTCGCCCTCGAGCGGCGCGTTGCCATTGGACCCTTGAGCTAGAAAGTCGGGGGGGGTGTTTTTTCGCTCCGCGTTTTTAGGTAAGGTCAAGGGGTGAGGTATTTCGTCGACATAACTTTCGATAGTCGGAGCGATTTCCTTTAGACGGCGTAACTCGTCAAGCAATAGTCTCTCTTCAAACTCTTCAATTCCGAGGTCCAACGGTCTCTCGTTCTCCTCGTCAAAGGTAGGTACCAAACCCATACCAGCCTCGCGCGCTCTTTCGTAAGGAAAAAGCGCGCGCATGTACGACGAAACAACAGCGGGAGCGATAACCATGGAATTACGAATCGCGAACTGTTCCAGGCTCATCATTAGATGACCCGCGCTAGGCGTACGCCGCGCGCGGTCACGAGCTAACGCCGAAAGCAAGACCGCGTCTAACTCGCGAGGATAGCCCTGAATTATCGAGGATGGTGGCGCCACGTCGTTCTCGACTATCGCCGTCATTATTTGAACGTCATTGCCCTGAAAAAGCCGCCTTCCGGTGGTTAGCTCGTATAAAATCACGCCCACACCGAAGACGTCGGCTCGTTTATCCAAAGACTTGGCCTTTACCTGCTCCGGGGCCATGTAAGCGTACGTACCGCGGACAAAACCCATCTCGTCGTCCGTTCTGACCGCTGTCTGAGCCACGCCGAAGTCGAATACCTTTACAACCCCGTCCAGCGTTACCATGATGTTGTGAGGAGTTACATCGCAGTGGACGATGCGCATCGGACGACCCTCGCGGTCGGTTCGCTCGTGCGCGTGATGTAGTGCAGCGCAGATCTGCGAGACGATTCCAAGCGAAACGGCCAGCGGCATCGGTTTAGCCTGTTTAGCCGCGGCTTGACACACGTCGACCAAACGAAATCCGCCCACGTGCTCCATAGCTATATACCAGTAGCCGCCGGTCTCGCCGAGTTCATAAACCTGTGGGATATTCGGATGATATAGCTCGGCAAGCAGACGCGCTTCATCCTGAAACATCCGCAATATCTGCCCGTTTTCCGCAAAATAGGGAAAAAGCCTCTTGATGATCACATCGCGAAAAAACCCCGCCTGCCCCCACTGCCTGCCGAGATAGATCTCCGCCATGCCTCCTGCAGCCACCTTGTGCAGTAACTCGTACCGACCGAATTTCGTATGTTTCACGGGATGAAGTATAGCGCTTGCGATCGGGTTTAGAAAATAGTTCGATACGCGCGTTTGCTTTTATGAAAAGTCAGCTTCGAGAAGGTAAAAAACAGACCCTATCGCTACGCAGCTCTACCATTCGAAAATAACAACACGATTCGAATCTTCTTCCGAATCAGGTGGTATCTTGTCCGCGTCAGAGGGGATGTAGTACTCGGGTAACGGCAATTGCAGAACGGGTTGCCTTCGACGGTTCTTTTCCTCCTGCTCTCGCTTCTTGATCTGTTCGATAATAAACGGGTGTAACATAGAACAAATTACCTTGTTTCCGGAGAATCACCCTATGTCGCTATCGTCGCCATCAAATAGAAGTTCTACCTTGCTACACTGATAATATAACACAAAAACTCGCAACCGTGCAATACTTCCTAGTTCATCGGTGAACCTTCGAAAGAACTAAAGCCCCCGTCGTAAAAAACCTTACAAAAAGCGAAACCGGGCTCGCTTCGTTATGAGAATAACGGAACGAAACGGTAGATGAAATCGCAGCGGTTAGCTGGCCGCGGCAAACGCCGATTAGTGTATGAAACTGTTACATAAGTGGCAGAACTTATGGAACCGTATCCACGCGGTATCCGTTTGCTACCACGAGGTTATGACCCTAAAAAAAACCGGCTCAGATATTCGCTTTTTATCTTCAGTTAGCGTTTGCGTACGCCTCGATAGCAAAATACCCGACTCGATGGCGCCGGTCTTTTGGCAATGCTCCCGGGCATCGCGAGAACCTGAACACAAGTCCGGATGCGAATACCGGAAAGGCGTTGACTCTCCGGCTATTGGAACGCGAGGAGCACGGCAGAACGCGGCGTCTATTTCACTTCTCTCCGGCCAGCCGGAGCGTCGGTCCAAGCGACGAACGCCGAATAGACCGAGAGCAGCTTCAACTGAACAAGAGTGCTGGTATAAACAAAAGCTTCGTATGCTTATTACGTTATTGCTTATCAACATACTGGCCGTATCCTTCGTTCGAGCTGACGCCGATTTTACCTTGGAAAGCGAGCGCTGGAACGGGCTTTCCGAGATGCTATCGCTGGTTGCCGAAATCGGAGTAGAGGTAAAACCTCATAACCAAATCGACATCGGAACGTTATCACCGGAGGACGCGCTCTTAGTCGTTTATCCTACCAGGGAGTTACCGGTTCTCGGATTAACCCGTTTTATGAGGAACGGCGGACGAGTCGCCGTGTTTGACGACTACGGGGTTTCTGATCACTTCTTGCGCGCCTTCGATATCACTCGAAGCCGGCCCGTGATCACGCGAGACAGCTTGCGCATACGCGACAATGAAAATTTTCTCGTGGCGATGCCAGCGGGCGGACACCCCTTGACGGAAAACGTCTCGGCGCTGGCCACGAACCACGCGCAAGCTCTGTTCCATCGCGAGCTTGCGCCCGTTTTTAAATACAATAAAGATCGAAAAAGCGCGCTAGTGTTGGTCGGAGCGGTGGGGGAAGGAAGACTTATCGTGGTGGCGGACTCGAGTATTTTTATCAACAATATGCTCGGGTTCAGCGGAAATCGGACTTTCGCCCGCAATCTCGTTCGCTATCTTAGCGTTGGCGGCCGTAAACGATTGAACCTCGTTATTGGAGATGCGGCGCTTATTGATCCGGCTGGCGTTTTCGCTCCGCGAGATTCTCTCGACGGTATCCGCCGGGCGCTTTCTCTGATTGCGCGCGGCAGGATTTCCCCGTTGGCCGTGCACATCTTAACCGCGGTCGCGCTCATCGTCATGTCGCTACTCGCCGCGTCGGCGCTGGCGAGAAGGTCGCCCTACGCCGCGTACGCCAAGCTGGTGAACCGTCCCGAGACGCTCGCGGGTTTTTGGGGAAGCGTGCGGTTTTTTGCGCTGCGAAATCGCGACTTGCTACAACCGCTCTTGGTTTTTAAGTTTGAGCTCGAAGAAGCGCTTCAGAATAAGCTCGGTTTCGCCGGACCGCCTCGGTTACCCGAGCTAGCCGCTCGGTTGCGAGAAATCAACCTGCCCGAGCCCGAAAGCCGCCGGTTGCAAGATTTACTGAGCGAGCTGCAAGATCTCCATTCGAAACGGGACCTACCCGCGCGTCCCAAAATAAGCCCGAAAAAATTCCGCCAGCTCGTTGCTAGAGGAAGTGAGATACTGGCTTGCCTCGATAGCTTGCCGCAAAAATCATGAAATCCGAAATCGATAACGAATCCATCGCGACGGTCGCTCAATTCGCCCATCGCTTGATCCAAGAAGTCGAGCAGGTATTTATCGGTCATAGAGAGTTACCGGAGCTGTTGCTCATCACGCTTCTGGCAAAAGGCCACGTACTATTGGAAGGGGTTCCGGGAGTCGCCAAAACGACGTTGGCGAAGACCTTTGCCGCCACTCTCGGCTGTGACTACAAACGCATTCAATTTACACCGGATATGCTTCCGGCGGACATTACCGGAACCTATGTGCTCTCGCCCAATGACGGGACGTTCCGTTTACGAGAAGGGCCGATATTCGCCAATATCGTGCTGGGCGACGAGATCAACCGCGCGCCCGCCAAAACCCAAAGCGCCCTGCTAGAAGCGATGCAAGAGGCCCAGGTTACAATCGACGGCGTGACCAAACCCTTGCCTCGTCCATTCATCGTCATCGCCACGCAAAACCCGGTCGAGCAAGCCGGAACCTATCCCCTTCCAGAGGCGCAAATCGACCGCTTCACGATGCGGCTCGTGATCGGCTACCCGACGGCGAGCACCGAAAGGATGATTCTGCGCAGATTTACCTCTGAAACGCCGCAAGTCGAGGCAATCCTCGACAAGGAGAGGATTATGGCGATTCAAGAGATGGTTTCGCGCGTGCATATCGAAAACGAGGTTCTCGACTACGTGGTACGGCTATCGGCCTTCACGCGCCAACACGCGCGGGTGTTTCTCGGCGCCTCGCCGAGAGCTTCCTTGACCTTGGTATACGCGTGTCAAGCTCGGGCATTGATTCAAGGACGGGAATTCGTTTTACCGGACGATGTCAAGCAGCTCGCCGTTCCGGTGCTCGCCCATCGCCTGATATTAACCCCGGAAGCGCAAATGGAGGGATTACAGGGCGAGTTCGTCATCCGCCAAGCGCTCGAGCAGGTTCCCCACCGCCAGGGGTCGACGATGGAGAGATGAGATGCATGTGGTTGCGACGAAAAGCGCGGTGATTCTCGTCGTCGGCTGCGCGCTGATGTTAGCGATCGCGCTCTTGGCGGTCTCGCCGACCGCGATGTTCATAGCCAGCGGTTTGCTTTTAGTACTAAGCGCCGCGTATGCGATGACCGCGCCGGTAGGCGGACGGTTGCGTCAGGAACGTTTGGAATTCGCCTGGTGGGTTGCTCATTCGGACCCGAACCGTGCCGCGCCTCGGATCGTTCCGGAGACGGCGTTCGTACTTCGCTGCTACATCCGCTGGCGCGGTCGGAATCCCCTTAGACTTTCATCTCTCTATCCCGTTATGCCGAACGGGATCGATTTGGTCGAGCGCGACGACCGCGATCTGGTATTGCCGGCTGAAATGCGCAGCGAATTCGACTTGAGATTGATCGCGGCCGCGCCCGGTCGATTCGTTTTGCAAGGACTGTCGATCGCGGTGCCGGGAGCCCTGGGGCTGTTTTATGTTCCGGTATACTTTCCTAACCCGCTCGCGCTCAAGGTTCTACCCCGCGCCTCCATCAGGCTCGCTCGCATCCCCCAACCGATCACCGGACAACATACCGATCGGTGCGGTCTAAGGCTTCCGCGACGTCATGGAGACGGGGTTGAGCTGCGCGAAATACGTGAATTTGTTCCGGGAGATCCGTTCAAGGTAATCGCATGGATGGCGAGCGCCCGCGCGGGCAAGCTCATGGTCAGAGAGGTTGAACAAGAGGTCCAGGCGATGTCGACCATTATTATAGACGTCAGCGGCTCCATGCGCGCGGGCCGTTTGGGTCGCCGAAAGCTCGACCTTGCCATTGAAATCGCCGCGAGTCGCGCGAGTCGTGCGCTTGAGGCAGGCGATCGGGTGGGACTTATTACCGAAGACGGTCGCATCCTCTCGCATGTGGCTCCGGCCGAAGGACCGCAACAATTACTTCGCATCTACGACGCCCTGCTCGCCTCTACCGAGGTCGTCGACGCCGACTTAACCGAGGAAGATGACCGGCAACTGGTGACAAAGGTCGGCAGATATCTCTGGCAGCAGGAAGGCGTGGACTTCTCCTCGACCGAAGGCTTCCGAAAACACGATATGGCGGCGTACGTGGATAAACTCATGCGAGCCGACGGCGATGCCTCGCTCGATTTTCCCGTGAATGACCCCGACGGGACCTCGACGCAATTGCGCCGCTTCTGCAAGAGCAGAGGGATTCCGCTTCAATATCGCGCGTTCACGCCCGGGGAGGTCAAAGCCTCGGGGTTGGCGAGAGCTCTCAGCCAAGCGGGCGGCGGCACGCGGATGCCGCAATCGATTACCGTTATAACGGATTTCGACGGTATCCTCGACTTTGATAAGCTGATAAAGACACTGAACATGCTACGAAGACGCGGACAGACGATATCCGTAATTTTTCCGGACGCGATAAGCCTGGCGGAAGAACCGCAAAGCGAGCTGGATAGAGATCTCTATCGCGTCTACGGGATGCGAGAACGGCGACGCGCGGAGCAAACCCGATCGGTTCTCGGCCCTCTCGGCGTGCCGCTCTTGGTTTCGCGACGCCGCGGCGCAGCCGTCGATTTCGAATCCGGGCGCGGGTCCTTTCGGCAAACGCCATGAGCTTGGAAGACAGGGAAACTCCCGGGCGTTTGCTTAGGCGTTATGGGCTCTCTCCCAAAAAGGCGTTTTCGCAAAACTTCATGGTGTCGCCGCAAGCTGTCGCGGCCGTGGTTCGCGGCTGCCTCTCGAGCGAGGGTAACGAGGGTAACGGCGGTCCGGTGGTCGAGCTCGGCGCCGGCCTCGGCACTCTGACGGCGGCGTTGGCGCGGGCGGGTGCTCGAGTCTATGCGGTCGAGCGCGATCGCGATCTGGTCGCTGTATTAGAAGCCGAGTTTGCTCGCAGCGACGCGGTACAAATCGTGGCCGGAAACGCCGCTACCATCGATTTCTCTCGTTTTACGAGCAAAGAGCACCCTCGCATCCGCGTGGTCGGCAATCTCCCTTACGCGATTACGGGCGCTATCATCAAACACCTTACGGCCTCGCGAAACCACCTATCGCTCGCAGTGCTGACGCTTCAAAGAGAAGTGAGCGACCGGCTGCAGGCCGATCCCGGTTCCCCGCAGTACGGCGCGCTGACGGTCTTCGCGCAAGCGGCCTTTCGGATTCGCACCGTCAAGCACCTTTCCGCGTCGGCCTTTTTTCCGCGGCCGAAAGTCACAAGCTCGATTATTCAACTTATTCCCCTTGATCCACCCCGGGCGATAGAGACAGACACCTTCCGCGCCTTGGTACACGCCGCGTTTCAGGGGAGACGCAAAATGCTGCGCAACGCCCTCAATCAAATGGGTGAAAACGATGCCGCGCGCATCGGCCGGGTTTTATCGCAAGCCGGTATAGACGGACGGCGCCGCGGGGAGACTCTGAGCATTGAGGAATTCGCCCGCCTATCGGCTCACTGGGATAAATGCTTCGAAGTCGACGGCCGCTGATGCGGCGAGCGGATTGAACGGGCCGTGAATTAGAGAGGATTTCGCGGTCAGAGGATAACTCCCGCCCGACGGAACAGCGGCGGCGCCGACTCGATCAGAAAAAAAAACCGCGGATGCCTTCGAGCTACAGTTTAATCATGATGTTTCCGCCCGGTCGCTACCCCCGGCTATCTCACCCAAATCGGCGCGGTCACGGCGGTTTGAAGCGTCTCTCCTTCATCATAGCGGTTGAGCGCGATCACCTTTAGGAAGAAATAGCCGCGTCCGGCCAACCGCACCCACGGCCTCCACAGAACCTCGTTCTTCTCTTCGGAATAGGCAATTTCAGCCGCGGTCTCTCCCGCATTCGTGATGAGCTTCATCGCTTGAATCGGTTCGTCGTCGGCCACCCATACGGTAAAGCGGGCGAATCGGCCGCGCACGGCAACCACGGACCCCATGAAACGGTCGCCGTATTTGAAGACCACTTTCATGTTGGGATCATCGCTCGAATAAAGCCGTCGCGCTGTTATCGCGGCGAACAGCTCGGTTCGGCTGAGCGCATCGCCCAGATAGACGGTTCGGTGGCGGTAAGCAGTGAGCGTGTGATTGTCCTGGCCGGCGGCCGGCGCGACACGCCAGCCCTTGTCGAGGCATCGCGTATAGTAAGGAAGATAAGAGCCATCGGTGTTATCGATTTGTTTATTGCAGGTTTCGATTAACGCGACGTTATCCGCGACCCTGTCGAGATATATAAAATCGTTAAACAGAGCCGGCTCCCGGCCGGGATGGTTGAATTGCGCGAGACCGGAAGCGCTATCGAGCCAATCATAGAAGAATATAAGATACGGATAGCGGATCGTCGTGGCGTACTCGTCGGTAAAGAGAACGTTGATGTGGCCGGTGACGTTGTGCGTATACTCGAATCCGCGTAATGCCAAAAATACGCCCTCTTTAGTAAACGCTTCGGCTTGCGCCCCGGTATCAAGCCACTCGTTAAGATCGAGCAGATGGTCATGGTCGGTGACGGCGTAAAAGTCAAACCCGACTTGATCTCGAGCCCAGGCGAAGGCTTCCGCGGGCGTGCCCATCCCGTCGGAGTACTCGGTATGGCCGTGTAAGTTCCCAAAATAGAACTTGTACCCCCCCAACAGATCCGCTCCGGCGGCCGCGTCAAACCTGCTGAGCTCGCGGGCAGCCGTATCGTTCACAGGCCGGGTAGCCGTCGAATCATCCGAGTCGATGTTCACGCCCGTAACCTCTGGTCCGGCCGTATTCACGCTTGTCGGGCTCGACGGCGCCGTCGCTTTTTCTTCCGTTATCCGATCCCCCGGCGGCGTGGCGAAACCCGAGACCGGTTTTTCCCCGCCAGGCTTATCCGTAAAAGTCGCGTCCGGTCTCGTCTCTTTGCCGCAACTAGTTATCAAGCAACTGACCAAGAAAAAAATCTCGAATCCGAGAATCGATCCTCTTTCGATCCGCGTACACATCGTCATTATGTTAAACTCTCAAGAGAAAAATTGCACTTCGAATCGGAAATCGAAACATGAACCGTCGAAATCCCGCTGTATTCCAATATAAAAACGTAAATCCGCCGGCGGGACAAGGGATAAAATCGTTCGGTTTAGCAACCGAAAACCGGAGATATTGGCCCTATCACTCGCAGACGGAACAGTTCCGTTGTGACGGGTGGATATCGGGATCAACCGATTCGATCTGAATGGTGACGTGACGTATCTCAAAGCGGTCGCGCAACAGCGTCTTTAGCTTGTCTAGCGTATCTTGCCGGTCCTCGTCTCTCGCCACCGCTACATGAGCGCTTAAGCAGGTCAGCCCCTTGTTTATCGCCCAAATGTGCAAATCGTTAACCTGCGCAACCCCGCTGGTCTGGGCGATAGCGCGGCGCACGGATTGCGAGTCGATGCCCGCCGGAACGCTCTCCATGATAATCGCCACCGACTCCTTGAGCAGCGGCCACGCGGAGCTAATCACTAAAAAAGCTATTAGTATCGAGGCCGCCGGGTCCGCCCAAGCCCATCCGAATAACCCCACGAGCAAAGCCGAGGCAAGCGCGCCGACGCTGCCTAGGGTATCGTTGAGCACGTGCAAAAAGGCGCCCTGAAAGTTCAGATTTTTTCGATTACCACCGAACAGCACCGAGAGGCTGACGATATTCACCAACAACCCGCCCGTGGCGACGACCGCCATCAGGCCGCTTTTAATCTCGGGTGGATGGCGAAAGCGCCCGAAGGCTTCGATGAAGATATAAAAAGCGATACCGATTAGAGCAGCGCCGTTGAACAGGGCCGCGAGTATTTCGGAACGGTAGTACCCGTAGGTCCGTTTCGGAGTCGGCGAGCGACGCGCGATGAGCGCCGCGAAAAGCGAGACGGCCAGCGCCGCCACATCGGAAAACATATGTCCTGCGTCCGCCAGCAAGGCGAGCGAGTTACTGAGTAGCGCGCCGATCAGCTCGACTATCAAATAGGTCGCGGTCAATAAAAATACGAGAAACAGCCGTTTTTGATTCTCGTCCCTATTCAGCCGTCCGGCTCTATCTATATGGTGGGAATGGTTCACTGAATGGTTCACTCGGTACCCGGTTTATTGCCGATTATCAGACCGCTAATGCGTGTGTTTTATATGATCCAGGGCTCCTCGAAAAAGCTCGCTGATGTGTTCGTCATCGAGTTGATAATAGACATGCCGTCCCTGCTTTCGATAACGTACGATGCGTCGATCGCGTAGAACCCGCAATTGGTGTGAGATCGCCGATTGCGTCATTCCCAACATCGCGCAAAGCTCATGGACGCAGATTTCTCTCTCCGCGATCAAGGAGATGATTCGAACCCGGGTCGCGTCCGCCAAGGCCGAAAAAAGCTCGGCCAAACGCCCAGCCGTTTCCAAGTCGAAGTCGTTACGCGCGGTATCGGTCTCAGCTCGTATAGTTTTCCACAGCATGGCTTATCTATGAATATATGAGCATTTATTCATTTGTCAACACAGCTTTAAAATTTTCTGAGTAGAAAATCGACGAAGTCGCGACCAGCAGAATGACTTATCGTATAATTACGTTAATCGAGCTGTGCACGACCGACACCGAGCGATAAAAAGAGATTTTTACTGAGATAGCTACCTTAAACCCAATGCATGCTTCAAAGATGTTTAAAGTTTTATGTTTCCAGAAGATCGCTAAAAGGATCCTGTATTCGATGCTTCTCGTCGTGTCCGTATCGGCAACGAGATGTTCGTTTCTGACCGTTCAGTCTGTGCAAGAAAACCATACGAGTATAGATCGTATAAAGTGTACGTCGACCAAAACCGCGCCAATCATCGATACCGTCGGTGCGATATTTTTTGCGTTGAACGCGATTGCCGGGTTCGTCGTTGCCTCTTCTTGGGAAGATAAGAAAAGCGACCCCGATTTCGATCCTTCTGAGAACGATCTCGGCCCCTCCGTGTCAGCCTATGCGCTCGTTCACGCGCTCGTAAGCATTCCGCTGTCTTTGACTTACGTCGCGTCCGCTGCCTACGGATACCACGAGACGAGCAAGTGTGCAGAAGCGCGTCGCGGCCCCTTCGATAATGAATCGGAAACTGAATTTTAAGCGAAATCCCGTTATAAGAACAGACGCCTTCACCAACCGTTAGCGCAAAAAACCTTGCTAAAACGGCTTCACGCGGCACGGCACGAATCGATGTAACGGTGTCGCAGCCAATCTATCGCGGTTGGTGTTCTTGGTTAACCGATTGACATTTATCCCGTAGGTTTTCCCCGCGTATGCCAGCCCGAAACCGTGAGGAATGACGACGTGTCCCAATGACGCCGAATCCGTGATTTCGAGCTCAACCTCCGCGGAACCGGCCGCGGTTTCCACGCGCGCCATTTGCCCGTCTTTCATGCCGAGAGCTTCCGCGTCACGAGGGTGCATCGCAAGCGTGCACGCGCGGCGACCTTGATTCCACGAAGGGTCGCGCATCAACGTGTTCGCGTTCATATCCATATGTCTGCCGGCCATGAGAATCAGCGGGTAATCGCCGCTCGTCACGAGTGCTCTTTGCTCCTGTTCCGCGTTGATCTTCTTTATCCAATCGTATAGCTCGGGAACCGCGAGGTTTATCTTACGATCCTCCGTTCGAAGTAACGCCAGGTTGTTTTCCGGGTCCTGTTTACCGATCCAAATGCCTTCGGGATGTTCCATGACGGCCCGAAACACCTCTTCTCCCAAATTCGGGCCTTGTTTGAAGCCCGCGCGCGCGGCGTTTTCCCGGAAGCTGGAGGTCGCCCCCTGCAAAAGCCCCCAGAACGCGGCGAGGTTGCCGGAGCCGAGCACCGGGCCGAGCGTTCGCGCGAGAATAAACGGCACCGCTCCCGCGACTTCGGGGTGCTCTCCGACAAAGCCCATCAGCTTGAGCACGAATGCCTGGCGGTCGCCCTTTGCCGCCGTTTTTAGATCATCTGGAATCTCCGGTAAAATTCCCATGCCTTCGGCTAGGCGGGTAAATATCTCGCTCTCTTCAAGCGATTCGCCGCGAGGTTCCGCCAACGGCCGCCGCATCTGAAAAAAGACTTCAGGGAAAGACCAAGCAAAAAAAGTTGAATCATATTTCTCATAGCCCGAGCGGGCCGGCAAGACATAATGAGAAAGCCGCGCGGTTTCGGACATCGAGACATCGATGGTGACGAGCAGATCGAGTTGTGCGAAGGCCTGCTCATACGCGTGAGTATCGGCGTAGGAACGAAGCGGGTTTGAACCGCTGACGATGACCGCACGCAGCCTGTCGTCGCGACCCGACATGATCTCTTCGGGCATGACGTTCGGCGGGAAGTAGCCCATGATCTCGGGGAAACCGGTCGCCGTGGTGCGCCAGGTCTTAGACTTTCTTTCATCGGAGTGCGAGCCTAAAGGCATGACCGTGCCCGGGATGACATTTCCGCCCGAAACTCCGATGCGCCCGCAAACAGCCATCAACACGGCTTGCAGATACGAGGCGACGGTACTGTGTCTATTCATCAGAGTCCCCAAGTCCGCGTGAAGCGACGACTTGCGCGTGGCGAACAGTCGAGCGAACTCGCGTACGTCGTCGTACTTAAGACCGCATACGCCTATTGCCGCTCTCGCATCAAACCCCTCGAACAGCGGTTTAACCTCGTCAAAGCCGCTGACGTGCGCCTCGATATACTCTTTATTCTCCCAGCCTTCTTGTAGAATGATCGAAATCACCGCTCGGGTAAAAAGCGCGTCCGTACCGCATCTGATCGGCAAATGAATATCCGCGAGCTCTGCTGTCTCGCTTCTGCGGGGATCGATTACGACGAGAAGCCTATCGGGGTCCTTGGAAATCTCCTTAAGCCTACGACGCGCCTGCGGCATCTGGTGGCTCATCCAACCGTTCCAACCGATAGCGACGAGCATATCCGTGTTGTGCTCATCGGGAATGAGCGAAAGGTACTGCTTGCCCAGCACGCGACCGCAAACCCAGAAATAGCCCGTAAGCTCCTGCGCCGTCGCGTTGTAGTGGTAACTCGAACCGAGCGATTTGAGCAACGACCTGCCGAAAGCGGCGTCAAAATGGCACCCCTGGCCGCCGCCGCCCATGTATGCCAACGAGCGGGGACCGTGCTTTGGTAGTATGGTCTTAAGTCTCTCCGTAATTTCAAACACGGCTCTTTCCCAGCTAATAACCTCGAAATCGCTCCCGACCTTTTTAAGCGGATTGGTCAAACGCTGGGCGTGGTTCTGGAAGTGAGCGATATGCTGCCCCTTGCGGCACACGTAACCCTTGCTGCGAGGGTTGGCCTTGTCCGGCCGGACCCTCGTGATGCGGCCGCCATCGGTCTGCACCTCCAGGCCGCAGTTCTGCGCGCAGAGAACACAACTTGTTTTTTTCCATTCAGTCACAATACGCCTCGAGTTACGTGTCATGGTCCCCGACGCCTCGCCGAACAAAAAGCGCACGGGACCGCGGGGACGCCAATAGACGGTTATCGAGGGATATAATAGAAAAGGAATCCGCGGTAAAGTCCATCTTAAGGTTGTACAAAACGTCGAGTGGAAACGGGCAAAAAGCGATGAAACAAGGGCGCGCGGAACTCTGTTGGGGCCGCAGTTTAGCGCACCCTAAGTGAGGTCCAAAAAAAGAGCACGCCCTCAGTTCGCGCTGTTTTTCGCGAACGAAACGCTTTACGCCGACGGATTTTTTATAACGCTAAGGTGAAGTGATGTGACTCTATCGGTTCAACTTTCCCGAATGTGCTAGGATCCCCAAATGGTGGCATTCCTCAGCATAATCGCGGCCTTCTTTCGGGCTAATATTATCGGCAAGCAGGCGCTCGTTTTCGAGAATCTCGCTTTGCGTCAACAGCTCGGAGTCTATCTACGAAAAGAAAAACGGCCACCGAGATTGAAACCTCGCGACAGAATCTTCTAGGTGTTCCTATCCCATTCGGTCAATACACCGCCAAGCCGATTGAGGTATTCATATCTAATGTCATCTCGCTTGATAAGGTGCTGGCAGTTAACGAAACGGCTGATAACGTTTTAGACGATTCCGAATGTCGGCTTATGAATCACATTAGGCATATTCTATTGTCGGCGCGCCTAGTGCTGTCCTTGCTTGTTCAGTCGGAAATTCTTAAAAAAGTAAAAAAATAAAGCACCGCCCCGCTTCTTCCGCTTCGCTTCGCTTACGCTTCTTCGGAGCAAAGTTATTCGACAAACGTCACGTCCCCAAGCCCTTTAAAGTGTGCGTCGCTTGTCACCAGCGTTGCTTCGGCGAGGCGAGCCGTGGCATATACGATTGAGTCGGCCATGGGAAGATCGTGCAATAGACCTAGATCCGCGGCGTGCAGCGCTATCGTTTCGGTCAACGGCGTTGTCTTTCCCTGCTTCATACGTGCGACCGCGATCAGGGCCTTTTCCTCACCGATCTCGCGCTTGATCTTTTTGTAGACCTCGAAAAGCGTCACCGTCGGTACGACCAGCTGGGCGTTCTTTTTCAGGTAGCGGCGATACCGTTCCGCAAGCGGCCCATCGGTGAAATATTCGATCCACCCGCACGAATCGACCACAGTCATACTCGGTCCTCGTCCTCACGAAGGCCACCGCGGCTCATACCCTTGACAAAGCCCCGCAGGTCGGCCAGGCGGCGTTGCGGGATGAGGTTGATGATTCCATCCTTCACGATGACGACCATCTTCTCGCCAACCTTGATGCCGGTTTCCTCGCGCACCTCGCGCGGAATGACAAGCTGGAATTTCGATGAAACGGTGACCTCAGCCATGGGCTCCTCCTTTGTCTTACCTTTTCCTTAACGATAAAAATATCGTAAGCCGAGAGGAAGGTCAAGCCGATCCAATCCGATTTCCGGGTTCCGTGGAGTCCCGTTCCCAGGTTCGATTTTTCGCGAGTATCATGCAACCGGCGCGCACAACGGCCGATAACTGTTGCATGAGCCTTCCGCGCATGGTCGTGCCTGGCGGCA
>JAFGIB010000365.1 GCA_016929805.1 Deltaproteobacteria bacterium | reverse complement strand
GGAAAAATCCTCGAAATATCTCTAATATTCCTGCGGTTTTTCCTGCGGGCGCGCTCGCGATCGAACTCCGTGGACGCGACCGGTCTTTGCAAATTTATTTCTGCCAGGTGCCTTAGGGCTCGCGCGCGGTTCGCATTTCTATTTCTAAAGCGAATAATAATACGGTTAACAAGAGGCGTTCGGCCGCTAGGCTTTTTTATCCGCTGGTTCTCTGGCTCTCCGGACGCGTTGACGGTATAATCGTTCACCGAAGAGTCACGAGATTTCAGGCGGGGCGATTTGAATAGCGACGTTAAAAGGTTTCTTACGGCTTTTGAAGGATGGATTTATCATGGATAACACGATAAGATCGCTACTGGTTATGATAGCGGTATCCGTGCTCGTTGGCGGATGCGATGTCACTTCAACTCCCAATCAAAACGGGGCAAATCAAACAGCGGGAACAAACGCGGCCGCCGGGAATAGCTCCGTTACCGCCGGAAGCGGTGTCGTAACGGCCGGAACGAACGGCGCAACCGGTGGAACTGGAAGCGCGGGAACCGCGGAGACGGCCGGCGCCGGCGGATCGGCTGGAACAGGAACCGCCGCAACGGGAGCCGCCGCAACGGGATCTTCCGGTACGGGAGCGGCGGGTTCGGGGGGAATCGATAGTTCAGGCGGGATAGATGGGGGCCAAAGCGACGGAGCCTTGCCGGTGGCGGGAACCGGCGCGGGGGGCGCGGCCGGCACGACCAATCCCGACATCGGGCCTAACCAAACCCTGCCCCCGGTGACGGATTATGCGGCCATGGGTCCATTCGCGTCCCAAACTATCAACAATACCGGACCGGACGGGCAGTACACGATGTTTCGGCCGACAACGCTCGGACAAAATGGTTTTCTCCATCCGCCTCTCACCTGGGGCAACGGGGTTACCACGACACCCGCGGTGTATCCGATCCTTCTGTCCACGGTGGCCTCCCACGGTTTTGTCGTTATTGCCAGCAATAGTACCGCGGTGACCGCCGCGTTACTCACCGCGGGACTTGAGTGGTTGCTTCAAGAAAACGACAATCCCTCGAGCGAGCTGTATCAAAAGCTTGATCCCAGCCGAGCGATTACCATGGGCTATTCGCTCGGAGGAGGCGCGGCGTTAACCGCGGCCAGCCATCCCAACGTGATTGCCACTATCGCGATGCACCCTGCTCCGGGAGGGGGAGCTCACGCACCGGTACTGTTATACACGGGAACGGCGGATACCATCGTCGCTCCGGCGATGGTCGATATGTCATATAACTTGCTAAACGTGCCCGCTTTCTATGCAAGTCTGGAGGGAGCCACCCATATGGAACCCGTGATGACCGGCGGAAGAGAGCTGGCGCCGAGCATCGCCTGGCTGAGGATGTGGGCCTACAAAGACGAAGGCGCGCGCGTTTTTTTCTACGGCGACGGTTGTACCCTGTGCGCGCCGCCCTGGACGTGTAAAACGAAGAACTGGCAATAGCCGTTAAAATAGCCCTTCATGTCACCGTTGATCACGACCCCGGGCCTGTCGGCATAGCGGCCGAGCTCGGCAACGGCAAGCGAGCCCGCGTCCTTTTTGCCGCCGCCGGCGCCTGCCGTATCTCCGTACGAGTCCGAGGAAATGCGCTCGCTACCGGAGCAGGCGACCCACACCGCGGGAGCCAGGACCACGAACAGAGCAGAGCCGAGGAATAACCTTTTGCGGCTATGGATTCGCGCCGGCCGAGATGTCGTCACATGCGTAACCTTTTTTCTAGAAGTAATAAAATGCCGTCATTTTCCAAAGGTAATACAAACATAGTGGTTTCGTCGGCTCTTGATCGGGTAAATCGCGCGCGGAATCGCGGCGCTCGCTCGTGTTGCTCGGACTATCGCAAGCGGGCCTGAGATCTTAGCTTTACGCGAGCGCTGTAATCGTTTCCGCGTTTCGCCCTTGCCGCGGCTTTCTGACTTATAACGGTCCGACCGTCAATAAGAGGCCCTTTACCCCAAGGGATCCGCTTAAGTAAAAGACGTACCGGCGCCCGGTTGCGGGTCGAATTCGGCTCGAAACCGCATGCAAAACCGGTTCGAGATGAACTCGGCCAAAAGACAGGATGCAAAGCGAGCGACTTAATGTTAGAATATATACTAATTTTTGACCGGTTTCTGTCTATTGCGGCCACTCAGGTGTTATGAAAATATTCCGACTTTTTCTCTTGGCGGCGATCACGATGTGGTCGTGTGGTGATGGATCAAGCGATTTAAGAACGGGAGACATCCCGACCGGCGGCCAGTCCGGTACCGACTACCTCGCGGGCAGCGGCGGCGGTGCCCCGGCAGCAGGTTCCAGCTCGACCCCGATTAATCAGGATAGTGGCACGGCAATCGATAGCGGTACTAATAAGAGCGATAGCGCTCGGCCTTCCGATACCGGCTTGCCGGTTGACGCGAGCCAAACCAATGATTCAAAGGTTCCGTCGGAACTAGACGGCGCGATTCGAGACGGTGCCAGTCCGAGCGCGGATACCAGCGTCGATACCGGAGCGACGGGGCCCAATGTCCAAGGGTCGTGCGACCGTTCTGCCGCGGGCTCCACCACGGTGAATCAAACCATCATCGTACGAGCGGGACAGGTTTACGACGGACAGTGCAAGCGTTTTGTCGCGGGCAGCGCCCTGGGCGACGGCAGTCAGAGTGAGGATCAAGACCCGGTGTTTACGCTGCAAAACGGAGCGCGGCTCGTCAACGTGATATTAGGAAGCCCTGCGGCCGACGGCATTCACTGCGAAGGCAACGTGACGCTCGCGAACGTCATCTGGGAAGATATCGGCGAGGATGCCTTGACTATTAAGAAATCGGGTACGGTTGAGATAGATGGGGGCGAGGCCTACAACGGCTCGGACAAGGTGTTTCAGATCAACGCTCAAAGCACTTTCCGGATAACCAACTTCGTCGCTAAAAACGCCGGAAAATTTATCAGACAAAACGGCGACGACAGCGTCAATCGAGTCGACGTATACATCAATAACTGCGACATCTCCGATATGAAAGAATGCATATTCCGTACGAATAGTCCCTTCAGCTCGGTCACCATGACCAACACGCGCTACCACAACATCGGTACTTCGGGACACAGACTCTGGTATGACGTGAATCCGGCCAATATTACCGAAAGCAACAACACACAGTATTGATCATCTGTTCAGAAGATTCATAGGCTTTTTATTTAACGTCTACAGCGCACTATGGTTGAATCTCGTAGAGCTTGTGTAGAAAGTTCCGCCGTTCGTCTTGCGACCGGGACGGCCCAATCTGCGGCATCGGTCGCTCCTCTAAACAGCGCTGCTAGTCCTTCGTCGCGGCTCGTTGCATTTTGGACCGTCGCGCTCCGAAATACTCGTTCGGACGTTATTAAGTGCATTCTTAAGAAACAACTTCTATTGTCTTTCCTGACCGTTTTTCTAACAACTTCCAGCGCTGCCTGCAGTGCCCTAAAGAACGGTACCGACACAATAGATACGGACGCCGATAGTCGTTCCCCAATCACAGGCATTATGAATGCAGATGCCGATGCATCCGCTAGAGAGAGTGGCATTCAAAGATCGTCAAATAATAGGACTGATATATCGGATAGTAGGACTGAGCCGTCAATTCGTTTTGATGGTGGCAACATTGATGATCAAGAAAGCAGTTCCGTTGATGCTGACGATAGCGATTTAACGGAAACAGATGCGTACAAAACGGATCCGGTTGACAGTGGGGAGAGCGAAAGCTCCGTCTGCCCTGTCTGCGAAACGAACCAAAGATGCAACGAACACGGCGCCTGTATATGCGACTCAATCTCTTGTCCTGACGGCTGTTGTGATAGTGAACAACGATGTCAGAATGCAAGTTCGAAGACATGTGGAAAGTCGGGTACAACCTGTGTTGAATGTAATTCAGGACAGCGATGCAACGACGGCGAATGCATTTGCGATAGCGAGTCTTGTTCCTCGGGTTGTTGCGACGCCTTTGATCGATGTATGACACCAAGCGCTACGACCTGCGGAATAGGAGGAGATGATTGCCGGCCGTGCTCTCTAGCGAACGCCGAGGCGAGATGCGTGCTGGGCCAATGTACTATCGACGCTTGTGCAAACGGTTTTGCCGATTGCGATGGAATTAATTCGAATGGTTGCGAAATGTCCATATTGTCTTCTGCATCGAATTGTGGTCAATGTGGTTCGTCATGTCCTTCGCGAAATTAAGCTTGGGAGCCCTTATGTATAAACGGCGAATGCGTATATCAATGTTATGAAGACTACGAAGATAACGGGAAAGAGTGCATAAGTACCGTTTATTGGTACGATAATACCACCGGACTCTTTTGGCAGAAGTTTCCCAACGGTCAAAATTCGACCTGGACGTCGGCGCGCGACCATTGCTACGATCTATTTTTGGGAGGATATACCGACTGGCGTATTCCTACGATCAGCGAGCTTCGATCACTCGTCCGCGGTTGCACTGCGACGCATATAAACGGATTATGCGATATAAGCGATGACTGCCCTTATTCTTCCTGCGATAGTACCGACTGCTTAGGATGTTCGGATTCCGAGGGGCCTGCCGATGGGTGCTACTGGCCAAGCGACTTGGGCGGGTTTTGTAATGCGGCGTATTGGTCAGCAACGAATTACAATACGGGCACCGGTTATGCGTGGGTTTTGGGATTCGATCAAGCGAGATTTGCCGAAAGAGATAAAAGCACCGGCGCCGACGTACGTTGCGTGAGAGGTCCCTGATATTTCGTTTGGCTGTGTATTGAGCTTATACACGGCTGATAGAAAAGCGGCTTTATGATCCGTTTGAAAGCGCTAAAGGACCAGTATTAAATTCGATAAAACCGACGCGTCTAAATGAATGCGGAAGTACATTGAAATGGCTCGAACAGGCGACGATCGCTTTGAGCCGTCGCAGGACAGGTTCGCGACGTGATTATTATTAAAATAAAACGATTCGATTTCTTGATGGGGATTGAGCCGAAGTCTCGCGGCCAGTCATCAAGCGAAAGAGGTTTTTGTAAGCCCAATACGCGTGATGACCTTTCGTTAAAGCGCCGCCGACAGCGCATCAAACGCCTAGACTTATGGGTAGCGACGGCGGGTAACCGCCCCGGGCGACCCGATCCGGAAGATTACGGCAAAGCCGCGCGCACGTCGGCGCAGGTTGCCTCATCGTCTATTTTGACAAGTGTATAAGTGGCGTTGCCCGGTTGAAAAACTCCCTGGTTATTATCTAGGAAACTGCCGGCGCTGGCATCGCAGTCCTGCGAGCTGCCGGCGTAATTGCAGCCGAAGATATGCGTATTGGTCTGGGTAACACTGGCCGATCCCGACGACTGCGTGCAGCTCGTCAAGGTTCCGTTCAGCGAAAAGACAACGCGAGCCGCTAGGTAAACCGAATCGGCTTCATTTAAAGGGATCCAATCCCTAGTGGGGGGGTAGTCGTACGAGCCGCTGTTTAGATAAACCGCCGATACCCCCGGCTTTCCGTCGCCGTCCATGTCGTTCTGGGTGAGCCCCGAGGCCGAGCTCGGCCATGAGTCATTGATCGGATCGCTCATCGTGGTGCCCATCCAGAGCGCGGTTCTATTCATAGAAAAGGTTGCGCCCGGCGAATCTCCGTTTAGCGATGCGCTGATCGAAGCACCGGGCAGATAGGACGGAGAGTGGTCGAATATCGCGTTCAAGTAGTTGATTTTATAATTTTCCGGCAGTACGGAAGACGCCACCGCGGGCGCATTCTTGCCGCATTCTATCAACGTACCCGTCACATCATCTCCCGAATGCGTGGCTTGTAGCTTGCTCCAGGAGTAATACGTGCCGCTTCCGGACTCGGTCAGGTCTCTGTCCGGCCAAGTCACCGAAACCGTAACTTTAAGCGCGTAGGTCCCGCTCAGGTCACAGTTTATGCCGCACTCTCCCTCGTCACAGAAAGCGGCGCCGCCCTCGTCCGGGCAGCTATCGCCGCACTCGCTGCAATTATCGACGGTGTTGAGCGGCGTTTCGCAACCCGGGTCGTTGTTACAGTCGCCGTATCCGGAATCACAGGTCTCCACCGAGCAGTAGCCCCCGGAACATTGAGCCTCGGTAACATTGGGCAGATCAGTGCAATCGTTGGTACAACTTCCGCAGGTCTCGACCGAGTTAAGGTCGGCCTCGCAACCATCGATCTCCAGCCCGTTGCAATCCCGATAGCCCTCGTTGCACGGCGAGACTTCGCATACCCCGGTCTCGCACGAGGTCACCGCGTTGGGAAATCCGCAGGGTTTGCGGCACTCGCCGCAATTTTGGTTGGTATTGAGCGCGGTTTCGCAGCCGTTCAACGGCTCGTCGTCGCAATCGTCGTAGCCCTCGTCACACTCGTCGATCTCACAGGTTCCCGACTCACAGGTCGCCGTGGCGTTCTCCAGGGGACCACACTTCGCCTCGTCATCGCAGCTTCCACAGTGCTCCAGGCTCCTTAGCGAGGTTTCGCAACCGTCGCTCGAATCGCCATTGCAGTCGGCGTATCCCTCATCGCAGGAGGTCGTCGAGCATCTGCCGCCCGCGCACGAGGCCTCGCCGTTGGAAGCGTCGCAGGTATTGCCGCACTCGCCGCAATCGGTCAGCGTATTTAAGGGCGTCTCGCAACCATTGGATAGATCATCGTCGCAGTCCCCGAAGCCGGACCGACAATCTACGAACTCACACCGGCCGTCTTCGCATCTCGCCGAAGCATTGATAATCGCGCACTGGTGTCCGCAAAACCCGCAGTCCGTCAAGGTTGCTAACGAGGTTTCGCAGCCGTCATCGGGATCTTCGTTGCAATCGCCCAAGCCCGGTCCGCAGCTCAGCTCGGAACATACTCCGCCCGCACACGAGAGCCCATCGCACGACCGATCACATTCTCCGCAGTCCTTGAGCGTATCGAGCGGCGTTTCGCAACCGTTGGCGACGTCGCCGTCGCAGTTTCCGTAACCAGTGTCGCATTGAACGATGACGCATTGATCCTGCTCGCAAGCGGTCGAGGCGTTCGGCAAATCGCACGCCTCGGACAGCTCGTCGGTTTCGCCGTCGCAATCGTTATCAATGCCGTCGCATACCTCCGGGCAAATCAGCGGGCATAAGGCGTTGCCGTCGGGATTGGCGATACAGCCGCTCGCGTCGAACGGCACCGTGCTGTCGGTATCGGTGCTGTCCCTGCCGCTACTATCGTTGGTACTATCGTTGCCGTAGCCATCCCGGTATGAAGCGTCAGGTAGACCGTTCGCCGCGTCTCCCTTTCCTTCCCCTTCTCCGGCTTCGGATGGTTGGGATGTAAGTTTTTCTTTGTCATAGACCGCGCATCCTGCCGTGGCGATAAATAAAAAAGGCAGAAGTCCAAAATACCAGTAGCTCATCTTATGTCTTCGCAAATAATCCATTCGATTTCTCATGCTTCTAATGAGCCGAGCGGTTGAGGCATCTCGGCCCGGCTAGTTCACAACGTTACCTTTTCGTAGACCAAAATTACACTAATATTGTAAGATTACAATTTTATTATACTTCCTATCTTTATCGATATCAAGCGCCGTGTAGCTGAACCCTTGTACTGTCATCGTTTTAACCTTTTGTACCGAAAGGGACAAGCTCAACCGGGTTATTGATAAAGATCGAAAGAAGCGACTCAATCGCCGAGCCGGGCTCAGTAAACGGTCGCGAGTAATCGCGTTGTAAGTCGGTTTGTTACGCGACCGGCAAGGGTAAGTTCTTATAAAAGTAGTGGCGCGCAGACGAGGATACCTGGGAGCGCGGGCGTCTCGCCCGTATTTTCTTTCGCTTTTTTTAGTATTCTTTTAGCATCCCATCTCGGGGCCAACTGTCTCATCTCCTCAATCGCGGAATCCTCGAAATAGCGCTGCTATTGCTGCGGTTTCGCTCGGTCGTCGATAAAACATCGGACCCCGAGCCGGGCGCAAAAAATGTGTAATTCTTTTTTCGCGAGCCCTTAGCTCGCCGCGTATATCAAAGACGTATCCCCGGTATCGGCTAACACCTTGCTTATTGCCGTTACGAAATTCGCGGGGTAATCATAGCGGTTGGACGGGTCGAATAGCAAAACCGCGATTCCGGTGACGGCGAAGCCCTCTTGGGTGTAATGGCCGAGAATCACGCTGTGGTGTTTTACGCTATCCGTACTAGTGATTTCGGTGAGATTGGTGCTCGTGCTCACGCTTTGCTCTTGTTGGGTTCCCACTTCGGTCGTGCTAGCCACCTCGTCGTAGAAACGAGCCCTAACCATTTCGTCGATCTCCGCGGTGAGCGAAAAATTTCCGCTTTGAGCGACCAGAACCGGGGCGCGATTCTTGACGGTGTAGAGAAAGCCTCCCATGGCTCGACATCTCGCGACCAAAAGCTCCAGAAGACGAGACCCGCGCTCGCGAGAGTCAATACTACTATCGAGTATACCCGAAACTTGGCTCAACAGGGTCATCTCGCTGAGCTCGCCGTCCTCGGATCGAGAGAGCGCGCTCTCGGCCAAATCCGCCTGTTTCCGCAGGGCTTTGAATTTTAACACCTGGTATTTCGCGGTAAGGGCCGGGTTGCGGCCTACCCGGTAGTGCTCGGCGCATCGTTCCACGTTCCGCGTAAAGCTCTCCTCGTCGTTCATTTGCATCGCCACGCGCGCTCGGGTCTCGTAGGCCAGGCCCAGGTTGATCCCGCTGGTTCCCAAGGCCTTGAAGTCCGCGATCGCGGCCTCGGCGTTTTTCACGGCATTCTCCCGGTCGCCGAGCTTGGCTTGGGAAAGGGCAAGGGGCATCCTTATGTAGCTACACAGGTATCCGAGATTCGCATTTTGCGCGTCAGCGAGAAAGGCTTCGCCGTCGATGCGAGCTTGTTCTTCCCGCTTCATGGCCAGCAGCGTTCTGAGGTAGGCGCTCGCCGCGAACGCCCAGTTTTGACTTTCCCCGACCGGTCCGAGCTCCAGGGCCTTATTCAGCTCGTCGAGAGCGCGGCTCGAGTCGCCGCGGATCCGATGGTACTCGCCCTGGGCGAAATGAAGCACGGATCGGTAGCTCGGAAAACGCTCCGCGATCGATTTAATATCATTGATAATCCGCTTTACCCCGAGTAAGTCGTCCGACAACGAATAGGCTCTGAGCTCCGGGGTAAGATGGGTTCCCTCGTAGGATCGGGAGGGGCTGTTCTGAATCTGTAAAAGCTCGACCTGCTTCTGGCAGTTCTCGGCCTCTTCAGCCTCTCCCTGCCATAGGAAATAGAGCTTACGAATACGCCAAGCATTTACCTGAAGTATCGACGAGGTTTCTATCTCCGGAGTTCTATCCAACGCCTCTTTCAGCCCCATCATGGCTTCCATAATCGCGAGCGCGTGAAGTACGCCGTAACGCATATATAGGTAGTGGGCGCCCTCCAGACCGGCCTTATCCGGTTGGTCGAGCCGTTGTACGATCTCCCTGTCATCGCGGTAGTGCTCCTCGATGCGACCCGCCATGCCCTTAAGCTGTCCCTGAATCAGCTTCTCCACGATCCACAATGCCGGGGAGAGCGCGGTCAAAGGCTTGATCGAGGGAAGCGTCCGGCAGAAAGCCAAGTTATCCGTTATATATATGTATCCTATCGCCTCGATAAGGGTTGTGGCGAGCGCGCGGATCGCGTCGGACGGCGCTAGAATCCGCTCGGAATCGGGTAGCGCGTCGAAGCGCTCCTGAGCCATCTTAAAGGCTCGCCCGAACCGTTCTTGAGCCGGGACCGAGTCACCGAGTTCCCGATAAAACCCCAAGCCGCTGTCTTGATATAGCTGCTCCAATAATTCCGTTAGATAGCGGGTATCGCCCGTGCCGATGGTTCCCACCAATCCGGTCAATCGGCTCTGCAGAATATAGATCTCTCTTTTCGGCCGGCCGCTCTGCTTCGCGAGATCGATGGCGCGACTCATCGTAGAAAACCAATCACGCGGCAAAGACGCGCGTAGCTCCGTATAAAGCTCCGGGTCCTTACTCGTCATCTCTTTAGTCTCTTGCGAAAAGCGGATCAGGATATCCAATGCCTGCTGCTCTCGCCCGGCTTCTAGATAGTGTTGGGCGGTACGAAACGGCTCGGTCTGCCGTCTCTCAAACACCTCGGCCAGCCGCAGGTGGTAGTCCCGGCTGTTCTCTTGATCCAATTCCTCGGTCAGAACGGGTATCCAGCCCTGCTGGCTGAAAGCGTAGTACTCGCCGTCGGTTGTAAGCACCTCGGCCGCTACCAGCTCGTCCAGATTTTGAATCAGCCTCGCGGTGTTCTTGTGCTCGGTCAAGGCCTGGCACTCTTGGTAGGCGAAGCTGTGCCTCGATCTGAGCGCCATGGTACGGGCTAAATCCAACGCCTCGCCGGAAAGCTCGGCGATTCGAGCTTTCAAGGCATCGTTTAGGCTGTTCGGCAGATCTTCCGCGCTAATGCTGTCGGGAAGCAGCCAGCTTCCCGACTGGTACCGGATCAAACCCTTATCCAACAGGTGTTGCGCCAGCAGCATGATGGTTCTGGGGTTTCCCTTGGAAATCGAATAGAGACGGTCCGCCACCAGCCGCCGGTTCGCGGTTTCGCCGAACATCGAGCCACAAAGCTGTTCGGTTTGCCTCAGGTTGAGATCTTTCAGCTTAAGGTTTTTACCGGTATCCTTAAGGAGTTTTACCGCCGAATCCGCTTTCGAATCGATTTCGCTTCCCAGGGTTACCGCCAAAAGCAGTTTTTTATCCGATATATTCTGAGAGATAAGGGCGATAAATGCCGCCGAGGGCTCGTCGATTCGGTCGAGATCGTCCACCGCCACGATCACGCAGCGCTGCCGGCTGACCTCGAATAACCAATCGCTCATCGCCTGGTGCACCTGCTGTCTGAGCTCTTGCGCGCCGCTCGCGCTCTGCGCCGGCGCGCTGCTGCGGGAGCGCGGCTCGGGAGGTCTGGAAGAATAGCGTCTGCCCCAAATCTCCGCGGTGCGACCGTAACTTATGATTTCGCCACGGCTATCGTCCGCTTGGATTTGCCCATCCCGATCGCGAATCGAGCGTAGCGCGATTTCGTTAACTCGGATCTCGACCTCGGGAAATAATCGACTCAGTACCTCCGTGTGCTTACGAGCGCTCTTCGCCGCCAGATCGGGCAGCGCGTCTAAAAGCTGGAATGCCAAATAACGCAATCCGCTCCACGCCCCCGCGCGGGCGTCGGCCGCGTCGATTTTGACTATCGCGGCGCCGGTAAGCCTGCCTTGAAGCAACAGGGCGTCCAAAAACCTGGAACGGCCCACGCCCGAATCGCCTTCCACCACAACCGTCGCGCCCTTACCGGTGACGGCGTTATCGATGCTCTTTTGCACCCGTAAAAGCTGCTTATCTCGCCCTACCAGCGTGGGTGTCGATAAATACGATTTCGATACGATAAGCCGGTCGTCGATCTCCAGCCCCGCGATTGCGCTCAGCCTCTCCATGACCTCAACCGCGTTCACCGGTCTCGTCATGGGATCGACGTTGATCAGCGACATGACCAGGTCGTCCAGCTCTTTGGGAATGCTCGCCACGCGCTCGGAGGGCGCGGGGGGTACCAGTTGCCAAAAATTCCGAAGGTCCTTTAGGTTCCTAGCCGGATAGGGCGCGCTGCCTGTCAAGGTATAGTAAAAGGTCGCGCCTAAAGAGTAGAGATCGGTCCGAGCGTCCAGCGGTTGATATCCCACGACTTCCGGCGCGGTGAACGCCGGGGTTCCGATGACGCCTTTGCACGGCCCCATGGGTGTCATTGCCCCGAAGTCCATTAACTTGGCCTTGAGGTTTTTTGTGCAACGGATATTGCGCGGGCTGAGATCGCGGTGGACCTGGCGCCGGGAATGAAGCAGCCCGAGCGCCGAACAAACCTCAAGCAGAAGCGAGCAAGTCTCTTTCCAGCCGAGCGGCGCCAGCTCGTGTAAGTCGCCTCCGTCTAAAAGCTCCATCGTGTAGTAGGGACCTGTATCACTCTTACCGTAATTGTATACCGTTATCACTCCTGGATGGGCGAGCTGAACCAGGGTTTGATACTCGTGCTCGAAAAGATTGGTGATCTCGGCCAGCTTTCTTCTATCATGCTCCGGGAGAAGCAGCTTCAGCGCCACGGTTTGTTCTGTCACGGTATCAAATACCTGATAGACCACCGCCATTCCTCCTCGGCCCAAGGTTTTCTCGACGCGATATCGTTCGTCTATGATCGTGGGATTCACGACCAATCCACTTGTGCGTTTCCCGGACATTTAGAGACTCCTAGCTGATGAGACCTATTTCCAGAAAGAATCGAGGCAATAGGTCGTTTCACGGTTTTCTACACTTAATACATACGGTAAAGCCGGTAGAAACTGTAGATCGCGGTTTTCGTATACGGATTTTGCGCTATGGAAAATGGCGGGAGATGTAGGGCGTCGCTCCAGCTCTTTGTCTTTCGTAGTCAGGAACGAAATCGTGCTCGGAGGCGGCCGGGGCGTCTTTCTTAATTCAAATTCTTCTGTTGTACGGTCCAATTCGTATCTTGACAGACGCTGCATTGATCGCCGACAAACATGGACTTCAAAGGTTGGTCATTCATCAGTTGCCATCGCAGCCATCCGGTGGCGACCGAGCTGATCCAATTGCCGCAAGGCGGTAAAAGAATACAGAGGTGATCGCCGGTAAACACCCCGTAGAACACCGGCGTAGTGGCCGCCTCGAAGTCAAGCCGACAGTTTTCGCCGGCGATGTCCACCCCGCTCGCTCCGCATAGAAACGCCGCGGGCGCATGCAGGTTCTGAACCCTTTCTATCGCGGCGCTGCCGGTGCCCCCGGAGATGTGCACGGTCGTGGTCAGGCGCGGATCGTCGGCGATGGTCATGGTGGCCAACCCTCCCATTGAATACCCCATTGAAGCTATCTTGCCGGGGTCGAGCTTGCCGAAAAACGGACTATCCGACCGGTCGTTTTCCTCTAGGATCCAATCGATTCCGGCGATGATTTCTTGCCCTAACCCGATTTCTCCGCCGGGCATCGGTATGGTGTTGGACGCGACGACCACGAAACCGTGCGTCGCCAGATGCGGCAACATGGGGTACCAGTCCGGATTGGTCGCTCCGCCGCTCATCCAACCCACGATCGGATGCTTCTCCCCGTTGGGCCCGAGCTCTTGCGGGTGATAGATAGTATAATTGTCGTTCGGGCCGGAAAAGTCGGTTTTCGTCGCCGTATAAGGCCCGTCGCCGATAAGCTCTTCTACGGCAATGTTTCCGAACGCGCTTGAACCTTCGGCTTCACCGCCGCTGCCGCCCGTCGCGCCTCCAGCGCCTCCGGTTACTCCGCCTGCTCCGCCGGTCACTCCGCCTGCTCCGCCGGTCACCTCGCCCGAGCCGCCGGTTATGCCCCCGCCGTCGCTGGTTGCGCTTCCAGCGCCTCCGGTTACTCCATTGGCGCCTCCGGTTACTCCAGAAATACCCGCGATTTCGCTCCCACCGACACCACTCGTAAAAGTAGTCTCACCGCTTACGGCCTCGTCCGTTTCGGCCGAGCCGCTTTGGTTTTGCCCGGCCGCGCCTTGTCCGGATTGCGCCCACGCGCCCGATTGTCCGTCAGAATTCGAATTAGAGCTACATCCGCTCGCGAGGACAACAACCAATGCAAAAAAGGCGAAAGCCGAGGTCTTCGCCATTCTTTTCCCAAAAAAGCCAGCGCTTCTTCCAGCTCGTTTCAACATAACTTTTCCCTGGTTAGCAATAATAATAGCGGCCGGTTGTAACTTATACAAACCGAGAGCCCACATCGTGTTTTCGAATCTTTCTATTATACTTATGAGATCACTTCAACGCCAGTAGTTATTTTCTTTCGTCCGGCTCGTGATTCAAACCGCGACGCCCGCGTTCCCCGGATATTTGCGCGCGTAGCTGAAACCGGTTGCCAAACAAGTCGTTTTGTGTCGGGCCGTCTGTTTTTTGCGACGACGAAGCGGGCCGCGCCCGTAGCGCCGGCGGCGCGAGTGACATTGCCGGCGTCGATAGTTGCCCGGTTGGCGCCGGCGGTTACTTTAGCTATGCTTGTGCTCACTCGGAGAAAAAAAGTTCGTATCGGAAAGGAGGCGAGTCGGAAGCGAACCGGCGCGAAAGAACCGTTGATGCGAGTACGGCACGAACAGCTCGCTTAAATAGGAAGGCTGACACTAACGGAGCGACGGGTTCGGTCCCTTTCGAGCTCAGAGCCTATCCCACTAGGCCTTGTCGCCGCCGGCCGATCTCTCGTCGCTTTCGGGCGCCTCGGCGCCCGTCGTGCTCGGTTTAGCGCTTCCAGGCCTTCGCGCGCGGTAGGCCGATCCGCCTCGAAATCGACTTCGGTCTCGACCGCCGACTCGGGCTGGAATAGGCTTTAACGCTTCTCTCGGCCCTTTTGCACGTTTTCGATGATGGCTTTGCCCGTATCCGCGAAGCCGTCCTCGACCGCGCCGCTGAAAAGCGCTATCAACCCCGAGATCGTTACCTTTGCCGAAAACGAGAGCTTGCTCAGCAAAAACCGACCCTCCTGAAAGATTTCCGTTATCTCATAACGCGTGACGCAGCTATCGAAAACCGGATCGTGAGGACGTTTCGAGATTCTCTCCAGCGTTTCGCCCTGCTTTTCCGACACCATGGAAAACTGAATCACCGTGCGATTGCCGCTTTTTTTGACGGTAACGTGGCTGAACCACTCGGAATCCTTGACGTCTTCTACAAAGGTCCACACGTAAAAGCTTGTATTCGTGCGCTTATAGGGCAGGATTAGCGCCTGTTTGACGCTCGGATAGCGATACCGACAGCCGCTGTCACAATAACGGTTGTAATCTGTCAGAACCTCGACAATCGCGTCGGCCCTTTTTTTTACCTGCCAGCTTTTGTGATATGAAACCGATTTGGCTTCAGCGACGGAAGAAAAAAAAAGAAGAGAGAAAAAGGTCATTAAAAGATATGCTGGTAAATGCATCAAAGTCCGTTCCAATAGGCGCCGAGTTGCTAATCTCGGTATTCTACATTTTAAGAGCATTGAGAAAAAGTATAAATGATGATTTTAGCAGGTGATATCGGCGGAACCAACTGCCGTTTTGCACGGTTCGAGAGAGGCGCTGACGGAAGCTTAACGCTACTTGAATCGGTCGTCTTTGCAACGGCGGAAGTCCGGTCCTTTAGCGAGATCTTCGACCACATCGCGCGATATAGTAGTGGGTTTTCGCTGAAGCGCGCCGAGCGGGTTGTGGTTGCGGTGCCGGGCCCGGTACAGAAAGGGGCATTCGCGAAATTGGCGAATCTACCCTGGGACGCCGATATCCGCGCTCTAGAGGGAAAGGCCCCCGGTGTTGAGTTTTTGCTGATCAATGATTTTGTCGCGCAGGGCCATGCCTGTCGCACCAGCGCCGTCGAAGCCGGCTTGGTGATTCGAGAAGCAGAGCGCGCCTTAAATGAAACCGTGGCGGTGATCGGCGCGGGCACGGGTCTCGGACACTGCGCGAGCGTGCCGGACGGACACGGTGGTTTTATCGTTTGCCCCTCGGAAGCCGGCCACGCGGTATTCGGCTTTTACGGAGCGGAGGAAAAAGAGTACGAGTCTTTCGCGCTCGCGCACAGCGGCAGGCCTTTTGTCAGTGGCGACGAGGTGGTCTCGGGACCCGGGCTATCGCTATTGCATCGATTTATTACAGGCGAAAGACTCGCGCCCAAGGAGATAGCGGAGAAAAGCGGATTAGAGAGTCAGACCGTTCGATGGTTCGCCAGGTTCTACGCCCGGGCATCACGCAACTACGCGCTATCGGTCCTTCCTTTCGGCGGTCTCTATATCAGCGGCGGCGTGGCGACCAAGAATCCCTATTTGGTGGACAACGAGTGGTTCCGCGCTGAATTCATCAACTCGCCGGCCAAGCGCGCTCTATTGGAAACGATCGCGGTGGGTTTGCTTCGCGATCAATTCAGCGGGCTATGGGGCGCCGCGGATTGCTGCTGAGAAGAATCGATATCGCGAGAATAATATGACCTTTATAAACCGTCTAAGAAAACATACTCGGAAAAAATAGTACAGCCCGTCTCATAAATGCCTCTGCTTTTTTTTCTCGCGGCGCGAACCCGTATGCGGCGTGTCTTCCCCTTGAAATAGCGCTGCTAGAGCGTCGTCGTTGCTTATTGCAGCCCAGTTCGTTGCGCTCCGAAATGCTTCGGGAGGATTTATGAGACGGGCTCTAATATTAATAAAAATCATCCGATTTTTTATCTTTCGATTCAATCGATATGCTGCGTTAGATATAAGCGATATTTCAACCTTAACGCGACGAGTTCTAGCGACCCATTCGAGTGAGATTCGTTATTTGAAGGAAGCAACATGCATGCCGATTTTCGTACGAGGACAAGAGCGACGGGCGACCGCGTGTATGGTAACCGTTCAGGGGAATATTGCTGTTTGGCTACGACGGCGTCCGACTCACCCCGAAAAACGGGCTTTCGTCCTCGCGCCGACGTACACGGGTCCTACGGACCCTCGGTACTGCGGCTGGAACGTACGGCTTCGCGGACTCGCGTAACCAGCTTTAGTATATAGACATTCGCGCGTTGGAACGTAGCTCGATTATTCCCAAGCCATCCGGGATCGAATCGTAACATCGGCTGGTAACCCCTGTCGGATTCCGTTCGGATGACGGATTCCGTCCTGCCGAAATCGGAACAAAGGGATGTCGATTATCTAACCTCAACGGATCTATTGACGCTCGTGTACGCTTATCTAAAAAAGAACGGAGAACGGTCGCCCTCTATTCGGATGAGAAAGCACAAAGAAACCGCGGAAATTGGCATCCATCGATTCCCATCCGGCTCGAAGAATTTATTGATCTATCTTGAGTACGGCGACTAGCTGAAACAGGCGGAGCTAAGATACTATGAATACTCGAGCAGCTTGACGAAAAAAAATATTCTCGTAAAGATGTAAATAGGGAAGATGAAGAAGCGAGTACTAGGTCGAGTACGATGAAACACTCGTATAACTATTTAGGAATGGTTGGTCTTGTTTTACTATGTCTTTTATCGGAATGTAAAACCGGATGCGACGGCGATAATAATGTAGAAGAAGACGCATCCGTTGATACCTTTACCGAGGGCGGCCAAAGGGGTGACGCCTCAAAAGACGATTTCCGCCCAAGCTTTACCGTGGGCGGTACGCTTTCGGGTCTTGCGATAGGCGCTTCAGTCGTGCTTCAAAACAATCAAAAGGATAACCTGACGCTTGAGAAAAACGGATCCTTCACCTTCTCGACGGAATTGCCCGACAAGGCCGAATACCAGGTACAAGTTAGCGCTCAACCTATGGAACAAACGTGCGTGGTGACGAACCACGAGGGGACGATTTCCGGGGCGGACGTCACGAATATCTCGGTTGTATGTACCGTTCAGGAGGGCGCCGTCGGCAACTCCTTTACGGTTGGCGGGGTAGTGACCGGCTTAGAGGGCATCGGGCTTATTCTTCAGAACAACGGAGGCGACGACTTGGCGATAAACCGAAACGGCGCCTTTCGATTCGCCACGAGGCTCGAAGATGCAAGCGGCTATAACGTGACGATCGCGAGTCAACCCAAAAGTCCGGATCAGCTTTGCACGGTAACCGACGGCTCGGGAACGTTAAAGGGAGTTGACGTCGCCGATGTTACGGTTTTGTGCTCTCGTTCCGAGACCGGTCCCAGTGCGATCGATATGTTTAAGGCCAGCTCTCAATTCGTCTCTGCGGGTGACGAGGTTACCCTTAGCTGGATGACCCATGGATTCACTTCCTGCGATATCTACCCCGGGAGAATAGCGGCGGAACCGGCGGCTGCCGGGAGCGAGGATGTAAATGTAAGCGTCACGACCGATTTTGTTCTCACCTGCCGAGGCCGGAATGGGTATGCGAGTTCGGATCCGGTCACGGTTACCGTGTTGGACCCTGGTTGGAAGAGCATATCTTCGGGCGATGACCATTGCTGCGCGATAAAGAGAGACGGGAGGCTTTTCTGCTGGGGAAAGGGATCGGAGGGCCAGCTCGGTAACGCCCCCGTCTCCAATTCAACGATACCGGTTCAGGAGTACACGACCGCCACCGATTGGAGTACGGTATCGGCAGGCGGCGATCACACGTGCGCAATAAAGGCCGATGGTAGGCTTTTTTGCTGGGGAGCGAACAACTCGGGGCAAATAGGTCTGATCCCGGTTGAGTCCAATCCCTTGGAACATATTCAGGAGTCCACGGCCGCGACCGACTGGTCTCAGGTCTCGGCGGGACGCGGGTCGACGTGCGCGATAAAGGACGACAGACGGCTTTTTTGCTGGGGTTCTTACCTCGGTCTTGGCAACGGTTCTGATAACGGATTATCTCGAGAACCGGTGCGAGAGTATACCGCCGCGACCGACTGGGCCCAGGTCTCAGCGGGAGCGAACCATACGTGCGCGATAAAGACAGACGGCAGGCTCTTTTATTGGGGACGGGTACCCGGCGTTCCGTCGGGCGGAGGTTTTAGTCCGTATGATTATAATAACTATAATGTAACGATACCGGAACCGGAGAGCACGGCCGCGACCGACTGGGCCCAGGTCTCAGCGGGAGCGAACCATACGTGCGCGATAAAGACAGACGGCGGGCTTTTTTGCTGGGGATATGGATCGATCGACCCTTCTATCGCTGATAGAACGGAACCTCGTCAGCTCATGGTGCCGACGCGGGAGAGCACGGCCGCGACCGACTGGGCTCAGGTCTCAGCCGGCGCCGGATTCACGTGCGCGGTAAAGACCGATGGGCGGCTTTTTTGTTGGGGAACCGATGATTACGGACAACTTGGCCACGAAGCAAACTCGACCGAAGACCAATGGGTACCGGTTCAAGAGTCCACGGCCGCGACCGACTGGTCTCAGGTCTCGGCGGGATCCAACCACACCTGCGCATTAAAGAGCGACCGACAGATTTTTTGCTGGGGAGCCAATTACCACGGCCAGCTCGGCAACAACTCTACCTCGAATAACATAGGGCCAGTTCTGTAACAGGCGTGTCCGCAACTTGAAGATCAGCTAATTATGCGCTGATATGGACGTTCCAAGTATCTTCTAAAAAAATGGCGGTGAATCGTCGTGAACCTTAACGTTGCAACGTCAAGGTTAATGCATCTTTTCGTCAATTGCGTGAATGGTAAATCAAAAAAAGCTTATAGAGAATTCATGTGAATGTAGCGTTCTAACCTCGAATAGATTTCGTAATCTCAACGTTTCGCGTGATAGTATGTATTGTCGCCTTTGTCGGGACAATACACAACAGCGAGGTTCAAGCGGCAAAAGGGCGAAGGTGTCTCCTCGGATATACTGAGGCTTTTAGCAGTACGATCGTAACAAAACCCCCTCAGAAATGAGACACCGACGACAAAATACATTGGTTGAGACGCGCATTCCAGCAGTTGTACGTTTGCAGTGATCGGCGAGAGCGGAAAACGGCTCAAGCACGAGACGGTAGAAACCAACGGAAGAGTACTAGTCGATTTTGCGAAAACCGTACCGCCGACGCGACATTTATGCGTTGAGGAAGGCACTCAGAGCCGGTGGCGATACGAATTGTTATCGCCGCACGTCGAGAAATCGATCGCGATGCGACATTACGGCCTCTTTGCATCGCTGATAGAAAAATCTAATCTTTCCACATCTCTCTAGGTTTTATAGCAACTACAAACTGAACGAGGAGACCAAGAACGAGCTTCTTTCGGCCGCTCCGATTTTCTTACAATTTCGGAGTCAGGGTTCCGCGCTCGCTTGAAATGATGGGGAGCCCCGAACCATAAATGGTCAGCTCCGCTTGCAGGCCCGATTCCTCGGACCACACTACGAATCTCCCCCCGGCAAAGGTCCCGGTGGCGAGGTCATAAGTCAATCTGCCGATGGAATCGACTGAACTCGCGGTCAGTTCGCCCAAAAGAGGGGCATCACCGACAGAGATATGCTCCCACCCGGCGTGTACGGCCAGCGTGTACGTGGCTCCGTCATCGACATGTTGGTAGCCCTCCTCATTGATTTCATCCGAAGGGAATTGAACGTTTCCTGCCACGTGATCCCATCGTCTGTCCACCTGCATCACCCATTCGCCGTCGGCATAATCGTCGGCAAAAGTTCCAGAGAGACAATCGACCTCGATCGAATACGCGCCCGAGGCTTCATCGTAACCGTCCACGACCGCGAAGTAGCTTCGACCTTCCTCTGCCTGGAATTCGACCTTTTCGATGTTCTGTATATCTAACGGAGTGGAGGAGGCTACCGTACAGGACCCCGGGTCGCACGCATCCAATAGAAATAGATCAATATCGACCGTTATACCATTGAGCCGCATCACCGTCTTACAGCTTTCATTCGACCGAAAAACGTATATCGCCTCCCGGCCGGATTCGAACCGCTGCGAACAATCGTAGCCATACCACGTGTCGCGACGACCTTGGATGTTAGTGTTGTGGTTGAGTCGGTCGCCACAATGGATAGGTAGAGCGTTCGGGCAAACGTCGTTTACTCCACCGCCACAGGCTTGCCGGCACTGTTGAATGGTTTCGAAGTTGTTGGCGTTGCCCTGGCAGCCGCCGTAGTTGAACTGCTCACACTGCCCGGTATCAGCGTTGAAGAAGAAACGCGGTATCAAGGCTTCGCATGGACCGATCACCGGGGGCAGCGAGCAGATATCGTCGCCGCCATCACCGGAGTTTCCGTCGTGTGACGCCGCCGCGTTCGCGTTGCCTGCTCCGCCATCGGTACCGCTCCCGCCTTCGTCGGCATTCCCCCAGTTCGCTCCCGGGCAATCCTGGACGCACCCGCAGGGTTTGTCTTCACCCACCTCGCACACCCCGTCGCCACACTCGCCCTCGACGCAGGCGTATACCCGCAATAAGAAATCAACACAGACTCGATTGCCATCGCCGTCGTAGGCGGCCTTTTGCTGAAAGACTTCCCTTAGTCCGTCACAACAAGGCAGGTAGCTACCTTCCTTGCCCGATTCGTAGTGCCCGGCGCCCCGGCAATCTTCTGCAGACCCTTCGGTAAAATTGCTGCCGGCGTAACCACCACCGTCCGTATCGTCGCCCGAGTCCCGTTGCACCGACGTCCCTCCAGCGCCGTCATTCACCTTTCTGACTCGGGTACAACCGAATGCAAGCACGGCCGCCAGCACGATTCCGATCCACTCCGCGCGCATAATCAAACCTCCTATTGAGTGTAATGCAGATTGATCCCGGACGCAAAGCCCCGGGAAAGCGCCTCGCTCTCGCGCTCCCGTATTCCCCGAAAATGTCATACGGACTGTCTAGTCTGCAATCGGCCAAAAAGCTTTGACTCTACCTTAACGTTGCAAAAAATCCGTCGGCGTAAAGCGCTTCGCTCGCGAAAAATAGATTGTTTTTTACATTTGCGGTCGCCTTTTTATTACTGGCGTGCGACATCACCGAGATCGGTAATCCCTCGAGTTCCGATACAGGTGGGCCGCATGATAACTGCACTGTCAAATCGAAGCATCCGATCGATTGGACGGAAACGAGCGAGTTAGGCGTTTCACCTGAATTACATGTGGGGGCTCTTTTGCCACCTTGGCTCGCGATTGTCTTCAAGGCTTGGTTTTTCCGTGTCTCGCGGGTCTGACCGTCTGTCCCGAATACATTATCGCCGAGTGATACTCAGGGCGCGGGACTCAACAACGCGCTATTCTTTTGTATGTTGCCTCTAACCCGGATAGTTCTTTTTCTAGCTTTTTCTTTCGCGAATCTGTTCGGATGCACCGTCGACCGCGATCAAGACAAAGGTCACGCGTCGAACCGATCGGAGAATAGTCTCGTCTATCCTCAGTATCGGCTCGAGCCTCGCCATCAAGGACTATCGCCGTCGGGTGCCAAACTCGGCCCGGATCTGAAGGTTGCGTGGAAATCAGCTTCGTTAGGCATCGGCGATTATACCGCGTCCAAGTCGTCTCCCGCTGTTGACGTGGATATGGTGTTTGTGGGTGCGGACGACGGCCAACTATTCGCTCTCGATAGGAGCGACGGCTCGGTTATTTGGAGCTATCAGACACACCGGTACTGGGTGGAAAATGAAAACGAAGAAAGCGAGCACTATGGGATACACGGCTCACCTGCTTTCGACGATTGTTGCGTTTATATCGGCGACTACTCGGGTTATCTTTATGCCATCTACAAAGATAGTGGAAAATTAAAATGGGGGAAGAGGCTCGGCGGTTCAATCGGCGCGTCGCCGGTTCTTTTTGACGAAAGAATATTTATCGCAGTTGAGTTTCCGAATCCGGACGGCAAGGTGTTTATACTCGACGCTTCCGACGGCTCAGAGCTGTATTCGACCCCCTTTTTGGGACACCATCCGCACGGATCGGTTTCGATAGATGCCGAACGCGAATACTTATTCGTCGGAGCGAACAACGGCCTTTTCTATTGCTTTGATTTTTCTAGGGAGAAAGAGGTTTGGAGATTCCGATCCGGTGGAGAAATCAAATCCACCGCCGCGATAAACGACGACACCGTGTATTTTACCTCTTGGGACTATAAGCTACACGCGATCTGGATCGAAACGGGAGCTGAGAGATTTGGTTACAGGACCCAACGCGGCAGTATGTCTTCTCCGAGCATCTATCGCGACGCGATCGTCTTTGGTTCAGACGATAGCTACGTATACAGTATCGATGCGCAAAGCGGGCGTTTGCGCTGGAAGTATCAAACCGGGGGTATCGTCTTATCCTCTGCGACTATCGTTCAAGATAGCGAGGTTGTGCTGATCGGTTCGAGGGACGAATACGTATATATGCTCACGCTCGATGAGGGTGAGGTTTTGTGGTCGGCCGATCTCGACGCGCAGGTATCTTCGGTGCCTGTTGCGGTCGAAGACGCGCTTTATGTCAACGACGATTCGGGAACGGTTTGGTGTTTTACCGACCGCACGTCGCTTTAACCGGGATAATTCGCCGCACTCGCGGCGGCGCGTTCGTTCTCAAAAAGCCGTGGCGAAACGGCCACACGAGAGTTCTCGCGTTCGCTCGAAATGACAGATGTAGCTCCTCTGTCATCTCGATCCGCTCGCCCCATAGGCATTAACCAAAATTAGTCGACGAACATGAAAACGCCGTGGCGCGCGGGCTTGTCCCGCGCTGATCAGACGACAACGGACGTACGGTATTATCGCAAGCATTTTATTCGTGGAATGATGGTTTTTCC
>JAFGIB010000033.1 GCA_016929805.1 Deltaproteobacteria bacterium | reverse complement strand
CAAAAATAACTTCACTTTTAGCATCCCATCTCGGGGCCAACTGTCTCATCTCCTCAATCGCGGAATCCTCGAAATAGCGCTGCTATTCCTGCGGTTCCGCTCAGTCGTCGATAAAACATTTGACCCCGAGCCGGGCGCTAAAAAATGTGAATTTATTTTTGCGCGAGCCCTAAGGTCAACTCTCGATACCGATCTCGGCGTTACGCGAATTGTAACCGTTCAGGGGGGTACTGCTGTTTGGCTACGACGGCGGCCGATTCATCCCGTAAAACCGGCTTTCGTCCTCGCGCCGGCGTACTCGGGCCCTTCGGACCCTGTGTACTGCCGCTGGAAACGTACAGCTTCGCGGACTCGCGTCCGCTTTGCCTTGTACGTTTCCACCGACAACCGTCAGGTACAGTGAGTACCATCCTCGCCGGCCCTGCGGGCGCGCTCGGTTTTACGGGCGAATTGGCCGCCGACTTGTTTGACCCCTGAACGCTTACCGCGAATTACGCTAGTCGATTCGCAAGCCGTGCGAGGCAGCAACACCGTAAACCAATTAGTCTCTGTTGCATTCGCACCGGTGATAGTGTATCGAATCCTCGCGAATTTCCGCGAAAGACAGTAATATCTGCGCACTAAGATCCCGCAACAAAAGCCATTAAAGCTTTGCGAGGTTGAAGATATGGCAGACGAGCCGCTACGCATATGTCTACTAACCTATCGTGGTAATCCACGATCGGGTGGACAAGGGGTCTACGTTCGACTGCTCAGCAATGAGCTGGCCGCGTTGGGTCATCACGTCGACGTTTGGAGCGGACCTCCTTACCCCGAGTTGTCTCCCGGCGTGGGGTTTATCAGAGTTCCGAGTTTGGATTTGTGGAACGAACCGACCCTTTTTCGTTGGCCGGGCTTGCACCGACTTCGCGATCCCATCAACCGGTCGGAATGGGCGCAAACCCTAGCAGGTCGTTTTCCCGAACCTCTCACTTTTTCCGAGCGCGTCGCTCGGATCTTTAACAAAGGAAAAACCAAGAGCTACGATATCGTGCACGACAACCAATGCTTGGGACCGGGGCTTTTACGGTTGCGCAAAAATATTCCTGTCGTGGCGACGATTCATCATCCCATTACCATAGATCGGAGGATCGCCTATCGGACGACTCAAAGCATGCTCGGTCGCTACGGTCTGTGGCGCTGGTATAGCTTTTTACCGATCCAACAAAAGGTATCGCGCCGGCTCGATCGCATTCTGACCGTTTCTCAAGCCTCGCTACAAGACCTCCAACACGAGTACGGGATTCCATCGAAGCTCATGCGAGTCGTTGGAAATGGGATTGATTTCGACGTCTTCAGACCCATGCCGGAAATCGAGCGTCGCCAGGATCAACTCATAACGACGCTCTCCGCCGACTCGCCGCTCAAGGGTTTCAAGTACCTTCTCGAGGCGCTTACCGAGCTCTATAAAACCAGACCGGAACTCAGATTAACGGTGATCGGCACGCCGTGTCAGAGAACCGAGCGTAAGGTGGCTAGGCTGGGGCTGCAATCCGTCGTTCACTTCACCGGCCGGGTTGAAGCGGAAGAGATTACGCGAGCGTACGCCAGGTCCACTATCGCCGTCGTACCCTCTTTGTATGAAGGTTTTGGTTTTCCAGCGGGCGAGGCCATGGCCTGTGAGGTGCCCGTCGTTTCGACCAGCGCCGGCGCTTTACCCGAGGTCGTCGGTACCGATTGCTCTTGCGGAATGCTGGTGCGACCGGGGAACGCAGGTTGTTTAGCTCGCGCGATTTCCGAATTGCTGGACGCGAAAGAACGCCGCGACGAAATGGGTAAAGCCGGCCGACGTCGCGTGCTCATGCATTTTACCTGGCGTAAAACCACCGAGCGAACCTTGGCGGTCTACCGCGAAGCGATCGCAGAGCGCGCACTAAATTGATGTTTACTATTCTATCCGAACATCTCGGGCTTCAACCCGGGTGGAAGGTTCTCGACGTTGGATGCGGAAACGGACGCCATCTCAGACAGACGCGTCGCTTGGCATCGGTCGCGGCTATAGGGCTCGATCTCGGAGAGAAAGAAGCGCGGGAAACGATTGCGAATCTTAGCGAGATGGATGCGACGCCGGAAAGTTTCGGAGGTACGGTTTCCGAAGCCGGCCCGTGGATGGTCGTACGGGGAGATGTTTACGAGTTACCTTTTGAAGATCGCTTTTTCGACTGCGTGATCATCTCCGAAGTTCTGGAGCACCTTCACGATGACGATCGCGCGATAAAAGAACTTTCGCGAATTCTAAAACCCGGGGGTATTCTTGCGGCTTCCGTGCCGCGAGAAGGGCCGGAGGCGATCTGCTGGGCGCTTTCCCGAGAGTATCGCAATAGCGAAGGAGGCCACGTTCGCATCTATCGGCGTAAGGCTTTACGCAGGAAACTAACAAAAGGCGGCTTTCGGATCTATGCGACCCATTTTGCGCACGGTTTGCATTCCCCTTTTTGGTGGCTTAAGTGCCTGGTCGGTATCAAACGAGAAAACGCTAGAATCGTCGATCTCTATCACCGCCTGCTGGTTTGGGATCTCATGCGCAAACCCATTGTTACCCAACTTCTCGAAAAAGCGCTTAACCCGTTTATCGGTAAGAGCGTCGTGTTTTACGGAATCAAAGAATGAAAACAGCTATCAAACCCAGATGGAGGCTTCTGTCAGCTCTCGAAATCAACCGAACGACGCATTGGCTTCTTTCGCAACAGAAAATCACCGGCGAGATTCCTTGGATTAAAGGCGGTAAGAGCGACCCGTGGGACCATATTCACGCGGCGATGGGCTTGACGACCATGGGTCATCTATCAGCGGCAAAAGCAGCCTTTCGATATTTGGCAACGACGCAGCAAAGCAATGGTTCCTGGCCGGCTGAAAGGACGAACGGAAAAGTCAGCAACGCGACCCAAGAATCTAATCACGCGGCCTACTTGGCGACCGGGCTCTGGCATCTTCACTACGCGCAATCGAATCCTGATTTCCTCGACGAGATGTGGCCCACGCTCGAAGCGGCTATCGACTTGGTGGTTTCGATGCAGGAGCCGAGCGGAGCGATATCCTGGGCTATCAGCCCGGAGGGAAAGATCTGGCGCGCCCCGCTGTTGGCCGGTTCTTCGTCGATTCACGGCAGTTTAGTGTGCGCGATTCGCATCGCCGAACGGCTGGGTCATGACCGGCCGTTATGGCGCAGGGCGTTACGCCGCTTGGCGAGGGTCTTAAGGTATGATATCGAGCGCTTTTCCCATACCGACCTGCCGGAAAAACCGGGCCGTTTTTCCATGGATTGGTACTATCCGGTACTCGGGGGCGCGGTTCGAGGTGAAGCGGGAAGACAGCGACTTCTCGACCCATCGTGGCACGATTGCTTTGTCGAAGAGGGCGTTGGATGTCGCTGTGTCAAGGACCATCCGTGGTATACGGTCGCCGAGACCTGCGAGCTCGTATTGACTCTGAACGCGAGCGGGCTGATCGATCGCGCTCGAGAAGTACTTTCCTGGATGGATACCCAGCGAACCGCCGAGGGGACCTATTGGACCGGCATGACCCATCCGGACAAGATCATCTATCCGGACGGCGAGCAGACGACATGGACGGCGGCATCCGTGCTTATCGCGACCGACGCCGTACGAGGCCATTCGGAGACCAGCGAATTCTTTCTCGAGCTCGCCGGCGATGACTTAACCGAGTCCGACGTGGTAGTTGATCTACCCGAACAACCAAAACAACCCAGATCTGAGGAACAGGGCGGGTATTCGGTTTTAGACCCTTCGTCGTAATACGCCTAAAGTCTTGGTAGTTGACAGCTCTTCGAACAGTCCCGTGGCCAGCGCTTGTCGGTAGATTTCGATCGGCGCTTGCCCTCCTTGCGCGGGATCTGGAAAAAGATCGTGTATCGCTAAAATTCCGCCGCTCGCGACCTTCGGAGCCCAGCCGTAGTAGTCTGCTAGAACCGCCTCGCGACTATGGCCGCCATCGATGAAGACCATGCCTACAGGCAAGCACCAGAGCTCCGCCGCAGTTGAGCTGTTGGTTACTAATAAAACCGCTGTATTCTCGAGCCCGGCCTGTCTAATCGTTCGCCGTAAAAAGACCAAACTGTCTATTTGTCCAGTTTCTGTATCGTAGAGCTCATCGTCGTAATACTCCTCTCCTTTTTGCTGCTCTTCTGAGCCACGATGATGGTCGATACAGATCAGGGTACCACCGGCGGCTTTTACTCCTGCCCCAAGATAAACCGCGGATTTCCCGCAATAGCTGCCGATCTCGACCACAGGCCCTAGGTGGGCGTATTGACGCGCGAGTTCGAAGAGCCTCAGCCCTTCTGAATCATCCAAGAACCCCTTACACTCACGCGCGATACGATGCGCGTTCGCGTCTATTGCTATTCGTTCAACTTTGCTCATTTCGACTGCCTCTTGCTTCGGAACCAAAGCTGGATCTGGAACGATATCAGAAGCTAAGAGCTTGGCTAAGCTTGTACTCCTCGTTAAGCGCGTCGGTCAATTCGTAAGCGTTCAGGGGTCAAACAAGTCGGCGGCCAATTCGCCCGTAAAACTGAGCGCGCCCGCAGGGCCGGCGAGGATGGTACTTGCTGTACCTGACGAGCCGGCCCGAGGACGAAAGCCGGTTTTACGGGATGAATT
>JAFGIB010000364.1 GCA_016929805.1 Deltaproteobacteria bacterium | reverse complement strand
GCTGTACCTGACGAGCCGGCCCGAGGACGAAAGCCGGTTTTACGGGATGAATTGGCCGTCGTCGTAGCCAAACAGCAATACCCCCCTGAACGGTTACGACTACGACTTGGTGCGCAGCTTCTTGACTAGCGGAGCGCGCAGACGGTAAGTGCTTGGAAATCTAGAACCGAGCAACGGCCTAAGATAGGCGCGAAAGGCGTCGGTAACGCCGTTACCCTTCTTGCTGATAAAATTATTGGGCATCACGCGGGTCTTTGCCGCGATATCGGCGAGTGACACAAGACGGTAATCCACCGAATAGCTGCCGGTCCTGTTAATGGTTACCGAACCGTCCAGGTTGTGCCATATCGCTAAATGCGCAGCGCGTTCTCCGATTTCGCGCGCTTCATTCTGGTCCACATCCGATACCACGCCGGCGAACGAGCGCTGTAAATAACCCAGAGTGTCGGCCCTGACCCGTTTCGTTTTAAGGTGTCCCTTGATCAGATTAGCGAGCATATCTCCCAGCACGCCCGAGCCCGATAATTGCACGTTGCCGTGGGCGTCTCGTTCGACCGACTCGACTAATTTTTGCGCGATCGGCACTTCGTTTTCGTCCGCTATACCCTCGCTTGCCGCGATGACGCAGCGTCCGTGGCGCGATAGGGTGTTTTCCACGTCATCCAGGAAGAGTTTGGTGTCAAAGGGACGTTCCGGAACATAGACAAGATGGGGCCCGTCCTCCGGGTGGGTCTGCCCGAGGACCGAGGCCGCGGTTAAAAAGCCGGCGTGTCGTCCCATGACGACGCCGATATAAATTCCGGGAATCGAGCGATTATCTAAATTGACTCCCATAAAGGCTTGAGCCACGAACCTCGCGGCGGAGGGATAACCCGGCGTATGGTCGTTGAGCACGAGATCATTATCGATCGTTTTTGGAATGTGAATCGAACGGAATTCGTAGTTTTCGGTCTCCGCTTGCTCGTTGATGATACGCACGGTGTCGGCTGAATCATTGCCGCCGATATAGAAAAAGTAACGTATGTCGTGCGCTTTCATCACGTCGAACATCCGGGCGCAGAAATCTTCATCGGGTTTGGTGCGCGTTGACAACAGGGCTGACGAGGTCGTCTGCGCGACCCGTTCTAAGTTATGCGTGGTCTCCTGAGTCAGGTCGAGAAAGTTCTCGTTCACGATTCCGTCCACCCCGTGCACCGCGCCATAGACCCGCGTCACCTGGGGAAACTTGCGCGATTCAAGCACGACACCCGCCAGGCTTTGATTGATCACCGCGGTCGGACCGCCTCCTTGCGCGATTAAGACCTTACCTTCAAGAACCGACATCGGTCACCTCCGTAACTCCAAAGAGTCTGATTTTGCCGAAGAATAGCGCCATTTCTTCCTTGATACAAAAATTCGAGAGCGTCGAGCTTTGGTGCGATTGACATTCACTTTAGATATGGCGATGTATTGGCGTGAGATCAAGATGGACCCTTCTTTGAAAAAGCTGCTGCTCGTCGGCGTACTGGGTTTGGTCGTGACCTGGGGCACATTTATCGCCTTGGAATTGGCGCCGCATAGCACGTCGCCTGAGACAGAAAAAGCAGATTCCGAAAAGGGACTTCAGGCGCAACTCGGCGCCGATAGAAGCGGCGAAAATATAGCGACTTCACGCGGTTCAAGCTCGACCGCAAAACCGACCTCAACGCCCGCCTCGATTCGGCGGTCGAATTCCGCTGAAGCGCGAGCGTCTCGCATCGACAAAGCGCGGAGGGCGGCTCAAAAGCCAAGAATTCCAGGTATGGCGCCTCACGTGGCGGCGTTGGGTGAGGGCGCGGCGAACAGCTCATCGGATCGCTTCACCCGGATGGAAAAAATCTACGAATCGGAGAATAGAGATTCCTTATGGGCGGACGAAAAGGAAAAGCGCATTCTAGATCTATTTAAAAAGGGAAATTATGAGCACACGCTGATCGACATCTCTTGCCGTAAGACCCTGTGTAAAATGGAGGTCAGAATAGAATCGCGGGAGACTCTGTTTAGCATACTAAAGCTCCCCGGTCTGGCGGAGGAGGTCGGCGTCAACGCCGCCACCAAGCCCTTCGGCGACGAGGCCGAAAAGAGAATCGTCTCCTTTCTAACGCGTAAGTGAGCGGGCCACCGCCCGGGGCGCGCGCCGCTTAGGACGCGCGCGGCTCAAGAGGCCGATACCCGCGCGGGTTGCTTCAAGCGCTCGAAAGGCTTTCTGATATCAATCTTAAAATCTCGCTTGACTATTCGGGTTTTAGTTGGAAAAAGAAGCCGTTCCGTTCAAACCGAAACTGGAGAAGGACAAGGTGAAGACTGAAAACCTACGCGTGGAGAAAATCGGCGGCACATCGATGACGCGTTTTTCTGAAGTTGTTGATAATATTATTCTCGGCGACCCGACGGACGTATATCATCGCGTTTACGTCGTTTCGGCGTACGGGGGCGTTACCAACGAACTGCTGGAGCATAAAAAAAGCGGCAAACCCGGTGTTTATAGACGATTTAAGGATCAATCAGACTACCAATCGGCGCTCAAAGAGCTTGGGCAAAAGTTGTGCGTAATGAACCAAGATTTTCGCGACATCGGGCTGGATCTCGAAGTCGCCAACCGCTTCCTCAGCGACCGCTTCGATACAGCGGTTCGTATTTTAGACAGCATGTACTCGGTGCTGGCTTCAGGATATCTCAATCGAAAAGAGGTATTGTTGGCTGCTCGTGAGCTTCTGGCCTCGCTTGGAGAGATACACAGCGCTTTCAATTCAACGAATATCCTGACTAACCGGGGTTATGGAGCGACTTTCGTCGACCTGAGCGGCTGGGAGGACGGACGAGAACTGAGCATCGACGAGCGGATTCTGGACGTTTTCCGAACCATCGACACGTCGCGGTCGATCTGTTTTGTCACCGGTTACGCCAAAGGCACGGAAGGCATTATGCGTCAGTTCGATCGCGGGTATTCCGAGGTGACTTTTTCCAAGGTTGCCGTGTTATTGGAGGCTAAAGAAGCCGTTATTCACAAGGAGTTTCATCTGAGCTCGGGCGATCCCAATATTGTCGGCATCGATCACGTTCGAACCGTGTGTAATACCAACTTCGATGTGGCCGACCAATTGGCCGATATAGGCATGGAGGCTATCCATCCCAAGGCGTCAAAACCGTTGGAGGTCGCCGGCATCCCGATACGGGTGAAAAACGCCTTTGACCCCCGGCACCCCGGGACCTTGATAACCAATGACTATATTTGTCCGGAAACGCGCACGGAGATCATCGCGGGCTCTGATCGCGTAACCTATATCGACGTGCACGATACGCGCATGGTCGGCGAGGTCGGCTTTGATATAAAAATCATGCAGATACTCGCCAATCACTCGGTTTCTTACGTCGCGAAGGCGACCAACGCGAATACCATCGGTATAACGATTTACGACAAAGACTGCCGAGCCGAATTGATTTCGGATCTCAAGCAGCATTTTGAATCGGTATCTTCCGAACAGCTCGCGATTGTCTGCGCCATCGGCTCGAATATCGCCAAGCCGGGCGTTCTGGCTCAAGCGGCCCGCGCGCTCGCCAACGCCGGGATAAATATCCTAGCTGTTTCACAAACGGCGAGACAAACGAATATGCAGTTTTTGGTGTCGAGAGATCAGTTCAAAAATGCCCAAATCGCTCTTCACCGCGCGCTCTGCGAATAGTCGTCTGTTTGCTAACGAGGCCGGCGTTGACGCCGCTGCGGCCTTTCTTCCCGCGGGCGCGCTTGGTTAACCTTCAAATTTCTTCCTTTTACCGATTTTCCATCTAAAGACCGGATGGCGTTTTCGGCTTCAGCCTGCGTCGGCATCTCGACGAAACCGAATCCTTTTGATCTTCCCGAGTATTTGTCTGTAATGATCGAAACGCTCGAAACCTCTCCGAATTCCCCAAAAACTTCCCTTAATTCGTCCTCGGTTATCGCATAGGGCAAGTTACCTACGTAGATATTCATCTGCTCATTTCTCGAGTCTGTGCGTTGGTCGAGATAACACTATCGCATAACCAAGCACACAAATTAAACGATAGTAGGCAGCCAACCATTGGCCAGTTTGCTTCTGTTTTCCTACAGCTACGTCTGTCTACAACTATATTTTTGCTTTCTATAATCGATCTAACGGATTTTCAATCCGTTTTATATCGTTGTCGTTCTACGTCTTGCTTCTAGTGGATTCTTATCGCGGTTAAGGCTGCAATTTTGGTAAGCGTTCAGGGGTCAAACAAGTCGGCGGCCAATTCGCCCGTAAAACCGAGCGCGCCCGCAGGGCCGGCGAGGATGGTACTTGC
>JAFGIB010000363.1 GCA_016929805.1 Deltaproteobacteria bacterium | reverse complement strand
ACGGCCCAATCTGCGGCGTCGCTCGCTCCTCGAAATAGCGCTGCTAGTCCTTCGTCGCGGCTCCTTGCATCTTGGACCGTCGCGCTCGGAAATACTCGGTCGGACCTTATTAAACCTTAAGCGAGTCAGTCGGACTGGTCAAAGTCAGTGAAATAGAAGAAAAAGACGTCGAGTACATCTATCATCAATTTATCGTAAGGCGGGATTTTCGAAAAATAGAGCCTGTTTCCCTATAAAGACCGATCCGACGACAACAACGGCCGGACCTACGGAAATTGCGGCGTCCTTGACAAATACCGGTAGCTGTAGCTAAAGCTAGGGCTGTGAGTAAGTTGGAGATGATGACCACTCTCGAGGAGAAAAACAGCATGTACTGGCAGTACGCCATAATCTGCCGCATTTGAGGGCAAAACCTGGAGCCAGGTTGGCTCCAAGAAATCAATGGCTCTCGGGTGACTTCTTCCGTTTAATCTCCCGTTCCTCTGCGGGCGACCGGCGGCAGATGTCAGCCGAAGGCCCAAGGAGGAAATCATGACTGAAGCGATCGATTACCGACCCATGTGGAACGAGCTGGGTCTTGATCTGGAGAAACACGACGCTCTGCTCGGTGTCCTCGGCCAGGTTTACACCGACATCTATCTGTCGCAGAAAAACCGTCCCGACGGCATGAGTTACTTTGACTTCGTTATGAGCGAAGTGCATGGATTGCGAATTAAGGAGCTGGTGGACGCCAAGGCAGCGGGCAAAATCGTGGTGGGCTCATTCTGCGTATTCGTGCCCGAGGAGCTGGTACTGGCAGCTAACGGCGTCAACGTTGGGTTGTGCGCCGGTGCCGACTTCGGTACAGAGCATGCCGAACGCTATCTGCCCCGCAACACCTGCGCGTTGATCAAGTCGTTCTTCGGATTCAGCCTGGAGAAGGTGTGCCCCTACCTCGAAAGTTGCGACTTGGTCGTGGGCGAGAACACCTGCGACGGCAAAAAGAAGTCCTACGAAATCTTCAGGGATATAATCAAGGGCGAGTTTATCGCCCTGGATATGCCCAACACCAAGAGCAGTGAGGGTCGCGAGGTCCTCAAGCGAGCCTACCTCGATCTCGTTGCATCGCTAGAAAGGGTGTCAGGCAAAGCCATCACTGTCGACTCGCTCAAGGCCGGCATCGATACGGTCAACAAGAAGCGCACCGCCATGCACAGATTGGCGAAGCTGCGGCGAGCAAACCCGGCACCCATTAGCGGTCTGGACGCGCTGCTCGCCAATCAGGTGTTTTTCTACGACGACCCTGAGCGCTTCACCGACAGCGTTAACAAGCTGTGCGACGAGATCGAGCAAAGAATCGAGAAAAAGGCTGGAATAGTGCCCGCAACCACGCCGCGGATCGTGATCTCGGGATGCCCCATGGCGGTTCCCAACTGGAAGCTCCCCTCGATCATCGAGAGCGCCGGCGCCATTGTCGTGGGCGAAGAATCCTGTATCGGCGAACGGGGCACCCAGAACCTCGTGTCGGCTGAAGGCGCGAGCGTCGACGAACTGATCGATAATCTAGTCGACCGGTATTTAACCATCGACTGTGCGGTGTTCACCCCCAACAGGACCCGCGCCGAGCACGCCTTGCAGATCGCCAAGGATGCTAAAGCCGACGGCGTGATCCACTACGCGCTGCAGTTTTGTGCCCCTTACCAGATAGAAGCGCCTCTGCTCGAGCGCTCGATGGAGGAAAGTGGCTTGCCGGTGCTGCGCATCGATACGGACTACAGCCAGGAGGACGTCGAACAACTGCGCACGCGCGTTGAGGCCTTCATCGAACAGATTAGGCGTTAGCCGGGGCCGATGCGATGCGTGTCATTGGTCTCGACATCGGCTCTCGAACCGTGAAGAGAGTAACGGTCGAGGACGGCGAGACGACGGACCACGTCGTCGTTTCCAACAACCACGACCCGCTCGCTGTCTGCGACAAACTACTCCACGGCCAGCGGGCCGACCGGGTGGTGGCCACGGGTTATAGCCGCCACCTATACGCCGAGCACCGCGACGCCGCGACTCTAACCGAAATCCGGGCGGTGGCAATCGGCGCGAGGCGCGTGTGCCCGCGCGCCAGGACTCTGCTGGACATCGGCGGTCAAGACACCAAGGTTATCTCCCTCGACGCGTGGGGCGCGGTGGCCAAGTTCGAAATGAACGACCGCTGCGCGGCGGGCACGGGGCGTTTCCTCGAGGTGATGGCCGCGGCACTGTCGTATCCCATGGACGACTTCGTCCGAGCCGGTCGCGAGGCGAGCAGCACCCGGACTATCAATGCCATGTGCACGGTCTTCGCCGAGTCCGAGGTGATCTCGGCCACCGCGCGCGGCGTGGACCGCGCCGAACTCGCTCGGGGACTCCACGAGGCCGTCGTACGCCGTGCTGTCGCCATGCTTCGGCGCGTACCGCTAGAGGACGAAATAGTCTTTTGCGGTGGCGGGGCGCTCAATACCTGTCTTCACGAGCTCATCGCCAAAGCGCTTGGTCGCAACGTTCACCTGCCCCCGACGCCCCAAATCGTCGCGGCGCTTGGCGCGGCTCTATCGATCGAAGACTCCAAGAATGATACGAAAGGATATGTATTATGAAAGAGCTGAAAACCGTTGATTGCCGGGGGCTGACCTGCCCGCAGCCGGTTATCCGTACAAAAAACGCGCTTCAGAGCGCTACAACGCCCATTCGGGTCATCGTTGACAACGAGGCGTCATGCACCAACGTGCGCCGTTTTGCCGAAAGTCAGGGGGCGCGGGTGCAGGTTGCCGAGCAGACCGGTGAATTTCATCTGACCATCGATCCCAGGCAGTACGAGCCCTCCGCAGAGGAGCCACCGATGGTCTGCTCCACGACCGCGGCTAGAAACCTGGTCGTCTACGTTTCGTCCGAAGGCATGGGACGCGGGGACGACGAGCTGGGCGCGGTATTGATGGAGGCGTTCTTGGACACACTGAGTCAGTTCAAGGGAGATCTCTCGCACGCGATCTTCGTCAACGCCGGCGCGAAGCTCGCGGTGGAGGGTTCTCCGGTTCTGGAGCAGATACGCCAGCTCGAACAGCTCGGTGTACAAGTTTTGGTGTGCGGCACGTGCCTGAACCACTTCGGCATCAGGGATAAGCTGGCCGTGGGTAGCGTCTCGAATATGTACGCGATCATCGAAACGCTGTCGAAGGCGGAAAGGATTATAAAACCATGAGCGACGACAAAACTATCAAACTAACCAGCGGCGTCACGGCCGCGGGTTGAGCGAGCAAGCTACCTCCAGGGGACCTGGAGGCCGTGCTCGCCGAGCTACCTATCGTGGAGCACCCCGATCTATTGGTTGGTCGGTGCAACGCGGACGACGCGGGTGTCGTCCGAATACGGGATGATCTCGCTGTGATCCAGACGTTGGACTTCTTCACCCCTATTGTGGATGACCCCCGCACCTTTGGTCGTATCGCCGCCGCGAACTCCCTGAGCGATGTCTACGCCATGGGGGGCGCTCCGCTCACCGCGATGAACATCGTCTGTTTCCCCCGTAAGAAATTGCCCCTCGACGTGTTGCGCGATGTTCTACTCGGCGGCCACGAAGTGGTCGAACAGGCCGGCGCCCTACTCGTGGGCGGACACAGCGTGGAAGACCCCGAGCTGAAGTACGGGCTGAGCGTGACGGGTATCATTCATCCCGATCGGGTGATCACCAACGCGGGAGCCAGACCCGGTGATCGACTGCTGTTGACCAAACCGCTGGGAACCGGCGTGCTGGCCACGGCGATCAAGGGCGGTATGGCCCCGCGGGATGTCGAGGCGGAAGCGGTACGCTGGATGATCACGCTCAACAAGGACGCCGCCGAGGTCATGCAGGAAGTCGGAGTCAACGCTTGCACCGACATCACCGGGTTCGGGTTGCTCGGCCACGCCTTGGAAATGGCGTGCGCATCCGGTGTGACCCTACGGATCGACGCATCCCGCGTCCCCCTTATCTCGGGAGTCAAGGATCTTGCGTCGATGGGAATGATTCCGGCCGGCAGTTTCGCCAACCGGAAGTTCTGCGAAAGGGCCGTAACAGTGGAAGATAAGGTCGATCCGCTTCTGGTGGACCTGTTCGCGGACGCCCAGACCTCCGGTGGCCTACTTATCTCCGTAGCGGAAGCGAATGCCGCCAATCTGCATGAAGCCCTCGAGCGCCGCCGCGTGTCGCACCACGAGATCGGTCGGGTGGTCGACGGCAGCCCGGGAAGGATTCTCGTGGGACCATGAGATGTGCGCTTGGCTTGGTCCGCGAAGACTCGTATCTCGTTTTCATAAATAAGATATACAATCGCATATGGAAACTCTCTTACAAACGCTCCGCGTACTGGTGCTTTCGGGCTTATTCAATCGGTTGCTCGGTGTACCTTAACGTTGCAAAAAACGTCGAGCGGAAACGCGAAAAAGCGTATGAAATAAGGGCGCGCGGAGCTTTCTTTGCGCCGCGGCTCGGTGCTCCCTAAGTGACGCAAAAAAAAGTAAGCACGCCCCCAGTTCGTGCGCTATTTCGCTCTTCCGCTAGAGGTTTTTGCAACTTATGGTTTAGTCGTAGACTAATTGTATAATAGGTGGGATAATTGAATGTTTTCGTGATTGGCTGGAAGAGTGACGTTATGTCGAAATCAATAATCTATTTCGTTTTCTCTTTCGTCTTGCTCCCGGCTTGTGAATCTTCGCCCAACGCGAACGGGTCGGATCAGTCCGGACAGGGCGATGCATCAGGCGTGGGCGGCATGGCTCAATCGGGCGATGACGGTATTTCGGGAAGCGGAATCGCTGGAACCGGCGGCGAGTTCGGCAGCGGCGGTACGGGAGGTGGCGGTGGCTCGTCTCCGCAAACCGCGGGATCCGGAGAAAGCGGGTCCGAGCTGATGGACGGGGCAACCGGTGACGGCGCGGTCGGAGAGACCGCCGGCGATGCCGCGGCGGACGCCGCGGACGCGGCGAACCTCGTGGATGGGTACGCGCAAACAGGTCAAATTACGCTTTTTCCGGTAAACGGATCTTTTGACTACCAACTGGGCGGCGCATATACGCCGCCGGAAGGCGTCAACATCGTCACCCGCGATCGAAACGACGCCCCGGCGTCAGGGCTGTACAATATTTGCTATATAAACGGCTTACAGACCCAACCGGGTGAAGAGAGCCAATGGGATAGGGATCTAATTCTAAGGGACGCCGGCGGCTCTCCCGTCATCGATCCGGATTGGAATGAAATGCTACTGGACGTGAGTACCGAAGATAAACGGTCGCGCATCGCCGCCGTGGTCGGCGGGTGGATCGAAAAATGCGCGGCCGATGGATTCGAGGCCGTAGAGATAGACAACCTCGATAGCTATTCGCGCTCGGGCGGGCGCATCACCCAGGACAACGCGGCCACGTTCATGGCACTACTCGCGGTCGTAGCACACGGTAAAGGGCTGGCTATCGCCCAAAAAAACGCGGCCGAAATCGCGCGTCGGCGTTGCGAAATGGGAACGGATTTCGCGGTAGCCGAAGAGTGCAGCCACTGGAACGAGTGCGGTGACTACGTGGATATGTACGGCGATTACGTGCTTATGATCGAGTACGACGATAACGACTTCACCCAGGGTTGTAGTGGCTACGGCGCCACCCACGCCATCGTACGTCGCGATTTATATCTGGTAACCCCGGGCAATCCTGCCTATGATTTCGCCGGCTGTTAAAGCGTGTTTACCTTAACGTTGCAAAAAACGTCGAGAGGAAACGCGAAAAATGCGATGAAATAAGGGCGCGCGGAACTTTTTTTGGGCCGCAGCTTAGTGAACCCTAAGTGAGGTCCAAAAAAAGTAAGCACGCCCTTAGTTCGCGCTACTTTTCGCGAGCGAAAGCGGTTTACGCCGACGGATTTTTTGCAACGTTAAGGTTTACCTTGACGTTGCAAAGAGAGTTCTTAACAAACAGAACAATAGCAGTTCGGACAATAGCAGGCGGGGCCTTGTTCGGTATCTTCACAGGGAAGTAGACCAAAGCACGCGCGGTCGCCGATGCATTCGCAAGTCGGATTGTCGGCGCACTCGCCCGCGCTTATACACTGGTAGGTGATTCTCCCCGTGGTCATTGAGACGCATATCTCGCCCTCGCGACAATCCGAGCAAGAGGTTACGACAATACACTGCTCTGCGGGTACGCACGGTCCGAAGCACGCGTCCAAAAACGTAACGCTCGGTAACTCACCATCCGGGCAATTTGGAACCTGCCTGTCGCACGTTGCAAAGGTCACGTCGCATACAATGTTTAGTGTGCAACGGCCCATATTACACAGCGGCTCGTAATTATACGCCGCGATTCCACTACACATGGTCGATTCACACTCCGTTTCCTCACAGACCGGATCCGAATCTTTCGGTCCTAACGCGAGGCAATCGCAACAGGTATCCACTCGTCTACAGTCATCGTCTGTTACGCATTGCGGCTCGGTCGGTATCAAACCCGAGGTATCGTCTTCGCCGGTCGCTTCGGTGTCTGAATCGGCGATACTCCAAAAACCTCCTGTCGAGGAGGCAGCCGCCGCGTCATCAATCCCTACAGTGTCTCGCCGTCGACCCGATACATCCGGCTCTTTAGTCAAATCGGAATCGGATTTCTTTCTCGAATCGAAGCAACCCGAAATACTCACCGTCAGAGCGACTAATAGACAGATATTCGACACGCGCTGATACGTTTTTGACTTAGTCGCGATCGTCGCATCCTTTGCATTTCGTCAATTACGTTAAAAGAGTGCACCTTTTCGATGCTACCTCCATTCGTATACGCTATCCACCCGAAAACGACAACCAATTGCAATCGGTTTCGACAAACGCCGGGGTTTCGGGAAGCAATAACCCGCTTGCCAAACCGATAATCTCGCTTTTCGAAAGGGTTTGCTTCCACGCAACGACCTAACGCGAGCAGCATGGGAGAATTGCATTGGTGCTTTCTAGACGCGCTAATTAACGCCGAAACGAAGAAAAGGGACGAGAATAACGGCCAGGACCCTGTTTTAGAAATTATGGAGGTTACCGATCAGTAATCTTTCGATAGCGATAAGTCCGAGCCGGGAAATCATAAGTATGACGAAGAAAAACGCGGTGAATCCATGAACTACCTCAAGAAACAGTTTCGAGATCGATCCGGAGACCATGAAGCATCGAAATAATAGAGAAAAAATTTTTAACTGGATAGAAAGGCTCCTGGTTTCGGACATTTTTCTTTACAGACTTCAGCAGCAAAACCGTATATAAAACAATCTTCTTCTAGAGCACCGATCGGTGCTCTAGACTTGCTGCCCAAAATACGCGCGCTGTTTTTCTCTGACCATAGGCGTTCACACGAGGCTGCACTCCGATGCGTGACTCCGTACTTTGCAGCCTGCCATCAAGCGAAACGCCCGCTTCATCTTCTCACATCACGACCTCCGCCACATCTTCGCGCCTTTCTTAAAGAGAGTAGCTTCTTTCGTCGGCCAATATTCTTGCGCTTCGCCGTCGGCCTTGGCCCATCTCTTGCGTGGTCGTTGTACCGAGAAACCTAATCAATACAGCGGACCGGGAATGTGCTTATTGTGGTATCGCGCGCCAAAACGCTCCTCGATCAAATCACCGCTCATCCTTTCGGTTCATTCACCGCTGTTGCAACCTTCGGCAACCGGTCCAGCATCAATTATCTCTATCAATTGCGCTTTTTATTATTGGCTCGAGCGAGTCGCAGCTCTTGTACGTTGGGCGGTTTGAGAAATGCAGCAAAAATGAAGTCGGAAAATAGCGCTTATGGGTTTCGGCCCAAACCTTCTATTGCGGATGCCATTATTCATTGCTTTACCGTATTTGCGAGAACGCAATTACGGATTACGTCAGGCAGGTTTATAAAAGAAATCAACTAGCTCGATTCTGGACCCTCGGAGGTCAACTCAATAGTTGAATTTTGAGGGATGATTTCCCAAAAAACCAAGCGGTTTCCGTGCGGTTTGTAGTTGGAATTCTCTCGTGATCGCCTCTCGAAGTCGCGAGCGCAAGCAGCGGCTATCTTGTGTAATCAAATCATGGCAGTTTCGATATGTACTTCATCGGCGATCAATCCATTCCCATGTATTGGACCAGTGCGGCGGTGGCGAAGTACTCTTACTATTGGACCGGGCAAGAGTATGGTACCCAAACCCGTCCTTAAGGTTATGTTTGGGGCGGCAGCGGCGGGGCATTCAAGACCTTAGCTTGTTTAGAAAACACTGAAGGCATTTGGGACGGAGCGGCGCCGTTTACCTTAACGTTGCAAAAAATCCGTCGGCGTAAACCGCTTCGCTCGCGAAAAACAGCGCGAACTAAGGGCGTGCTCACTTTTTTT
>JAFGIB010000362.1 GCA_016929805.1 Deltaproteobacteria bacterium | reverse complement strand
ATTCGTGGTTGGGTTACGGTTTTGCGGGGGACAAGCCCCCGCGCTACGAGGTTTTTCGCTGTTATTTATGGTTAACGCCTATGGGGGTGACGCCCGTCAGAGCGAAGCCGTCGCGCGCGCCAACCAGAGCCGCATAAGTGGTTGAAATCACGAGACCGTCGACTTGGCACGTCGCTTGCTGCGCTTTGCTTTCATGGTGGCGAAAATACACGCGAGCTCGCTGACCGGAATCAGCGCATACGGTGTCCAGGTGGAGGTCGACTTCACCAAGGGTCTTCCCGGCTTAGACATCGTCGGCCTCGCGGAAACCGTGGTGCGCGAAAGCCGGGCTCGGGTTCAAACCGCGATAGAAAATAGCAACTATAAGCTGCCCCACCGACGCTTTATCGTGAATCTGGCGCCGGCCGATTTGCCGAAGTCAGGTGCATCGTTTGACCTGGCGATCGCGATCGCGCTTTTATCTCAATGCGGCATCTGCGCGCCGAATCGGCTCGATCGCACGCTGATTCTCGGCGAGCTCTCTTTGGAGGGAATGCTGCGACCGATTCGAGGCCTTTTAGCTCACCTCACGGCGGCGAGGCAGCAAGGGCTCGAGGCCGCCGTTATTCCGGACGACGATGCTTCTTCAGCCGCGCTCGCCACCGGCGTTACCGTCTACCGCGCTCGAACCCTGAAGGAAGTTGTCGACTTTCTAAACAGCGTCAATACGTTGCCTCAAGTCGCGAGCCGGACGCCTTGTACGACTCTACGAAAAGCGGACGAGGATATGTCGGACGTGTTCGGCCAAGAGACGGCGAAACGCGCCATCGAGGTAGCGGCTTGCGGCATGCACAATCTTATCTTGGTCGGGCCGCCCGGAGCGGGTAAAACCATGCTCGCGCGCAGGCTCAGGGGGCTGTTGCCCCCGCCCACCGCTGACGAGGCGCTGCAAATCGCCACGATCTCTGGCGCGGCTGGAAGCGAAACGCGGGGTAGAGAGAACGACATAAAACGTCCCTTTAGAGCGCCTCATCATACGATCAGCGACGCGGGCTTGATCGGCGGCGGCGTTCCGATACGACCCGGAGAGGTTACCTTATCTCACCTCGGGGTGCTTTTTCTCGATGAATTTCCCGAGTTTCGGCGCAGCGCGATCGAATCGCTTCGTCCGATTATGGAGTCGGCGGTAGCCGTGATCGTCCGGGCGAAAGAACGGGCCATCATGCCCGCTCGCCCTCTTGTTGTAGCGGCGATGAATCCCTGTCCCTGCGGCTATTTCGGAGATAAGAAACGAATTTGCCGCTGCTCGCCCGATCAAATTCAGCGCTACCGGAGTCGGATTTCCGGACCGATACTCGACCGCTTTGACATTCACGTCGAACTCTCGTCGGTCAGCCCGAGTCGGCTGCAAAACAGAGAGACGGGCGAATCGAGCGCGGTCATCGCGGCTCGAGTCGCCGAGGCTCGAGAGCGGCAACAGCGACGGGAGCAACGAGAGCCAGAAGACCGCGAAAGCGCATGTCGAAACAGGTATGAGCGGCTTTCGGAAAAGCTCAGACCGGAAGCGATTCGACTGCTACATCTCAGCATCGAAAGGCTCGGTTTAAGCCTCCGCGCCTACCATAAAGTGCTCCGCGTCGGGCATACCATCTCCAATCTCGCGGGACACGATTTCGTCGAGGAATCGGACATCGCGGAGGCGATTCAATACCGCGTGCTCGACCGCGACCCGAGCAACCATGCGGCGGCCGGCAGTCGGTTTCCGTCGGTTCCGTCAGCTACCGCGGCTAACTATTCGAAATCAGGGTAGTCGAATCCGGCACGACCCGTGCTTTATCGTCCAGGACTCATAACCCCAGGAGAAAGATCATGTCATTAATCGAAAAAATTAAAGGCCTGCGGCAGACCATCACCGCGATCGAAAAGCAATTTGGAAAGGGCTCGCTCATGGTTCTCGGCGAGCGCGAGATCGAGGATGTACCCTCGATATCAACGAGTTGTCCTTCCCTAGACCACGCTCTCGGCGTGGGTGGATTTCCGCGCGGGCGGATTAGCGAGATTTTCGGGCCGGAAGCCAGCGGCAAGACGACGTTGACGCTGCACGCCATCGCGGAATGTCAGCGGGCTGGCGGAATCGCCGCTTTTATCGATGCGGAGCACGCGCTTGATACCCAATACGCGAAACAGATCGGGGTCGACGTCGACGCCCTTTTAGTCAGCCAACCGGATTGCGGCGAGCAGGCTTTGGATATCGTGGAAGCTCTGGTTCGCAGCGGTTCGGTTGATTTGATAGTTATCGATTCGGTGGCGGCTTTGGTACCGAGAGCGGAAATCGAGGGGGAAATGGGCGATGCGCACGTGGGGCTGCAAGCGCGCCTGATGAGCCAAGCCTTACGCAAGCTCGCGGGAATTACCTATCGCTCTAAAACCGCAATTATCTTTATCAACCAGTTGCGCATGAAGATCGGGGTCACCTTTGGTTCCCCCGAGACCACCACCGGCGGTCAAGCCCTTAAGTTCTTTACCTCGGTGCGGATCGACATTCGGCGCATCGGCCCGGTCAAGGCCGGTGAAGAGGTGGTCGGCAGCCGAACCCGTGCGAAAGTCGTTAAGAACAAGCTCGCCCCTCCATTTCAAAGCGTTGAGTTTGATATCCGATACGGCGTCGGAATAGACGCCCTCGGCGATCTTATCGATAGCGCTATCCAGGCCAACGCGCTCTCCAAGCACGGAGCCTATTACGCGTTTGACGAGGTCAATATCGGTCAAGGGCGCGAGCGCACCCGAGAAGCCTTGAAAGCGGACGCGGAGCTTTGCCGTCGTATCGCGGAGAGAACCTGGTCGATTAAATCCAACGAGCGCAAAGGCTCAAACGCGACAAAAACCGATCAGGCGGCGTAGTAATCAGCTCCGGTCGCGCCCTTCGCAGATGAGCTCTTACTGTTCGTCGCATCTTGTTCTCACCGGCAAGAACGCTATTATCCGGTCCGAGCGACATGGACCTCTTGATTACAGGTGCGACCGGTTTCGCGGGCAGCGCGCTAGCTCGCCGGCTGATCTCTGAAGGCGCCCGGGTCACCGTATTGGTCCGCGAACGCGTTCAAGTTGCACAATGGCAAGCAGCCGGTGCCGTAGCAAAGGTCGGCGCTATCGGCGACCCGAATGAGATCGCCGAAGCGGCGCGCGGTTGCGAAATCATATTTCACTGCGCCGGAGAAAACTCACATCGAACGCCGCCGCGGGCTTTACAGTGGATCAACATCGCGGGAACCGAAAACGTCATTAGCGCGGCGCGCCACATCGGCTGTAAACGCGTCGTCTACTTGTCTTGCGCCGACGTCACGCTTCTCAATTGCGATCGCGTTAATTGGAACGAAAATCGTTCGATCGCGCAACAGCCGATCAACCCGTGCGCCTGTAGCAAGCAGCTCGCGGAAGAGGTCGCGCTGACCGCGAGCAGAAAATCGACCGAGATAACGGCTATTCGAGCAGCCTGGCTCTGGGGCCCGGGAGACCACACCGCGCTTCCAGGCCTTTGTCTTGAGGCGGAACAGGGAGGGGTACGGCTTTTTGGAAATGGTCGGAACTTGATAGCGACTCTCTATATCGACAACTTGGTGGACGCCTTAATATCGGCTTGTCAAGCACGCGACGTGTCAGGCAAAGCTTACTACGTGACCGACGGGGAGTTCTTAGACGCCGCGGAATTTTTCGGAATGTTATGCGAGAGCGTTAGATTGCCCCCTCCGCGCAAGGGTTTGTTTTACCTCTCTTTCGCGCAAGCGTGGTTTCGAGAGCGCTTGAGGCTGGACGGGCCTTGGACGACCGATGTGGTAAGACGCGGCCGGGGCACGTTATTCGATACGCAGTGCGCCGTAAGAGATCTCGGCTACCGGCCTAGCGTTTCCGTGGCCGAGGGAATGGCGCGGCTTCGCGATTGGGCCGAAAAGGTGGGCGGGCCAGGAGCCATTGCGTCAATGGCGCGAAAGCCGGCAACAGAGCGCAGCATTGAAGAGCAAGTCGCGGCGGCAAAAGCCGCGAGAGAGACCTCACGATAGTTTCGTTTTTTAGCTCGCGTACCGCGGCCGAACATCGACGCCTCTCGGTTTTGACCTTTTTCAGCTTCACCACGACGTCATCATCTCCCGCCGGCAACGCGCCCGCTTTTGAGAACCAGGCTTTAGCGGTTTTTTATTTAAGAAAGGTCTCGCCACCCGCTGAACACCGTTACCGTTGCTCCCTTCCGGGCCTGGCGGGGTTCGCGGGCCAGCGTTGGCAAGACCACAATCCGGTTTATACCGTCGAAATAACGGCGGAGAGGGCGGGATTCGAACCCGCGGTACCTCTCGGTACACACGATTTCCAGTCGTGCACCTTCGGCCTCTCGGTCACCTCTCCAGTAATTTACCTCTTGCCTCGTGTCAACTTCTCTTAGGAACAATCTCCAAAAACGAAACATGTTGCGTCATCTCGTAAATTCGCTCCATATCGATGTCCGAAGCGGCTTTGTCACGAAAGACGAGTCGCGCGATAAAAAAAAGTAGAACACCCAAGGGGTTTTCGGTGGATCGCGAATTCAGGATATTTCGACCTGTTTGGTGCTTTAGCGGAGAGCGTGGGATTCGAACCCACGGTACCCGCAAGGGCACACTTGATTTCGAATCAAGCACCTTCGGCCTCTCGGTCAGCTCTCCGCCGCGCAACTTACCAAAGGCTTCTCATGTGTCAATTCGGGCGTTGCCGAAATCGAAGTAGCACTAACCACTAAGGCCTCGAATCAAAATAAATGTTGCGTTTAGCATCCCATCTTCAGTCCATCTTTGCCTCGATTCGATTCTGCGAACTCCTCGAAATAGCGCTGCTATTCCTCCGGTTTCGCGAAATCGGATCGAGGCAAATCTGACCTAAATCTGGGCGCTAAACACAACATTTATTTTGACACGAGGCCTAAGGCGGTTGCCATGAGACTCTGGACACCCCCTAGCTCTAGCAAGGGGCTCCGATCTTAGATCTGTATCAGCCTTTCTCGGGTTCTATTCCGTCTTTTGCGCGTCTTCTGCCTCGTCGGCATTCGCCGCCGCTTTTGCCGCCTTAAGCCTTTCGGCCCTGGCGGCTTTAGCCTCTTCAGCCTCTTTGGCTTTTTGAGCTTTCAAGGCCTCTCTCGCCT
>JAFGIB010000361.1 GCA_016929805.1 Deltaproteobacteria bacterium | reverse complement strand
CCGGCGCGAGGACGAAAGCCGGTTTTACGGGATGAATTGGCCGCCGTCGTAGTCAAACAGCAGTACCCCCCTGAACGGTTACGTTTTCTTTCCCTTAAAAAGAGCTGGGCACGGGCCTGGCCTCTAGAAAGAATCCCCGAATAGCCATGCCCGTGCCCTGATTATGGTGGACTATTGTTGGTACAGATACGGGGGGTGTTTTGCAACCCTAACCATAAGTGTAATAACTCGGCGAAAATTCTTAATTTTTTTAAAAAAAAGTATTTTTTTGTCAAGAATAGCGGCGAACGGAATAGATTACGGGCAAATTTCTACCTTGAATCAGGCCGTAATCGTTAAAAAAATTGTCCCTATTCGGGAACATCCAGAATATCAAACACACGGAGTATTAGCCCGAAGGCGAAAACAACTAGACCGCGCTTTCGAGGAATCGACCGATAATTCTCCGCTTGCCTAGATCAGCGCTCGAATCGGTTTGCGCGACCCGATCGATGAAGCACGCGCTTATCGCGACTTACGCGAGTAGCTTTGCGATTTGCCCTAGAAAAAGCCGCGCCACGCTGCAGCCCAGTTTGTAGTCCGACAGCAGGCGGAACCGATCTTGCGTGGTGCGGCTCGACCGCAGGGGATGCGGCGGCGCGAGATGTAAAATTTCCGCATCCGGTGGCGGCGAAAGGAGAAAGCTGACCGTCTGCCGGTAGCGTAATGCCGTATTTCGCATAACCCGGGAAAGCACCGGTCCAACCGGGAGAAGCGTTGGGAGGATAATCGATAAAAGGTCCGTGCGCTTGATAAAGTCGGCTGGTCGGCTTCGTATCACACAAATTCGTCTTGCACCCCGTCGATAAGCTTCCTCAACCGGTATCGGGTCAGTCAAGCCGCCGTCAACAACCTCGAGGTCGCCGACCCGAATCGGTCCGCGATAGAAGATCGGCAACGCGCACCCGGCCTTCAGCTCGTCGTGAATATTGGGCGCACGATGAGATAGATAGACGCTGTCACCGCTGCGCGCGCAGGTTGCGACCGAGACGAATTGCGTCCGATTTCGCTCAATCGCTTCTTGATCGAGAGGCATTTCAACGCGGAGCTGGTCCCACAGCCAATCGAGGTCCATAAAGTGGCCTCCGCCCAGCGCGCGTACGACGCTGAATAGCTGCGGTCGGGCCATGATTTCGGTATAGCAGCGAAAATTGCGCTTGTGCTGTTTTGCTAAAAAAGAGGCTAGATTGCACGCACCTGCGGAGGTTCCGATGGCCAAATCGAAATCGACCAGGCCTTCTTCCAGCAGAACATCTAATACGCCCGCCGAAAAGATACCGCGCATGGCGCCGCCCTCGACGACGATTGCCGTTTGAATTGCCATGACCAAAGGATTTAGCACAAGAAGCCGCTCGCACGCGATTTCAAGTCGCAATGCGCGCAACTAATTGCGCACCCCCGAGCTTGCCGGCCGAATGACTGCCGGTCGAATCGCTCGTTACGATAATCAGATCGCCGATATCGTTCGGATTACTAAAACGCTTCTTTTTCTTTGACCGCTTCCCAAAGTCTATCGACCTCCGCGGCGCTCATTTCATCGACCTTTCTACCGAGGCGCCGCGCTTCAGCCTCAACCGTACGAACTCGATCGGTAAAGCGATTCAGCGTTTCGCGTAACGCGGTTTCAGGATCGATGCCCTTCTTCCGCGCCAAATTCGCCAATGAAAAAAGCACGTCTCCCAGCTCCTGTTTCGCGGCTTGCTCGTCGCCGCGCGCGACCGCTTCGTCGAATTCCGACAGCTCTTCGTCGATCTTTTCTCGGACCCCCATACTGTCAGGCCAATCCAAGCCGATACGCGCGGCTTTTTGGCCGACACGCAGCGCGCGCAACAACGCCGGTAGAGAGGAGGGAACGCCGTCGAGCACTCCCCGTCCCTGTTTTTTATCCGCTTTCAAAAGCTCCCAGTTCGCCCGAACTTCGGACGCCGTCGTGAGCTTTTCGTCGCCGAAAACGTGAGGGTGTCGGTGAATCAGCTTCTCGCAGATCCCATCGATGACATCGTTATGACCAAACCAGCTTTGCCGCCGCGCCAGCTCCGTTTGAAAGACCACCTGCAATAAAAGATCGCCGAGCTCCTCGCACAAATTCTCGAAATTCCCGCAATCGATCGCATCCGCGACTTCGTATGCTTCCTCGATGACGTAGGTCCGAAGGGTTTGAAGCGTTTGTTCTCGATCCCACGGGCATCCGTCCGGCGCTAAAAGTCTTTGCATTATTTTCACCAGTCGCGGAAAATTACTTCCATTTTGATCAGCTAACATGTGGGATTATTGAATAATGGGTCGAGCCGACTTGACGTCAACCCGACAACTCGGCACCTTCGCTAGCTAACTATTATGCGCTACAAAAAATCAGAAATTAGCGTGGCACACATCGTTGAAGCCACAACCCGCGTGCTCGCGCGGCAAGGTTACGCCAACACGAGCCTCATGGATATAGCGAAAGAGGCCGGCATGTCAAAAGGCGCTGTCCATTATCACTTTCCGACTAAGGAGAGTTTGATGACGGTAGTGCTCAAAACCGCCCTCGAGTCGGTTTACCGGCGCACTATCCAGGCCTGGTCGGCCGGCAAAGATCCCTTTGAATCGATGCGAGTTGCGGTACAGGAAATGTGGAGGTTTCGAGCGGAGCTGTCGAACGAAGCGTCTGTCATTGCCGATCTGCTCGCTCAAAGCCTACACGACACGAAGCTCCGGGAGCCGCTGGCCGAGTATTACAAGGTCGCGACCGCCCAGGTACAAGACCATTTGCGGGAGAATCTGAGCAAGGTCGGGTTGAAATCAAAGCTTCCTTTAGAAACGGTTCCGCGGATGATGAACGCGCTTTTAGATGGGTTTTTTATGCAGCATATCGTCGACCCGGAAGCGGTTCGAGAGGATGTCGTGATCAACGTGCTTCAGACGCTGGCGTCGCTTCTCTTTGAGTTTGACCAGGGACGAGTCCCGGAGGCGCCGGATAGCGGACGGTCAGCCGATCCGATATCGTAACCTCTCATGTTGCAGAAGCCGAGTCGGCGCAGCCGCTTCGCTCGCCGCATCGGGCACGAATCAGCTACTACATATTAAAATAAATTCACAAAGAGATAAAAGCGAGCCGAACGTCACGTTTGAACCTAACAACGCCTAAAAAATGAGTGCCAACGGTTTACATCCCAATCGACCTCTCGGGGTCAATCGACACGGAATTCTCTCCTTAATCGGCAATACGCCTTTAGTACGGATTCAAACTCTCCATCCGAATCCGAATGTCGAAATCTACGCTAAGCTGGAGCGATACAATCCCGGCGGCTCGGTCAAGGACCGTATCGCTCTATACATGGTAGAGGACGCGGAAAAAAAAGGCGAACTGACCCAAGACAAGATCATCTTGGAAGCGACCAGCGGAAACACGGGCATCGGCCTGGCGATGGTCGCTGCGGTGAAGGGATATCGAATCGTGCTGGCGATGAGCGAAGGGGTTTCGATTGAGCGGCGTAAAATCCTCGCCGCTTACGGAGCGGAGTTCTTGCTCACGCCCGCGGACAAGGGAACGGACGGAGCGATTGAGCTCGCCTACGAGCTCGTCTCGGAAAAAGCAACCCCATATTTCCTGGTGGACCAATACAACAATACCGCTAATGTGCTGGCACACTATCACACGACCTCGTTGGAGATCTGGGAACAGACCCAAGGGCGCATCACCCATTTTGTTGCGACCATGGGCACGACCGGCACGCTTATGGGCTGTTCCAAACGCTTCAGAGAGCTCAATCCAAAAATCCGCGTGATCGGCGTCGAGCCCTACCTCGGACATAAGATACAAGGGCTGAAGAACCTCAAAGAAGCCTACCTTCCGGGAATCTATCGATCGGACTATTTAGATGAAAAGGTAAATATCGAAGACGACAACGCGTTCGAGATGGTGCGCCGTCTCGCGCGCGACGAGGGGTTGCTGGTGGGCATGAGCTCGGGCGCGGCGATGCACGTCGCCCTCGAAAAGGCCAAGCAGCTCGATCAGGGCGTGATCGTCGTAATTTTTCCCGACGGTGGCGAGAAGTATCTTTCAACCAGCTTGTTCCAAGTCAAAGAACCGGAGGCGGTCCCGACCAAACTGCACTTCTTAAATACGTTAACCAGACGGTATGAACCTTTCGAGCCGCTTTCCGCTGGGACGGAAGTCACGATGTATTCCTGCGGTCCAACCGTGCACCAACGACCGCACCTCGGTTTATTGCGCCGGATGTTAGTCGACGATTTGGTGCGTCGGACCTTGGAGTTCGCCGGATATCGTGTGAAACACGTCGTGAGCATCACGGATATAGATGACCTTGTGATTCAGGAGTCCGAAAGGCTCGGCGAGCCGATCGCCGATCTGTGCGCGCGACACGAGGCCGAATTTCACGAGGATCTAAAGGCGCTAAATATCGAGCCCGCGGCGGCCTATGCCCGCTCGTCGGCGTCGGTGGAGGATATGATCGCGTTAACCCGTTCCTTGATAGACAAGGGCTACGCATACGAAAATCTCAATTCGGTCTACTTCAATATCGCACGGCTACCGAGCTACGGTGAGCTGTCAGGCAAGGATTTGGGAAAGATCAAAATCGGCGCAACCGTCGATTTGGACCGCTATGACAAGAACGACCCGAGAGATTTTACCCTCTTGCGTCGCTCGACCCTTGCCGAGATGCGCAAGGGATTAAGCTACAAGACCGCCTGGGGTAATGTTCGGCCGAGCTGGCATGTCGAGTGCTCGGCCATGGCGCGAGCGCATTTGGGCGATCGCTTTGATATCCATATGGGATCGGTCGATCTGATCTTTCCTCACAACGAGAATGAAATTGCCCAAAGCCGCGCGCTGACGGGTGAGGCGCAGGCGCGTTTTTGGCTGCACTCGGAGTTGGTCTTGGTAGGCGGAAAGAAAATGACCTATGCCGAAGCAAGCCGCATCACGCTTCCGGATCTACTCGAGCGCGGTTACCTGGCGAGAGATGTCCGTTTTTTTCTTCTACAAAGCCATTATCGGCAACCGATTCAGCTAACGGATGAAAGGTTGGAAGCCAGCCGCGCGTCCCTTCGTCGACTCGACGCGTTCGTAAACGCTCTTACTCATATCGATTCCGAGGGACCGCGCGTCGCGGAGCTCGAAGATTGGATCGCCCGAATGAAAGGAGAATTCGCTAAGGCGATCTTTAATGATATCAACGTCTCATCGGCGCTTGCTTCTCTTTTTCGGCTCGTCAGGCAGGTCAATCATCTGATTTCAAATGCGAATGTACACAAGCAAGACGCGCAGTTGGTGTTAACCGCCCTACAACACGTCGATCGGGTGCTTGCGATACTGACCGTCGAGGCGACGGCGGATCAAATACCGGATGAAATCCAACGCCTCGTTCGAGAACGAGAAGAAGCCCGCAAGCAAAAGGATTTTCAACGAGCGGACGATATCCGTGAACAGCTTTCTTCTCGCGGCTATCTGCTGACCGATCTCCCCGGAGAAACGCGGATATCGCGCCGGCCGTAGCTCCTAGACGGAAGTGAGCGATCGAGCATGAAGAAAACGATTATCATAGCCGTGGCTGTTGCGACCTTGATTGTATTTTTTTTGGTTGCTCCGGCGATTCAAGGCGCACGGATTGAAAGCCGAATACGAGAAGCGACGAGATCGATAAATCAGGCGCTCGGTCAGCCGGAAATCGTCAAGATCAAAACCTATCAACGGGGCTGGTTTCGATCGCGGCTCGAGGTCGTAGTATCGATCGGCGTAGGCGCTGGTATCCGGTCGCCCGCGGCGCTCGCGGTAATCCACGGTCCGTTGCCGGTAGTGGAGATCATCAAAGGGGAGATGTCGCCGCGTTTTTTCGAAGCCCAAATCGACTCCCATTTCACGCCGATAATACCCAGTCAGGTCGTGCAAAAGGCTCTCGCTTCGAGCGAGAGAAAGCTCGTGAACCTAAGAGCGATCCTCGGCCGCAATGGGGCGGTACGCGTATCGGTCACGAGTCCGAAGATATCGGCCCCGGATAAACGCTTCGAGTGGAACGGGGCCTCGCTTGAGCTCGCAGCGAGTAAAAAGCCGGATGACGTCGATATTCAGCTTCGTCTTGGCGGATTTACTCTCAAAGACTCCAAAAAGAACACGACGCTCAAGCTGAGAGAATTCGAGTGGCGATTTCGAGCTGTCCAATCCTTCGCCTCGATCAGTAGCGATCTCGGTTGTAAGAATTTTTATCATAGAAGCGGCGGATTGCTTTACGAGTTAAAGGAGCTTAGAAGCAGCATTAACGCTGAACGCGGACGTCATAATCTACTATACGGAAGCGCTTCGGCGGCACTTGGAAACCTGATAGCTCAACGGTCCGATTGGGGCATTGACTGGAAGATAAATAAGATTCTCTTTCACAGCGCTTCTAATCTGATCGACGATCAATACGCAAGCGTAACCCAGGCTCGAGCTCAAGAATTGGTGACCCCGAATACGATTTACGGACCTCTGGGTTTTGTGCTGGCGCTGCGGCAAGTGGATCCCGAGGCGCTATATCGAGTGATATCCGAGTTTGATTTACGACCTGCAAGAACGGAGAAGTCTGATGAAGAGCAGGGTTCCGGGCTTCGAAAAAAGATCCTCGACAATCTGCTGCCGGTTTTTTCCAAAGGATCGCCGCGAGTCGAGGCGGTGGCGAATATCCAAAATGGATCGGTGCGAGGGAAGATCAGTCTGCAAACGATAATCAATAGCGAAAAGGTCGCAACGCTCAAGTCGTTCGACAAGATAGCTTTCGCCTTGATCGGCAACCTTAACCTGCGTTTTTCGGCTGCTTTGTTTAACCTGCTCTGGAAAAACGGGCTGGAAACTTTTGTCAAGGCTTCCCACAAAGAAAATCTCGTTACTGCCGCCAAGCTCGAGGCCGAGGCTCGGACGCAAGTTCAGGGGCTGCTTAACTCGAAGCTTCTCGTAGAAAAAGAAGACAACTACGTGAGCAAGGTTAATTTGAATAACGGCGATATAACCGTCAATCGATTGCCTTTCGACATATTCAGAATTCTGTCCGATCTAATGGTAAAAGAGCCGCCCGAGATCACCGTCGGATTCGGAAAACTAGGGGTACGCGGAGGTCTACGGCTCGACGATCTTCGGGGGCCGATCGCATCGAATTTAGACGATATAAAATCTTGTGTCCAAAAGGAAATCGACCGTAGCCAGCGTCACCCCCGCGGCGTGTTACATATTAAGTGGAAAATACAAAAAGACGGTCAAGTCGCCTCGCCCAGAATCATCTATTCAACGGTCATCAATCAGACGTTTGAAGCGTGCGTGCTCTCGCAGATTTCCTCACTAAAATTTCCTCCCGCGCCGCGAAGTACTAAAGCGATTCTCGTAGTCGGATTCGCCGTCGGCGATATTTCGCAACCCGTGACGGGTCTCAGGCTTGGAACCTATCATCATTATAAGAATCCGTTTCCCATGGGTACAACCTACACCGTCGGCCCCGTCAGCGTTGAGAACAAAACGCATAAAAGATAGTAGATACCCACGGGATTACGCCCGTAGGTATCTACTTCGAGAATCTTTTTGAGGACGAAAGCCGCGAGCGCACCCGCGCACGCGCCGGCAACCGGATCGTTTATTTTGCGTAAATTTTTAAGGTTTGTTTCGCTGTGCTTGCTTGGCGAGCATTTCGCGTGCCTTATCCGCGCCGTCGAAATTCGGCGACAAGGCGAGCGCCTTTTGCAGTGAGCGAACGCCGCTCGCTTGATTGAGCGCGAGCTGAGTCATCCCCAGGTGATACTGCGTCTCCGCGTTTTTAGTAAGCTCACGAGCTGCGCTCGAAATCATCGCCAGCGCCTTTTCGTATTCCCTCTTCTGATACAAAATCCAGCCCATCGTATCTTTTACCTGAGGGTCATTCGGCGTGATCTTGATGGCGATTTCCGCGTATTTCTCCGCTTGAGCCAGGGTCTCAGACGAGCTCGCGTAAAGACGCGCCAGGTGACGCGGTGCATTCTGATCGTCGGGATCTGTTTTGAGCAAATCGAGAAAGCGTTTTATCGCCAGCTTTTTATCCCCATACTCGGCTTCCAGCTCGGCGACTTGTCTGAGGATCTCGGGGTTGTCGGGCTGTTTTTCGAGCGCGCGTGTTAAAACCGGCAGGGCGAGAATCGCTCGGTTGCTTTTCAAATAGATGCGAGCGAGTTTGAGCATACTTTCCAGGTCGTCGCTGTTATGTCGTAGTACCGCTTTAAGCGCCTCTTCGGCCATCACCGCGTCGCCGATCGATAGGAAAAAATCAGCTTCGATCGCGCGTACTTTTGCCGGTTGCGGTGAGGGCGCAAAGGTTTCATTAAGGTATCGCAAGAGCAATTCCCGATTTTTAAGCGACATCGATACGACCAACATGGCGGTGTTGTAACCGTCAAAGGTGCTCGACAACCTTAACGCCCGACGCAGCCACGACACCCCCTGGGTCTCGTTTCCCATGGCGAGTTGAATCATTCCGAGATGATAGGCTACGCTCGCCTCCTTCGGTAGCGCTTTCGCGGCATGATTTATCAGGGGTAGTGCTTCTTGGTACGAGCGCTTGTGAAATAGTATCCACCCCAGCGTATCCGCCACGTGAGGCGAATAGGGAGCGATTTTTCGAGCCCGCGTGGCATAGCCCAAAGCCATATCGATCGTCGCCCGCGAGTCCGCGAATAAATAGGCCAAATTATTCAGGGCGGCCGCGTTTTCAGGCTGTAACTCAAGTAGCCGGGTATAGTGTTTCTTCGCTCTATCCGGGTTGCCCGTTGTCATTTCAAGCTGCGCTGCGTGTTGCAAGGCAAAGGCGTGGTTCGGATCAATACGAAGCGCCTGATTGAAGTGCGGCAACGCGACTGTCGGTTGATCGATTTCCAAATAAAAGCGCGCGAGCCTGACCTGAGCCGCGGCGCTGGTTCGATCGAGCTTTACCGCATCCTTAAAGGCCTCACCCGCTTTTTTCATATCTCCGATCTGTAGATAGAACTTTCCGGCTACCGTCTTTAACGCCGGCGATTGCGGGCGAAGCTTAAGCTGTTCTATCAGATATTTTTCCGCGAGTTTAGGCTTGTTCTCGGCAATGGCCGTTGTCATGAGCGCACGTAAGGGCGCTTCGCTTCCGGGAGCGAGGGCGAGCGATTTTTTATAAAGGGTAATCGCGGTTTCCGTCTTTCCAGCCATTTGATAGGCGGACCCGAGATGATGTAGCAACTGAGCGTCTCGCGGGTATTGATTAACGCGATCGCTGTAGAACTCGATCGCGGCTTGCGCATCCCTTCTATCGAGTAAAAGCTTTCCCAGCATCTCGGAAGCGCGGCGCTCCGCGAGCGGATCTAAAATCAGCTCTTTAAGCCTGCTCATCGCGTTGTCGTATCGCTTTTGACGGATATCGATCTCGACCAAAGCGAATCGCGCGGCGGCGGAGACCACCGGACTCGAAATGGTCTTTTCTAGCTCGCGTCGAGCGCCCTGATCGTCGCCTGAATTGCTCAATCCTTGAGCGATAAAAAGTCGATAAACCGCCGTTCTATCTTTGGTTTTTCCCGCGGCCTCGAGCTTGCTCAAGCGTTTCCGCAGCAAGGAGACAGCCTCTCTCGTTTTCCCTTGAGCGAGATAGACGCGTCCCCGAATCAGCACCATCTCGTCGTTATCTAGCACCTCTTTCGGGAGTTTCTTAAGCGCCTTTTCGGCCAAGGGAAAATGGTTGAGCTCAACCGCGATCTGCGCGAGACGAGACCACGCGGGTATGTATTTGGGCTCGCTCGATACCGCGTTTTTTAACAGGCGTTCAGCGGCGACAAACCGAAGTAAGCGAATATAGACGACCGCCAATTCAAGCGCGCCTTCGGGATTCGCGGTTTTTGCTTCCTGCGCGCGCTTTAGGTAGGCCTGAGCCGTCTCAAGGTCACCTTTTCGTTCGTAAAGGTCCGCAAGCGCGAGATCGGTTTCGACTTTCCAGCTCGAAGTGGATTGCCAACTAGCGTTCTTCTGATATTTCAGCAACGCATCAAGCGCTTCTTCGACTTGATCCGGAGTTTCAACCAAGGCCGCTAGTAGAACTTGACCCGCGCCCAGCTCGGGATTGGTTCGGATGATTTCGCTGGCCTCGTTTCTGGCTTGTTTGGTCTGTCCGCTAGCGGCGAGCGCTAGGGCGAGCGCCCGGCGAGTCGAGACTTTTGCGGGCTCCAGCGCCTTGGCTTCCGCGAGGTACTTTACCGCCTTGTGCGCTTCATTCGCCAACAAGTGGGACAATCCCAGCTTATTCAGAAGCGACGGCGTTCTATCGGTTTTCATCGCCTTCTCGTAGCGCGCGATCGCCTCTTTGAGCTTTCCCTCGACAAGCATTCGATTCGCGGCTTGTTCATCCGGATTAGGTCCGGATGAAGGGTTGCAGCCCATAATCAGAGCGAAAGCGAGCAGGCCGAGCCGAATCAGCACAATCGACTCGCGCCCTATCGCGCGGCCGGGGTAAAGCCCGTGTCGAGCCGCGCGATCCTTCAGCCCCATAATTCGTATGTCGCGAGGCCTTTTTCGCGCAACGATCTCGCGCGGATGCGGCCGCGGCAGAGGCCCTTCGGCGCTTGGGGCCCCCGGAGGGAACCCCATAGGCGTTAACCATAAATAACAGCGAAAAACCTCGTAGCGCGGGGGCTTGTCCCCCGCAAAACCGTAACCCAACCACGAAT
>JAFGIB010000360.1 GCA_016929805.1 Deltaproteobacteria bacterium | reverse complement strand
AAAAATCCGTCGGCGTAAAGCGCTTCGCTCGCGAAAAATAGCGCGAACTAAGGGCGTGCTCACTTTTTTTGGACCTCACTTAGGGTGTACTAAGCTCGGGTCCAAAAAGAGTTTCGCGCACCTTTATTTAATCGCTTTTTTCGCGTTTCTGCTCGACGTTTTTTGCAACGTTAAGGCTTAGTCAACGCGTTATCGAGCTAAAACAGACCCTACGAGAAGGGAACCCATTCTGCTAACCATACGTAACCGGAGCGTTTTATGCCTTGCCGCTATTCTACTAGTCGGCGCGCTTACGGATCCGCCCCCGGCGGCGGCCCAGAATCCCTTTGACAAGCTACAGAAAAAGCTGGCCGCGGAGGTCTCTAGGCTCGGAAAACAACCGCGCGCGGTACTTCCGTTGCTGGAGCTTTGGCGTAACTGGGACAACGCGACGACGACCGTGACCACGCGAGTTCTCGAACGGCTCGCGCGAGATGGGGGATTGTCGGCGCATTTGCGCGTCCACGTCAAAACGCTACTCGCGATAGCGCGCGGCAGAGTCGGAGATACACGGGCGGCGGTCGATAGCTTTTCTGATCTGGGCTATATCGCTCAATGGCGCGTGATCGGCCCGTTTGACAACGAGGGAAAGACGGGTTTTGAGATGGAAACGCCTCCCGAGGCAGAACGCGACAAAGCGCCGGACCTCAATGCATCGTATCCGGGTCGCGAAAGGAGCGTCCGTTGGCGAGACTATCCCGATATCGTTCGATACGGATATCTATCTTTAGACGCGGTACTGCGGCCGAATGAAAACGTCTGCGCCATCGCGGAAGCTACCGTTCATTCCGATCGCGCGCGACCGCTGACGCTTTGGCTGGGCGCGAGCGGCGCGGTTAAGGCCTATTGGAATGGAGAGCAGGTGCTGAGCGATCCGACTTACAGAGGCCAGGCGGCGAGAGACCGGAGCGCGGTCATCGTCGGGGCGTACGCGGGTGATAACCGCCTGTTGGTAAAGAGCTGCATCACCGACACGAGCTGGGGGTTGTTCGCTCGCCTGGGAGACGAAAAAGGGGGACTGGCCGCGGGATTGAGTTTCGACCAAGCCCACGCGATCCCGCCGTCCGGTGTCGAACACGGTCACGGCGTATCGAAGCTACCCGACGCCCCTTTAGCGCCGCTGGCGGCTTTCGAAAAGCAGGTCGAGAACGAGAGCAAAAACGCCTCGGCGTTGGAGGATCTAGCGCGCTTTCTCGCGTATACGAACTCCGATGATCCAGCCGAGCGCAGGGCAAAGCAACTCGCGGCTCAGGCGGCCGAAGAGCGCCCCACGCTTGCGCGTCTTCGACTGGCAGCTCAACTGGCGGAGGAACGGGGCGAGGTCATGCGCTTCGCGCAACGTTCAAAAGAGCTCTGGCCCGACGACCCCGACTCTCTCTTTTTGCAAGCCTCCGTGATTAGGAACGGGCTTGTGCCGGAAGAGGCGCTGCCGATTCTCGAGCGCATCCCCAAGACCGCTGTCAGGTGGTTTCAGGCTCAGCTCATGCGCGCGAGCATCTACCAAGAGCTCGGTTTGAGAGAAACCGCGTACCGAATTCTCGCCAACGCGGCGCTCAACACGACGCCCTGCGCGTCGGCGTATCGGGAGCTGGCCGCTGTGGCGTCAGCCTCCGGGCATAACGATCGCGCGATCGATTTTCACCGGGAACACCTGCGGTATCGCTTCGACAATACGAACTCGCGCCGCGCGCTGATCGAGGACTCGCTGGAAAGAGGCGACGCGGCCGAGGTTATGAAAGAAATCGACACGCTGCATCTGCTTTTACCGGGAAGCACGCGAAATCTGCTCTACATCGCGAGCATATACCACGCCTTGAAGCGCGACGATATGATGGTGACGAGTTATCGCGAGGCGATTGCCCTGGCACCCGAGGATAACGCCTGCTGGGTGGCTTACGGTCGCTCGCTGTTAGACGCCGGAAGTCCCGAGGCGGCGGGCGAGGCATTTCGCAAAGCGCTCGCCTTACGCCCGCAGGACGCCGAAACAAGAGAGCTGCTCGAACAAATCGAGCGCGTGCGGCCGCAACAACGAGCGGACGAGGCGTACGCGCTGCCGGTCGAGCCTCTGCTGCGTAAACGCCGTTCGGTCGGGAAGTACCAGGCAACCATCCTACAAAAGCTAGACGTCAACACCGTATTCGAAAACGGCCTAGGCTCGAGCTTTTCGCAGCTCGTCGTACAAATCCACAATAGCGAAGGCGCGCGCAACTGGGACAGCTATTCGATCCAATTCGATCCCGACTCACAGCGGGTGGAGCTGCGTTTGGCGCGCGTCTATCGCGCCGATGGGCGCGTTTCCGATTCAATCCAAACCTACGAGCAATCGCTCAGCCAGCCCTGGTACCGGATGTACTACGACACGCGCGCGTTGGTGGTGGTCTTTCAGGATCTCGAGCCCGGAGATACGATCGAGATCCGATATCGCGTCGATGACATCGCCTATCGCAACCTGTTCGCCGATTACTTCGGGGATCTGCACGCCTTTATGGGATTTATTCCGACCGAGCAACTGCAATACGTGTTGATCACGCCCGCTTCGCGTCATTTTTATTTTAACCAACCGGCGCTCGCGGGGCTCAAGCACACGCGAACCACCAAGGATGCGCGTCGCATCGACCGTTTTATCGCCGACGACATACCCGCGATTCACTCCGAGGACGGGATGCCGGGAATGACCGAGATCAGCCCCTATCTACACGTGTCGACGTATCGCTCCTGGTCGGAAGTCGGCCGCTGGTACTGGGGGCTCATCAAGGACCAGCTCTACGCGGATGAATCGCTCAAAGCCGTGGTTCGGGATCTTGTCAAAGGTATCGATGATACGCTGACAAAAGTGCAACGGATTCACAATTGGGTGGTGCGGCGCACGCGCTATGTCGCGCTGGAATTCGGTATTCATGGCTTTATGCCCTATCGCGTGCCGCTGGTCGTGCAGCGCGGTTTCGGCGATTGTAAGGACAAGGCGTCGCTGCTGTATACCATGTTCAGAGAGGCTGGCATCGATTCTCGGATCGTTTTGGTGCGAACCAGGGGCAACGGCGATATCGACCCTCGACCGGCCTCGCTGTCGGTTTTTGACCACGCCATCGTTTATATTCCCTCGATAGACCTATACTTGGACGGTACCGCGGAGCATAACGGTACGGCCGAGCTACCCGCGGCGGATCAAGGGGTGATGGTGTTGCTGGTGGGGCCGAACAGCTCGGAGCTGCGCTTTACTCCCGTGTTCGATTCGAAGAACAATCGACGCACCCGAACCCTGCACGTGCGTCTCGCCACCGACGGCTCGGCCCAGATCGATGGACAGGAGGACATCGTCGGTTCTGGCGCCGCGGAGTATCGCGACTACTACCAGGCCTCGGGAACGCGAAGCGAACGTTTCGAGCGGTCGCTGACAGAGCTGTATCCGGGCGTGGAGCTGCTTTCGCAATCGTTCAAATCGATCGAAGAGCTCGAGCGTCCGGTGGTTTTCACCTATCGCGCCAAGGTCCCGCAGATGGCACCCTGGGACGGGGACGAGCTGCGTTTACCTCCATCGGTACTAAAAGACTTATTGCGAAAGATGGCCCGGTCGCCCTCGCGGCGATATCCGCTCGACCTCGGCGGAACCCAATCATATCTCGAACAACTTACCGTACAAATCCCCCATGGATTAGAAGCGGTACACCTGCCGTCGAGTGGTGAGGTAAGCTCGGAATTCGGCCGTTTCAACCTTAAAATTGAGGCAAAAGGAAAACAGATAACCTCCAGCACGGCTTTTGAAATCAACCGAGATCGGGTGACGGTCGAGCAGTATCCGGCTTTTCGTCGCTGGATCGAACAGGCCGACGTGCTGCTGCGCCAACGCATCAGCATTCGTAAAAGCGCGCCGTAATCCTGGGAGAGATAGTTGCCAGCAGTCGAAGCCTCCTTAGCCATGGGTGTCGCAGAATGAAACAGCGCTTTACTCTCATATTTCTATTGATTCCGCTCGCGGGTTGTGGCGCGCCTGCGCAGCTCGCGCCTGTACCTACGCTTAATCAACTTCGCGAGCTCGCGCGCGATCAGCCGAATAACCCGCGCGTGCAAAGCGACCTGGCGATTGGGGAAATTTTCGCCTTAAACGGCGATCCCACACGCGTGCTTCCGCAGCTTAAACGCGCTCTAGCGCTCAATCAAAACAGTATCCGCCTCGAGTTTATCGCCGCGCTATATCACGATCTTCACGGTGATTTGGATCAAGCGCTGTTGCGCTACTTAACGGCCATTCGATTGGCGGCTGATTCTAAGGACGCGATCGCGCCCCAGGTTTCCGAGGTGGCGATCAACGCCGTTCAGGGTCTGAGGGACGGCGTCGCGGGATATCGGCAAAAGGTGCGCTCGGGTCTTGAGCCGATCGCGGGACGGTCGCTCGTGCTGGCGGCCCCCGCGCGCTACGCGGTCAATGAGCTTTTAATCGATCTAGCCTATGGGCGAGGCGATCTGGAAAAGGTCAAACAGATCGCGCTGCGCGCGGGTTGCCTGACGGCCTGGCGCGCCGCCGGTCCTTTTGGTCCGCGCGGCGCCCTGGGTTTCGATCGAGACGATTGGGTTCGGCCCGGAGCGACGCTTTTAGAACAATACGACCTCGGACCGGGACGAGGCGTTCGCGCTACGCGTGAGGTCGAATCACGCGGATGCAATACCTATCTCGGTAACGGACCGGTGACGCTGGAGGGAACGAGCTACGCGCAAGCCGATCTCGAGCTGGCTACCGGCGGCGACTATCTCTTAAGGTTGGAGACCCCAAACAACGTGGAGCTGTTTATCGACGGTGTTTCGGTCCAACGGATAGATTTTCGCAAACATCTGAGCGCGACAATCCATTATCTGCCCGTCAAGCTCAAGGCCGGAAGGCGTAAAATTACGATTAAGCTGACCTCCGCGCACACCAATCCCGTATTATCGCTCGCCGTCTCCCCGCTCGTACAAGCGGATCGGGAGGCCGTCGATCTGCCTTTTAGAGGCGAACCGCCGCTCGACATTAACAGCGGCTTTGCTCGCTACCTAACCGCCGCGACCTTGTTGGTGCGCGGGGACGTGATCGCGGCTCGGGAAACGCTCCGATCCGTGGATGATCTAAACAGGTCATCCACGCTGCTTTTGCTGCAACGCGCGGGAGTAGCCTTAAGCGATCCCTTGGTGCCGCCGGACCAACGCAGCGACAATGCCGGGCGCCTGTTTCGGGCCTGCTCGAAGAGAGACCCGGGGCTGTGGAGCCCGCAGATACAACTCGCGCAAATCGAAGCGACAAACGGGCGCGTCACCGAGGCCATCGAAAGGCTGCGTAAAGCCGCGAAACGCTGGCCCGAAGTCATCGCGATCGATCTTTCATTGATAGAGCTTCTGCGTGAGCGCGATTGGCATACCGAAGCCGATATGCTGGTAAAGAAAATACGCGAACGGTTACCCGACTCGTGTAAAACGCTGCAAGCCGAATTGGAGGCGAGCCGCCGGCGGCGTTACGCGCAAGATGTGGCTCTCCTTTCGGACGCGTCGGTCGCGTGTGACGCCCGGTCGAGCGCGAGATATGCGACGCTCATCGCACAACGCCGCTGGAATGACGCGCGGCTCGAACTAAACCGTCTCGCGGCGCTCGAACCCGATCCAAACGGGTTTGGACTTTCGCTGGCTCGGCTTTTTTTAGCGAGGAATCTCGAGGACGACCGCGAGGTCAGCGAAACCATCGATGAGCTTCGGGCGCGCTTTCCGCGCTCGGAGACCGCTTTGATCGACGAGGTCGATACGCTTTTTTCCCGGGGCCAGGTGCAACCGGCCCGCGCCGCGCTCGATCGCGCCTTTCGTCAAGAGCCCGCGTCGACCTTAGCCTTGCGGCGGCTAGGAACCGTGGTTACGGGCGATGACGCGCTCGCCCGGTATCGCGTCGACGGCATAAAGATGATACGCGATTTCGAGGCTTCGCAGAGAAGCTACGACCAACCGCAGGTACTGGTTTTCGACTACATGGTGGTTCGCGTGTTCGAGGACGGCTCCGCGATCGAGTTGGTACACAACATCTTTAAGGTACAAAGCGACGAGGCGGTTGATGAGCTCGGCGAAATCCGCGTGCCCGAATCCGCGCGTCTTCTGAAAGCGCGGACCATCAAAGCGGATAAAAGGTGTATTGAGCCGGACCAAATCAGCGGGAAGGAGACCGTCTCTTTACCCGATCTATTGCCGGGCGACTACACCGAGATGGAATATGTCCGAACGGTAGACCCGCCGAACGGCTTTCCCGGGGGGGTTTTAGGCGATCGCTTCTACTTTCGCAGCTTTGAGGTGCCCTTTGACCTGAGCCGGTTGATCGTAGTCTTACCGCGCGATATGCCGGTTACGGTCGATCCGCGGGGCGAGGCGCCGGCTTTGCAAGAGACGATCGAAGACGACCTGAGAGTGCTGAGCTGGAAGGTTCAAGCGAGCCGCCCGCTCATCCCGGAGCCCTCGGCGGTGGCCGAACGAGAATTTATCCCGTCGATTAATTACGGTGTAAAAGCGACCTGGGACGGTTTTGTTGAAAGTATTCTCGACGCGCTGATCGATCGGAATATCGCCGATCCGGCGGTCGATCGCTTGGTACAAGAAATCGTCGGAGAAGCCGCCCCGGATGACGGTGTGATTCGAGCGCGCCGCCTCTACGAATGGGTCGTACGCAATATCGAAAACACGACCGATTCCTTTTCCCAGGCGGCGATGATGCTGCGCGCGCGCCGGGGCAACCGCGCGCGTATTCTACACTATCTACTCAAAGCGGCCGATCTGCCGTCGCAATTGGCGTTGGTCCGAAACTTGGCCAATGACGCGACGCTTTCCGATTTGGCCGACACCGCGACCTATGACAACTTATTGCTGATGATCACCCCGGCAGCGGCCAAGGGAATCAAACGACCGATTTGGCTATCCACCGTCGACCGCTGGGCGCCCTTTGGATATGTCCCTCCGTTGTTACGCGGGCAGCGAGCCCTGCTGCTAGACGAGGGCGCTCGATTCGTCATGGTGAGACCGGACAGGCCGGGAGAGGATCGCCATCTGATCGATTTCGATATTCAGCTTCGCGCCGATGGTTCGGCGAAAATCGGCGTGGTCGAACGGATCAAGGGCGCGGGCGCGACGGCATGGCGGGAAAATCTTGAAGGCATTGCCGAGGCCGAGCTGCGACAGCGCTTCGAACAGGAATACGTCTCGCATTTGGTGCCGGGCGCGGAGCTAGGCTCGCTGCGAATTATCGCTAGAGAAGAGGCTGATCTCCCGTTTCAACTCGAGTACAGCTTTACGGTCGGCAATTTCGGCAGGCAGGTGGAGAGAAGCTGGGCGCTGCCCGGGATCGTGCTGAGTCAACTCTCGGCCGCCTACGCGCGCACCGCGAGTCGCACGACGCCTGAAATCATCTCCCCGGCGGTTGACCGCGTTACTACCTTAAAAATACGCGTGCCCAAGGGCTTCGGTATGCCCCGGTTGCCGAAAAGCGCGTCTGTCCGCGGTCCGAATCGTTCGTCGTTCGCGCTGCGAGCCCGCGTTGAGCGAGGCGCGCTGCTGGTTCGTAGAGAGCTCAAACTGCCGCAGATGCGCGTCGAACCGGAGCATTACGCCGAGCTTAGAAAATTCTGCCGCGACGTCGATCTCGCGGAAGCGACCGAGATGGTTTTCAAGATGCCCTCGCGCGATGCATCTCAACGCGGCACCCCGCGCGCCGCTCGACCCCGCCGTTCGTCGCCATGACGACGTCGTTTGCGAGCAATACAATTGTGTTTATCAGCGCGGCGCGCGCCCGCCACGTCAAGGCGCCTCTCGGCGGCCTCATCGAAAAGGTTTATCGGCCTTATCTAATAAAAAAATCGACAGCCTCGCCAAAAAATGCTATGGCCGTCAACGATATAAAAGTTTAGCTTTTCTATCTTGTCAGTGGTTTTTCGTGGTCGCGAAAAGCGATTAGCCTTTGGCTATTTTATCGAGAATAAACAAATGAAATCAGATGGTAATCTGGAAGCGGTACTTAAAGCGGGACACTTTGCCATCACCGGCGAGTTGGGTCCTCCTCGCGGGACGAACGTGGAAGCGGTGAGAAAGAAAGCCCAATACCTCAAGGGCATGGTGGACGCGGTAAATATCACCGACAACCAGACCGCGGTGGTGCGCATGTCGAGTTGGGGCGCGTCGCTTCTAGCGATGCAGGAAGGGCTCGAGCCCAACTACCAGATGGTATGCCGGGATCGAAACCGGCTGGCCATGCAATCCGACATTCTCGGCGCCTGCGCCCACGGTATTTCCAACATGTTGTGCCTATCCGGAGACCATCAAAAATTCGGCGATCACCCCAAGGCGAAAGGCGTATTCGATATCGACTCGATCCAGCTCATCTGCATGGTTAAGAAGATGCGCGACGAGGGTAAGTTTCTCTCCGAAGAGAAGATCGACGTGCCGCCGAGGATCTTCATCGGCGCCGCCGCCAACCCCTTCGGCGAGCCCCTCGAGTGGCGCGTACACCGTCTGGCTAAAAAAGTCGCGGCCGGCGCTGACTTCATCCAGACCCAATGCATTTACAATATGAAAACCTTCCGGCAGTGGATCGACCAAGCCAACGATATGGGCTTGACCGAGAAGGTTTATGTCCTGGCCGGCGTGACGCCCTTTAAGTCGCTGGGAATGGCGCGTTATATGAAAAACAACGTGCCGGGTATGGATGTCCCCGACCACCTGATCAAGCGCTTGCAAGGAGTAGAGAAGGAAAAAGTAGCCTCCGAGGGCATCAAGATAGCGTGCGAGCAGATCGAAGAGTTTAAGGAGATGAAGGGGGTCGCGGGCGTACACCTGATGGCCATCGAGTGGGAACACAAGGTCCCGGAAATCGTCGAGCAGGCGAAGCTGCTACCTCGCCCGAAACTCTCCCGGTCCGGCCCACACAAGGAGGCGTAGTGGCGCTGTTTGTTGAATTCATCAAAGGACCGATGGTCTGGATTTCCTCGGCGGTCTTTCTCGGCGGGCTGCTCGTCCAGGTCTGGCGATTTTTTGCCATCACCCGCAAAAAAAAGCCGCTCTATCAGCCCGCGGCCGCGAAACCGAAGGAGAAAAAACCGGCAAAAAAAACGAAGCAGAAAGTGCCGAGCGGGGACAAATTAACAATCGAAGCTATCAATCGACGGCTGCAGCCTCTGATCCGAATAACCGATAAGCAGTGGAACAACTTGGAGAATACTATCTTCAGGACCCATCCGATAGTCGCGCTGGTTACCGTGGTTTTCCATCTGTTGCTGTTCATCATCCCCCTCTTTCTACTGGCTCACAACGAATTGATCCGCGGCGCCTTGGGATTCTCGCTGCCCAGCCTTTCGGAGCGGCTCGCTGACACGATGACCGTCGTATTGTTGATGTGCGGTAGCTTCTTTCTGCTGCGGCGTATCTTTGTTAGACGCGTGCGCGCCATCACTACGGCCTGGGATTACTTTATTCTACTGATAACGCTAACGCCGTTTTTCACCGGTTTTTTAGCTTTCCACCAGTGGGGCGACTATCCGACGGTCATGCTGATCCATATTCTCTCGGCCGAGCTTGTGCTGATTCTCATCCCCTTCACCAAGTTGAACCATATGGTTTATTTTTTCCTTTACCGTCTGCTCATCGGAAGCGAGTACAGCTTCGGGCAGGGAAAGCGAGTCTGGTGATGTCCGCGCCGGTCGACCAGGAACAGATCAAAAGCATGCTGACAGCGCACAGGTCGAAGATGAAGCGCTACCTGTCGCATTGCATGCATTGCAGCCTGTGCGCGGAAAGTTGCTTTTTGTTCACGAAGAACAACGGTGATCCCCAATACATGCCTTCTTTCAAGGTATTGAATTCGCTGGGCAAGTTATACGAGAAGGACGGCCGGGTCGACCGCGCTTTTTTAGAAAAGATCAAGCCGCTCGTCTGGAAGAGCTGCGCGCTTTGCGGGCGCTGCTACTGCCCCGTGGGGGTCGACGTTCCCGCCATGATCGCGTTTGCCCGAGGCATATGCCGCTCCCAGGGCGTCTTCCCGGACGACGAGCAGAGTTGGCTTTGAAACCCGTAAAGGATAGTCATGATAGTCGCTGAGAAAAAACCCCTGGTGGAAATCGCGGAGATGGTAAAGCCGTATAAAAAGGTTTTAAATATCGGCTGTGGCGGCTGCACCTCCATCTGCCTTGCCGGGGGTCAAAAGGAAGTCGCCGAGCTGACTCGCGAGCTGACGAGAGAGTTCGGCAACCGCGGCGCGGAGATTCAGATTCACGAGTTGACAATTGAACGCCAGTGTAACGCCGGTTTCTTCGATATTCTCGACGGGATGGTCGCGGATTATGACGCGCTGCTCTCCATGGCCTGCGGCGCGGGCGTGCAGTTCGTGGCCGACCGCTATCAGAGCAAACCGGTCTTTCCCGCGCTGAACACCTCGTTCGTGGGCTTTGACAAAGACGTGGGGTGGTTTGAGGAAAACTGCCGTACCTGTGGCGACTGCGTATTGGGCGAGACCGCGGGCATCTGCCCGGTCACCCGTTGCGCCAAAAGCCTTTTCAACGGTCCCTGCGGCGGAACCCGGTCCGACGGCTCCTGCGAAGTGGACACCGATACGCGTTGCGCCTGGTACGAGATCCACCAGCGGCTCAAAAGTCAGAATCGGCTCGACCTAATCATGAAAGTACGCCCCGCCCGCGAGTGGGTTAACCAAATGCGTAGGTCGCTGATCCAGGAACCGTACAAGGATAGATACGCCAAATGAGAATCGTATCCGTTCACGGGGTTACTGCTCCGGTCCTTCTGGGGTTGCTTTTGGTTTGCGGCTGCGACCAAGATTTATACCCGCAGGCCGAGCGCACAACCGACGCGGAGATCATCCGGATAGCTCTTCCGGAAATGCTGGGCGTCGCCGAACGACCGGCCGTTGAGTTCGATCACCAAGCGCACACGAAGGCTCTCGAGCAAGAGGGCTGTTCGACCTGCCACCCCGAGAACTCAAAGCGGCAACTGCTACCTCGGTTGAATATTAAGAACGAGCCGTCGAATTCCGCCGAATGGATGCTGTCGCACCACGAGCTTTGCGTCGGCTGCCACGACGAGCGCCGCCGAGCCGGTAAGTCCACCGGTCCGGATGATTGCGGCCGGTGCCACGTCAAGCGTGAAGCTGCTTGGCTCGACGTCGATAGAACGATGCGTTTCGACTACTCGTTGCATTACCGGCACGCGCGAGCCTCGGAAGACAAGTGTGAAACCTGCCATCATATCTACGACGAAAAACAGAAGAAGCTGGTTTATAAAAAGGGCACGGAGGATGCCTGTAGCGCTTGTCACCGCCCGCTCGGCAAGCAGGACGAGACCTCTCTAGGCGATGCCGTTCATATCGCTTGTATAAACTGCCACATGCAAGGACAAGATCGGTCAAAAACAGGACCTACGCTGTGCACCGGGTGCCACGACGCGCGAGAGCGAGCGAAGATAGCAAAGGTAAAAGAGGTGCCTCGCCTCGACCGCGGCCAGCCGAAAGTTATGTGGATCGCGACCAAAGGAGCCACTGACGGGGCGGTTGCTTTCAACCATCTCTTGCACGAGGCTCGGGTTGATTCCTGCTCGTCCTGCCACCATGAGTCGATAGGTAAATGCGACCTATGCCACACGCAGCTTCCCCAGCCGAAAGGAGGGGGGATAACGCTCAATCAGGCCTATCATACGCCCGGCTCGACACTGTCCTGCGTGGGCTGTCACAAGGAGCATTCCGAGAGGGATATGTGTGCCGGCTGCCATCATATGCTCCCCCGGCCGCCGGGAAAATCAGCTTGCGATTACTGTCATAGTGGACCGCGGGTAGACGAGGTCGACCGAAAAAGCTCACCCGCGGCGCTCTTGGCTCCCAGAGAGTTACCCGAGTTGCCGGCGGTCTCCGCGAATTTCCCGGAGAAATTGGAGATTAAGGTGCTTGCCGATAAATACCGGCCCGCGAGATTCCCTCACGAAAAGATAGTCGCCGCCCTGGACCGAGCGGTTCGCGGTAATAAGCTCGCCGAACGTTTCCACAAAGGCACCGAGACCCTGTGTGCCGGCTGCCATCACAACAGTCCGCCGGGAGATCCGCTGCCCGCGTGCCGGTCGTGCCACGCTGACGAGAATTATCCCCAAAAGGATCTGCCCGGTCTTAACGCGGCTTACCATCGCCAGTGTATCGGCTGCCACCAGGCTATTGGGCACGAGGCCCAGGGATGCACCAACTGCCATGAGGAGTCGCGCGAATGAGCATCTCTAGAAGAAAGTTCGTAACCGGCGTTGCAGCGGGGACCTTGGTAGCCTCGACGGCCAAGGCCGGAGCGGTCAAGCATTTCGAAGGCTACCCAAACCGTATGGGGCTGTTGCACGACACCACGTTGTGCGTGGGCTGCCGCTCTTGCGAGTTCGCCTGCAACAAGGTCAACGACCTGCCGCCCCCGGAGGCTCCCGTCAATGACAGGCTCGTGTTCAACGCTCAGCGCAGAAACGACGAGACCCTTTACACGGTAGTAAACCGCTACGTCGAGGCGCGGGACAAACAGCCGGCGATCTATCGCAAGCACCAATGCATGCATTGTAACGAGCCTTGTTGCGCCTCGGTATGCTTCGTGAGCGCTTTCGAGAAGACGCCCGAGGGTCCGGTTCTGTACAACCCGGATGTATGCGTGGGGTGTCGTTACTGCGTCTTCGCCTGCCCGTACAACGCCCTCGCGTACGAATACAACGATCCACTCACCCCGCGGGTGGTGCGATGCACCATGTGCTACCCGAGAATCAAGCAGGGCCTGAATCCCGCTTGCGCGGACGCATGCCCCACGGGCGCAATAATCTACGGCCGACGGGAGGATTTGATCTGGGTAGCGCGCGAGCGCATTCGCAAAAACCCGCAGCGCTACATCGATCAAATCTTCGGCGAGAATGAGTACGGCGGCACGAGCTGGCTTTGCCTCGCGGGGGTGGAATTTTCGAGGCTCGGCCTGCCGGAAGGCCTGCCCACCGAACCGCTTCCGAACCTCACCACGGGTTTTTTGTCTTTAGCGCCTCTGGCGGCGGCCATTTTCCCCGCGTTGTTGGGCGGATTTTACGCTTTTACCAAGCGACGCGAGGCGCTGACGGAAGAAGAAAAGCGAGCGGTTCAAAGCGAAGCGGAAGAAAAGGCCAAACAGGAGATGAAGGAGAAGATCGCGGCGTTGAAGCAGCAAGCGGAAAGGACGCAAGAATACGCGATTAAGCAAGCGGTTAAGGACGCCCTGCGAGAAGCGGCTAAACCCGAGGTACCGCCGCGCAAGGACGATGCGGGAGGTGGTTCATGAGCGGGACCACGGCAAAGCCCCAACTGCTAACCCCTTTTAACGTAATCGCCGGGATCATCCTGCTCTTTGGCGCGGTGATCGTCGTTCTTCGTTACATCAACGGCCTGGCCTACGCCACCAATCTCACGCAAGACACCACCTGGGGGTTATGGACCGGGTTTAAGCTGGTCTTCGTGGCGCTCGCGGCCAGCGGCTACACGCTCACCACCGCGGTATACATCTTCGGGATGAAAGAGTATCACGTGCTCGTGCGGCCGGCGGTGCTCGCGGGTTTTTTGGGCTACACCTTGTTCATCTTGATATTGCTATTCGACCTCGGACGCGCTTGGCGGATCTACTACCCGTTCTTGATCCAGGCGGGGCCGACCTCGGCGCTATTCGAGATCGCCCTATGCGTGGCGTTATACTATACAACCCAATTTCTGGAGTTGACTCCGGTCGGTTTTGAATGGCTGCGATGGAAACGCTGGCGGCGGTTTATGGTCTCCATCGTCGTCGGGCTTACGATCTTCGGGCTATTTCTCTCCATGCTACACCAGTCAACGTTGGGAGCGCTTTTTTTAACCGTTCCGGGCAAAGTGCACCCGTTATGGTACTCAAGCTATATTCCGCTTCATTTTTTCATGTCCAGCGCTCTTGGTGGCGTCTCCATGGTGATTCTCATCGGCCTGATATGCCGTCGGGTATGGAGCCACAAAATGGAGGTCAGCCGGGAAAAGCTGGACGAGCTAACCGTCGGCCTGGGCAAAGCGGGGGCCATAACCATGCTCGCTTATTTCGCCGTGAAGGTGACGGACGTCGCGTTGATGGACACGTGGCACTATATCTTTACGCCGATGGGGCTTTGGTACCTATTGGAAATGGTTGGTTTCGTCTTATTGCCTTGTCTTCTCTATGCCCTCGGGTACCGGGAGCGACGGCCGCGGCTTATCCGGCTTACGGCGGTACTCGCGGTTTTAGGGGTAATTCTCAACCGGCTTAATGTCTCGGTTATTGCTTTTAACTGGCAGTTGCCTTACGAGCAACGCTACTTTCCGCACTGGATGGAATACGTCACGGTGCTGTTCCTGATCACATTAGGGATAGTGGTCTTCAAATTCGTATCCGACTGGTTCGCCATCGTCCACGACCACCCGGACTACCAATCCCATCACTGATCAAAAACGAGCCATGTTTCAAACCCTTCACGACTTTACCTTTTTCGTAAAAACCTCGGGCTACCTAACCGCGGCGGTCGTATTGGTCCTGGTCACGTCGTTCTGGCTGTACCTGACCGGCGGCGAAAAGCGGCGCAAGAAATAGAGCCGGCTCTAGCGATAGGTAAACCGAAGCTCGTAGTCGCACAAATGAAAGACGTCGCCTTCGTCGATCTGCTTGTTGCTCAATTGCCTTCCCTGATACTCGATTCCGTTCGTGCTTCCGAGATCCTTGATAAAATAATAACCGCCTTGAAACACAACGGCGGCGTGGCGGCGCGAGATGTTTCCGTCTTTGATGGGTAAATCCGCCGCTTTCGCGCTTCGGCCAATAACGAACTCGTCTTTACTCACCGGAATTTTTTGTCCGTTGAAAATGATAAACAATATCGGCCTTTGAGCGTAGGCTTCTGCCGCTTGCTCTCGTTTGCTACCCGGTAAGGGAGGCGGAACCGAGGAGATCTGAGCTTGCGGCATTCGGTGTTGTGACGGCGCCGGTCTAGAAGTCGGCGGCGGGGGCGGAACCGAGGGCCCGCGCATGACGTTCGACGCCGGTCTCTGCGACACGCCGATATTGAGGTACCCCTGGTCGGGCTGTCGAACGGGCGGCGGGGTCGGCACGCTCGGACGGCGCACCGCGGAGGGACGTAAAGACGGAATCGCTGGCGCTTGAGAGGACGGCGGCGCCGTCGCTTGACCGGGTGGAGTGGTCGCCCGCTCCTGGGCCGAGCGATTCGTTCCATAATTACGAGATCGGGCATATTGCCGCATCGCCTCGTTGATCAAATAGTCCGTTGAACACTCGAGCTCGGCGCTCATCTGCTCAAAAATTTCCCATAGATAGTCCCTACACTGAAAGTGCCGAACCGTTTTCTTGTTTTGTCCTTGAGTTGTCATTGTGCTTTATAATACCTACCTTACATCTTATACCGCCCCTCAATCTAGAAATTCGGCATTACCGGAACGGGCTCTATTTAAGTCTCTCTTGTAACGCTTCCAGGGTACGTTCGGCCACCTTGCCGACGGTATCTTCCGCTTTCCAACCTTTCCCTTGAACCTTGGTATCGTCCTTAAGGAGTTTTTTCAGTCTGGCGACGTCGTCTTTCGTGCCCCGCCTTTCGAAAAAGTTAAGCGCAATGACCCGATTCCACCAATAAGGCGACGATAGTTGAGCGCGCGCGACATCGACCGGAAGAGGATTCATTTGGCTCATGCGTACCGCGTATCCCTCGAGCTCCTCGGGTTCGTACGTCACCTCTCTCCCGCTCGGAAGCGCGCTAAAAAATTGTTCCAATATATTCTGTTCACCGATAGCCAAAACCAACTCTCCCGCTCGCCACCTCAAGCGTTGATTCTTCGCGTCTTGAACCAGCGGCCACATGGGTGGAATCGCTTCAGGACTGCGAATATCCCCTACCCGGTCGAAGGCATAGTCACGCACCGCGACCGGCGTTTCCGCGCTGAGCGCGAGGGACAGAAGCTTTTCTAGGTGTTCCTTGGTCGCGCTGCCTTCAAGAGCCTGCAACGCGCAAACGCGCCTTTCGACGATTCGAGCCTCACTGCTCGCATTAGAGGCTATCTCGATGAGTCGATCAGCCACGGCTTTTTGGCTCGCGAGGTATTTCATCGCGGGGATAGCGCCATCTACGATAAATTTATGTCGATTCAACTCGGCGGCTTTATCGACAACCGAGCTATCCGGCTTCTCCTTCGACTCTACCATCTGCTTTGAAATTTCGTCTCGCAGCCATTGAAGGAACCCTTCGGACTCCATCTCGTTCTCGATTTTAATTAAGGCTATACCGGCCTTTTCTTTTGCCGCGTCGGTGCCCAACTGGCTCACGAGCTCCGCGATCTTGATAGTTGTTTGCTGTGTAAGCTTGGCCGAAAGCGCCTCGGTTAGTATGGTCGCCGCCGGAGCGCCGAGCGCGCGAACGATCTGTTCCGCGCTGTAGTTTCCCGTTAGATTGCGCCCCTGAAAATCCACCACGTACCAATTGATGATCGCCCTCGTCAGCTTTTCCCGCGATTTTTGATCGGCAAATGTAACTAACAAAAACGACGCATCCTTGGCGCGGATCTCTACCGCGGAGGGCCCCGAGTCGAGATCGCGTGATTTCGAATCGGCGGGACCCCGCATGATTTTTTCCAGCTCGGGGAGCATGCCTGCGATGATTTGATTTCGACTCTCTTCATCGAGGCCTTGCATCGCGCGCTGTAGTTCGGCGATCCCATCGACATCCTGACGTTCCATTTTGATCAAAGCCATCGCCGCCTCAGTTCGAAGCGCAACATCGTACTTCTCGGTTAATAGTACCGCGACGATTTTCCCAGGACCTTTGACGGTTCCTTTCCAGGTATTCAAATCATCTGAAGTTATTTTGCAGGCAGAGAAGGTGATAAGAATACAAAGACCGATGGATTGATAAGTTCTTTCGAAGTTTCGACGAGATATCATAGTCCTCCGCAGCATATCGTAAACCGTACTTACAACGTCTAACTGATCGCGAATATCCGCCTCGCAACTCGGGCAATCGGAACCTCTATCAATTCGCCGCGACGTCGAGACGCCACAAGGATACGCTCGGATGTCCCGCGGAGCCACGCTGTAGCCCGTGAAAACAGGTTGCTTCTCTGACTTTCTATCGATCGACGCGGTATTTTTCCCTCGGCGGCTCGTATCAGTGACCGAGTCGCGAGCGCTATTCGCGAAAAGGCGAAATCGCAGTTAATCCCGTTGGACCGCGAAATCATCTGTTTTTAACCTTGTGAGGGCTCCGGGCAAATTACAGGGAAGAACCGATAGTGAAAGAATTAATCGTTTCAATCAAGAGTGATACTTCATGGGCCAAAAAATGAAAACTTAACTGATTCGCCGAGTTCGTATTAAACGACTCGCTTTAATAACTCCTCTCGCTGAATTGTTGACTGCTGCCGGGTAATATTCTTATTCTATTGGGTAGGGATACGTGCGTTTGAGTACTACAGGTAATACATCAAGACAGGGTGCGAATATTGAACTTATGCGCAGGCATGAGATTTTGGGAGTCCTCTGTGCCGCTGCCACGCTCTTACTGGCCTTCTCTATTTGGTCGTATGACCTAGGCGGAAAAGAAAACTGGATCGGAGTTGTCGGCAATTCAATCGCCGGGATGCTGGTCTCTGCCTTTGGCCTCGCCTCTTACGTTATTCCTATAGAATTCTTACTTGGTACGATTTTTTTGTTTCGGCGCCAGACCACTGGCGTTTGGATTGTCCGAATCTCGTCAACGCTGGCAACGCTATTATGCGGATGCGCTCTGCTTCACCTCTCTCTTGGGGACCTGACCGTCTTTGGCGGCCATCTTACGGGAGGCGCAATTGGAGAGCTGTTAGCGGAAGTGATGCGCTCGTTGGTCGGTTCGATCGGATCTTTTGTAATTTGCATTACATTATTACTGATTACCCTTCTCCTTCGAACCCCCGTCTCGTTGACTGATACGGTTCAAAGGCTCCTGTTCACCGCGACCACGGGCGTGAAATCGTTCGGGCGCAGTGTCAACTCTCTTTGGACCGCGTGGCGCGAGGCAAAAGCGATCGATGAGAAAGAGAGGGAACGGACGGAAAAAGCAGCCGCACCTAAGATTTTAAGCGAGCTATCGACCTTTGCTAAAAGCGACAAAGGCATTGACCCGGTCGAACCCAAAAACGAAAAACGCGCGCCATCGAGCGAGGGGGACAACTCAAAAAATAACAACGAGGAGATCAGCGAGGACGAAGATCTTCAAAACTGCGCGAGAGAAGCCTTCCCCCCTCCTAAGCGCACTCGGGAACCAATCATCGTCGCGCCTCGCAAGGATCAACTCATTGCTCGCGAAGAAAAGGGTGTTTTTAGTACCCCGCTCGGGCGCGACTCTTATACAGGCCGCTCTTATGTCTTACCGCCGTCGACCCTGTTGCCCGATAATGGCGAAAGCAATATCCCGATCGACGAGGAAACTCTCAAAAGGAACGCGAGTCAGTTAGCCGAGAAGCTAGCGGCGTACGGCGTCAAGGGACGGGTCGACGAGATCCACCCTGGACCGGTGGTAACGATGTATGAGTTTGAACCTGCAAGCGGCACAAAAGTCTCTAAAATCGCCAGCCTTAGCGACGACTTGGCCATGGCGCTCGCCGCCCAGAAGGTGCGAATCGTGGCGCCGATTCCGGGCAAAGCGCGAGTGGGTTTTGAGCTTCCGAATGACGTTCGCCAAACCGTTTACCTGCGCGAACTGCTAGAGGACGAGCGGTGGAAAAAGCTCGACTGCGCCCTTCCGGTTATCTTCGGTAAAGACATCGCTGGTAGAGCAGTGCATGGCGATCTCTCCAAGATGCCCCATCTGTTGGTGGCCGGCGCCACCGGTTCCGGTAAAAGCGTCGGCTTGAGCGTCATCCTCGTGTCGCTGCTGTCGAAGAAAGCGCCGGACGAGCTGCGATTGCTCATGATCGATCCAAAAGTGGTTGAATTGGCGGCATTCGACGGCATTCCGCACATGCTGCTTCCGGTTGTTACGGACATGAAAAAAGCCGCGCTGGCTTTGCGCTGGGCGGTGGACGAGATGGAGCGGCGCTACCAGCTTTTCGCCGATGCCGGCGCTCGAAATATCACGAGCTACAACCAGCGCGTCGACAAGGTGTTGTGCGGTGAAATGCCCGCCGTCAGCCTCTCTCCGAAAAGAAAGGCGATGGTGCAGGCGAAAGGTCCGGACGGGGATGAAGTGCTTCTCAATCCCTGCGATGGGGAGAGACCGGATGCGGAAGACGTTAAAGTCGAGAGGCTCCCCCATATCGTATTGGTGGTGGACGAGTTCGCCGATCTGATGATGGTTGCCGCCAAGGACGTCGAATCCGCAATCGCTCGATTAGCCCAAAAAGCGCGGGCCGCCGGCATTCACGTGGTGCTCGCCACCCAACGTCCGAGCGTGGACGTCATTACCGGGATGATAAAGGCGAATTTTCCCTGTCGCGTGGCCTACAAGGTATCTCAGCGAGAGGACTCGAAAACCATTTTGGGACGAATCGGAGCGGAGCATCTCCTGGGAAACGGGGATATGTTGATGCTTTTGCCCGGCGCAAGCGATCCGAAAAGGGTACACAGCGCCTATATCCACGAGACCGAGGTCGCGGCGGTCTGCGATTTCCTACGCGCTCAAGGCTCACCGGTATATGACGAGGATATTATCAAGCCTCGCGACGATGAAACGGACGACCTCTTTAGCTCGGGAAACACAAGCGAAGACTCGCTCTACGACCGCGCGGTAATGATTGTCGCTGATGCCGGCTACTGTTCGATCAGCCACATCCAACGGCGGCTCTCCATCGGCTACAACAAAGCGGCGAAAATCGTCGAAAGAATGGAGCAAGAAGGCGTTGTCGGAGCGCCGAGCGCAAAGGCCGGCGGAAGACGCGAGGTTCTGATTCAATCGCTCTAGCGGAAAAAGGGGGGTTGCAATAACCGCCCGGCGACTCTACGCTCCGTTTCGCGGAGAGAGAAATGCACTGGAACGTACATCCTATCATCTTCGAAATCGGTCCTTTAGAGATCCGCTGGTACGGACTGTTCTTTGCGATCGGCATCATTCTCGGCGCACGGGCTTTGCCCCGACTCTTCGAATATCGAGGGCTTGAGAGAAAGAACGCGGAGCCGCTGACGATTTGGCTCGTTATCGGCATGATAGTCGGCGCCCACTTGGTCCATTTGATCTTCTATGAGCCGCGTTCGTTTATAGAAAATCCGCGGAGAATCATCGAAATCGGCCTTGGCTTGGCGAGCCACGGCGGCGGTTTGGGAGCGATCATCGCGCTCGCTCTTTTCTGTAAAAAACGCGAGCTCGATTTTTTCCGCTACGCGGACGCCTCCATGATCGCGGCTCTCTGGGTTGTGCCGTGGGTGAGAATCGGAAATTTCTTCAACTCCGAAATCTATGGGCGAGTGACCGATCTTCCCTGGGGCGTGATCTTCGACTATCGCAGACACACCCAACCGCGCCATCCTTCCCAGCTTTATGAAGCGGTTATCGGTTTTATCATCCTCGCGATAGCCCTTTGGATAAATCGCCGGTACGGCACCAGGTTGCGGCCCGGCGCTACTCTTTTTATCTTATTAGGGCTCTATTTCTTTACGCGATTCCTCATCGAATACGTCAAGGAATATCAAGTGTTGTCTCCCGGATTTCCCCTGACCATGGGTCAATGCTTGAGTTTGCCCATTGTAATTTTATGTTGCTACGTTTTGTTCTTTACCAAAAGATTCAACCTACGACCTGCGAGCTGAGGACCCGCTGTTTGACAACGCGAACGCCCTCTTTTAGATTCCTTTTCGACAGCCATGACGTGCGATCCTAAACTCTATGACATCTTGGTTTGCCCAAAATGTCGCGGCCGCCTACAAAAAGTCGAGGATCCTGAAGGCTTTGTCTGCGCATCCTGTGAGCTATTCTATGCGATCGACGAGGGTCTGCCGAATATGTTGATCGACGAGGCCAAGCGTTGGCCTTTGAACGAAGGCAAGACCTCTTGAGTCCCCGCGACGCCGCCGTTATCTCGAAGCGCTATAGGCCGTGTTGAATAATAGGCGATATCAGAGCGGTAAACGCGCCTTGCTCGTTCGCCGTCGCTTTGCCGATCGCGATGTTGCGTTTCCCATAATCGCCGGCACCGATCTCTTTGATAAGCGCAAAAACGCGAACTTCCGCCCCCTCGAGTTCCGATGCCTTGGTCGCGTTGCGTGTCTCCGCGTAGCTTAAAACCCCTTCGATGGGCACCGGAGCTTCAAGCACGATGTCGCAACGGTATGCCTCGCCGCGACGTTCGATTTCAACATCGGCGATGACTTTCCAACCAAAACGGCTGGTCTCCGGCGGTTTAGCGATAATGTCATAGCTTCCCAAATCTACGGGCAAGCGAAATCCGCCGTATTCATCGGTGGTCGTGTGACTTGAACGATTGAAGCGCGTAATCGTGGGATTATCTGATCGATCAATCCCGTCCCTTCCAAGAGCTTGCGCTTGAATCGTCGCGCCAAATACCGGTTCTCCGTTAGCGGTTTTGAGCGTGCCCTCAAGATAGGTTATCGGCGCCAAGGCGAATCGGTTCTCCGCCTGATTCCGGCTGTTGATCGTTATCTCTTTCGCGAATATTTCACACGGGCTTTCCGATGGCGGGCTGATCACAACCTCGTATCTACCCGGTATTAGGTCGACCGAAAACCTTAGGCCACCGCTGTCCGCGTCGTATTCCGCATTCGTTCGCGTACTATACGAGCTCTTTATCGCCGACTGCTGGGAATTCAAAAAAAGCTCGGTCGAGTAAAAGGCTACGGGCAGATTCGTGTTTGATTCCGCGGTTGCCAAATCCGACGGGCCCGTCGCACTATCACCCTCTGATTGAACTTCGCATCGATCGATATAACCCGAAAAGTTAATCGGCTGTTGAACCGAGGGCAATTTGATCTCGATCGGTGAAGCGCTCGCCTCGTCTCGATCAGCAGCGGGTTCGGTCACGAATTGAGAACCGGTCTCCAAGTACGCGCCGTGAATGGTAAAAACGGGCCAAATCGGCATCTGAGATTCACCGAATACCGCCTCGTTGGCCTTACCGGCGCGGTCGATGAGTTTTTTTACCGGAGCAATAATGAGATCATAGAAATCGATCGGCGGCGCAAACTCGAGGCGAAAGTCCCAGATCCCGCTAAAATTCAAGATTCCATCGCCGATCGTCCTCCAAGACGAGACCATAATGCTAGGATCATTGCTGCTAACAGCGAAAACATCTAAAGGCAGACCGGTAGGTAAATCCGGGAGGTTTAGAGTAAAGAAACGCGGTTGGATGGCGATCTCCGTGTATTCCACGTCGAATTGCGTAAAACTGGATTTCACAGCTCTAAAATCGCGCTTGATGAACGGTGGCAACTCGGAAACGAAGTCCGTGTCCGCGTTCGGCTTAACCACTACGTAATAGCTTATATTTTGCAAAACATGGGTAACGAAGTCCGACTCCATCCCTTCGGAATTCTCTCTCGGCTCATCCGTGGTCGTCGCGGTGATCGTCCTAATCGTGTTTGCTTGAACGTCTATGAAATGCGGAATAAACGTAATGGTCGCCGGTACGCGTCGGCCTTCAAAACGAATCGTCCCGGAAACCTCGACCAACAGCGGGACTTCGAACCTTCTCGGTTCTGCTAAGCCCTTTACGATAAACGGCGGGACAACCGCGACCACGGGCTCGATCGCTTCCAATCCCGCGTTCTCTTCCGAAGTGCTGTTCTTGGAATCGTCGTCCCGGCTCACCTCTCCGTAAACCGGCGCGATTTCAAGCATCACCTCGAGCTCCTGTGACTTCAGGGTGACGCAAATTCCGTCTTTACACGTCTCTCCATCCCGACACTGCGATGCCTCGGAACAGCTGTTATCGACCGGAACTCCCGCGAGCTCATAAAGGGGATCGTCGCTTTGCTGGAAGCTACAAGCTGAAAATAATAATCCTATAATAAGTAATAGTACTGCCATGTGGTCCAACTACCCATTTGATTCACTCATACTTAGTCGTCGCTTGGCAACCGATTGAATCACCCGTGACGATATACCAAATCGCTTTTGCGATATCGTCCGTATCGGCCGGCGAAGCCCAACTATTCGCGCTAAATCGATTTTCAAATTTCGAGGTCACGGCGAGTTCCAAACGATAACAACGATCCAACTCGAAAAAGCCGCCTCCGATACTAAATTCGATATCTCGAGCCGCGCTTCCTGAGATTCCGATCGAAACGTCTTTGATGTCGTCGGATTCGAATTCTAGCGACGACTGGTCTCGGGAAAAGAGGTTGTAGCGAGCCGCCAAAACCTGCCCGATATCGACATCTCTAACGCCGAGCTCAAAGTCGATCTGGTACGGAGTGCGGTCCGCCAAATCGAAATAGATGATCTCGCCTATGGCCGTTTGACTTCCGGGTTTATCGACAAGTATAGGGGGGGAATTTTGCTCTTCAATATCGAAGGTGACTTCGTCGGTGACCAAACAACCGTTCATAAGCAGATACAATCCAAAAACGCAAAACAGCCGTTGAGTAAAAAAAGCAAACCGCGTACCAATCGGTCGATCAATCGCTAACCCATTGAAAACAAAGCTTTTTTTTAATACAGCAGAGCTTTTTTGGGGGACTCTTCGCGACATTGATGTCAGCTCGCGCATTTTTTACTGTGCAATTTTCGTCCAAAACGCCGAACGGATTAGTCCATCTTTTTTTCTAGGAAATTAATGGGGAAAACCGATTTCAATCGGGCCGGTTTTCGAACTTGCTATTCTATTTCGCTTTTTTTCACGTCGGGCTCTCTTTCTAAATAGCGAAAAATCGTTCGAGGATCCACGCCCAGGTCTTGAGCCGTCTTGGTTCGGTTACCGTTATTTCTCTCCAGCACCTCCAAAATGTAACGGCGCTGAAAATCCTCTCGGGCCTGCGTCAGGGTTTTTATGGAAGCGAGAGCTTCCGGAAACATATCCAAGTCCTCCGGCCCAACCAGGGTCTTATCACACATCACAATCGCTTTTTTTATTCTGTTTTCCAATTGCCGTACGTTGCCTATCCAATCGTACTTTTTAATAGCGATAAGCGCATTGGGCGTGAACCCTTTCACTTTCCCGTTTAGTTCCTCGGCGTATTTGGCCAACATGTATTTCGCAAGCACGAGTACGTCATCACCGCGTTCACGCAACGGCGGCAGGTGTATATTTACGACGTTCAATCGATAATAGAGATCTTCGCGAAATCGACCGGCTTGCATCTCCTTTTCGAGCTCGCGATTGGTGGCGGCGATAACCCGGATATCGACCCGCTCCGGCTTATTGTCTCCGACCTTTAGCACGATGCGTTCCTGCAGCGCGCGCAGCAACTTTATCTGTAAGGAAGCCGGTAGCTCGCCGATTTCGTCCAAAAACAACGTGCCGCCGTTTGCGCTTTGAAATCTTCCCTGACGCGTGGCTATCGCGCCCGTAAAAGCTCCTCGAACGTGTCCAAACAACTCGGACTCGATCAGGTTTTCCGGAATCGCACCGCAGTTGACCACCACGAAAGGCCCCTTGGCACGTGGACTGCGCCGATGTAACTCTCGCGCGATCAATTCCTTTCCGGTTCCTGTTTCACCGGTAATCAGAACGCTGATATCGGTGGTGGCAACTTTTTCGACTGTGCGAAAAACCTCTTGCATGCTCGGACAGGAGCCGACGATTTCGCCGAACCGGTTATCCTCCAATTGCTTAATCAATTGATTGCGGTCGGTTCTCAGTTGGTCGAGCAACAACGCGTTTTGTAAAATCAGGGCGGCTTGGCCGGCAAAAATCGTTAACACATCCAGAGACCGTTCCTCGAACAGGCTGGCGATATTGTCGTTTCCAACGTAGAGGATGCCTATCATTTGTCCCTGCGCGATCAAGGGCGCGCACATGACCGAACATAGCTTGAGGTTCATAACGCTCTCGCTTGAGCCGAACTGCTCATCGTGCAGCGCGTCGCTTACGATCAACGGCTTTTGACTCTCCATCACCCGCCGAATAATGCTGTCAGAGAGATGGCGTACCCCCTCGGTCAAGTCCTCGTGATTCAGGTTTCGAGCGAAGGTTACCTGCGGTTGACTGTCCTCGATCAAAATCAAGAATCCTTTATCGGCGTTGGTAACCTCTATTACAGCGTCGAGCAGCTCCTTGAGAAGAGCGTCAACCGAGCTCAGCTCCATCAGCCGTTGACTGAACTCAAACAGTTTCATCAACCCCTCCAGCTCGGTCGTGTTGTCCTTGTCGCAGGCCGCGTTTTGAGCCTCGTCAAAGAGCGAAAAGACCACCTCCTCCGCGCTTAAGGTTAGGCGATCACCGTGATACAGCTTGGCCCGTCTCTTCTTTTTACCGTTGATCTTTATCTCGCTCTGCGTATCGACCTCGCAGATATTAAAATCCCTCCCATCGAAAAAAAGCTGGACGTGATAATCAGCCATTCCTTCCGCATCGATGGAAACGTCGTTGCCCCCTGCCCGGCCGATCGTCGTTATCTTTTTGTATATAGGAAAAACGCGCGGCCGGCCGGTTGCGACTATCCACTTAAGGCTTGGCATCGTGTGAAGTTTAGCAGATCAAAAGCGTAAGGGGTCGAAATCTGAGAAAAATTTCGCTTTCGCGAAAGCGATTCCGCCGAGCCGCGGCGCCTTGCTTACTTAAACGCTGGCGATGAGCCGCTCCGCTTCCTCGAGGTCATCAAAAGCGCGATATACCCATCGGCTTCCCCAGAAAAAGTTACAGCTCGTTTCAGCACGAAGAATATGCCAATAGGCGCGGTCGAGAATATGGTGCTGTTCGTCGCCGGCATGTTGTTCGCTTAGCTGCCATCGCCGGTTGTGGTAGCGCTCGCTCACACGGTCTATTTCCGCTAAGCCCTGCTTTTGAAGCAAAGAGCCGGTCCACTGTACGAAATTCCGTCCGTCATGATGACCCGTGTTCCACGCTCCGCGGTGAACGCAGACCTCGCCGTCGGCCCCGAAACGATCGAGATACTCGTTAATCGATATCTGGGATAATGCCAGGGTTCCCGACCGCTGCCATTGCAGCATGGGCTGGTAAAACCAGCCCCAAAAACCCGAATTCTCATTTAAGTTACGGAACCATCCACCGTTATCTCCGTCGGTCCAACTCACTACGAGAGGGGGGAAATCGTCGCAGAACTTGGTCCGCTCCCCAAGCTCGTATGCAAACCAACCCGGGTCGAATCCCGATTGTTGAGCATTGGAAATCTCCCGATCACGCGGTACGACGATAATCTCGGCGCCCCCGTAACGAGCGATGTGCGGCCGATACCGAAGCCTCCCCCAGCTCATATCCGAGATAGGCTCAATATGCTCGTGGTCTACCACGACATATCGATATCCGAATCTTTTTAGATAGGGGATCATTTCCATGCAAAATCCCATTTCGGGCGGCCAAAATCCTGGAAACCAACCGCGTCCCAACGCGGGGCGCGCGATTTCAAGGTAACGACCGATCTGAGTCTCCCAATCCTTTTGCGGAATCAGCGGGAAAACCGGATGGGTGTATCCGGAACCTAAAAATTCGATCTCCGAAGAGCGATATTGCTGTAACAACCACTGCGTGTCGTAATCATACTCGAAGGTCGTCCTGACTCCCGGATCGGATAGCTGCATTAATAACGTTCCGGAGAAAGCGACGTGCAAACGCGCTTCAGGTCGGTTTTGCTCTACATATCGCGGCGGGCGCGCGTAGGCTTGAATCAGTTGTTTCGCTTCCCACTGCTGGGTGTTGAGCAATTCAACTAGATTGTTGTACGGCTGGTGGAAGTTTAGACCGATTGCATAAAACGCGTGTGTCATCTACGCCTCCAGCCGATCGCTCTTTTCACCCCTTCGAGCGCCTCGCGCGCCGGCTTGGTTCTCTCATATACTTTAGGAACCCAACTATCGCCCCAAAAAAGAAAGCAACTGGTCTCCGCCTCCAAAATCAGCTTCCGCGCTCGATTGAGCTTCTCCGTAACCTCCCGACCCGAAATTTTGTCTTTAAGCTCCCAATAACTTCGACTGACGTCGATGACCTCATCGACCGCCCTTTTCTGAGCGGTCGTTCCGTTCCACTGCGAGAAGTCAACGCCACTGGTTGAGGCGACATTCCAAGCTCCGGTCTGAACGTTGGCTTTTTGACGTGGTGGATGTTTCGCCAGGTATTCGGATATCCGTATCGGTTGAATTGGACCGCCGGAACGAACTTGATCCATGAAAGGGCTAAAAAAGTACCCCCAAAAATTGGCATTTTCGCTCATATTGCGGAACCATCCTCCGTTTTCCCCGTCGGACCAAGTGCAGACCAAACGCGGTTCTTGCGGCGCGGGGCTCTCGGCGACCTTGTGAAGCACTTCGTTGCTAAACCAGCCCGCGTCCATCCCCGACTCCTGGGCATTGGACACATCGCGGTTGCGCGGCACCACGGCAATGCCCGCGCCGTCAAACTCGGCGAGGTAAGCGCGAAACAAGTCGGGTCTTTGGTTTGTACCGACGTCAAGCGGTCGAATATGAAATGAATCGACCACGATATATTCGTAACCCGCTTCTACGATCGCCGGAATCATCTCCATGCAAAACGCCATTTCGGGAGGCCAAAATCCTTTGGGCTCGCGGCCGAATACTTCCGCGATTCTTTGGCGCCCGTAAACCAACTGCTCGGGCCAATCCTCCTTGGGAATCAGAGGGAAAATTGGATGAAAATGCCCCATGCCCAAGAGCTCGATATTATCGGCTTCTCTATATCCCCGAAGCATCCCTTGTATATCCAAATACGGGCGATAAGCGTCCGCCACGGCTTGGTCGGTAAGCTGGTCTAGAAGAATTCCACTCATGCCTACATGTAGCCGCGCCGTATCTTTATAGCGGTGCGCGTAGCGCACAATTCGGTCATAAGCGTGGACGATACCTATCGCTTCGTGTTCCGCTGCTCGTATGACATCGAGCATATTGCCCGGCGGCTGATGCAGATGAAGCCCGAGTGCGTGGTATATCGTGGTCATTGAAATTCCCCCTTAATATTTCCGTCGTCCTTTAAAACATTAGAATAAGTACCGGTTTTTGTGGATTAACGCAACTTCTTTTTGTCGCGTATTCTCGTGTAGCTATATATTTGCTATTTCAAAACAGATGACCTTCAATAGCAACTACCGCTAGATAAAACTCGTAAGAATTGCCATGGTACATAAGGTCGATTGTGAACCTTAACGTTGCAAAAAACGTCGGGCGGAAATGCAAAAAAAACGATGGAACAAGGACGCGCGGAGCTTCTTTTAGGCCCGAGCTTTGTGCACCCTCAGTGAGATTTATAAAAAGGTGAGTACGCCCTTAGGCTAGAGTTTCGCTATTTTTCGTAGCGAGGCCGAGGATAACAGGCGCGTAGCAAGGAACATCGGCGATATTTAGCGAGCGAAGCGCTTCACGCCGGCGGATTTTTTGCAACGTTAAGGTGATTGTTGTTACTTTTTGTTCCAGGTATTCAAATTAATTACAGCTTGTCGTTCTCTCCGTAACGGCTTAGATCTAGACTACGACTACGGAACATCGATCGGCAGGGAGCGTGCGATGAGAATCGCCTTTTTCGCGTGGGAAAGCTTGCATTCGATACCCGTCGGCGGAGTTGCGGTCCACGTAACCGAGCTCGCCGCAGCGCTCGAGCGTCGGCGCCACGAGGTACACGTGTTTACCAGGCTTGGAGCTTGGCAGCCGACCTATGATTTAATCGACGGCGTGCATTACCACAGGTGCCCGATCGAGCTCGATCGAGACTTCGTCACCGAGATGAACAACATGTGTAACCGATTCGCTTACTTTCTCGGCGAAACCGAAGCCTATCAAGGAGGGAAGTTCGATATCGTTCACGCTCACGATTGGCTCTGTGCCAAAGGCATCGTTCAGGTGAAAAACGATCGCGGTCGAAGTACGGTTTACACGCTGCACTCCACCGAATTCGGTCGCTGCGGCAACAATAACTTCGACGGACGGTCGGGACGTATTCGCGCCTTTGAAGCGGAGGGCGCTTATTGCGCCGATCGAGTGATTACGGTTTCAGCAGCCCTCGCCGACGAGGTGAAGTGGCTTTACAACGTTCCTGATTGGAAGTTGCGAGTCGTGCATAACGGCATCAATTGCACGCGTTTCGACGGCACGATCGATCCCGCGATGTGTCGCTCGAGGTACGGCATCGGTCCGTTGGATCCGATGGTTCTATACGTCGGTAGGATGAGCACCCAAAAAGGTCCGGACCTCCTATTGGAAGCAATACCCGGAATCTTGGCCTACCGTCCGGATGCGAAGTTCGTATTCGTCGGCGACGGCGATATGAAACCCTACTTGGAACATCGAGCTTGGGAGCTCAACGTCGGGCACGCGGTCCGGTTTTTGGGCTCGATGCCGGCGGACGAGTGGCTTAATGACCTTTTTAAAAGTTCCGACGTCGTGTGCGTACCGAGTCGAAATGAACCTTTCGGCATGGTGGTTCTGGAGGCGTGGGCGGCGGGTAAGCCCGTGGTCGTAACGGAAAACGGCGGCCCGCGGACCTTCGCCACTCATGGTCTAGACGGCTATGTTGTACATCCGACCCCCGATTCGATCTGTTGGGGTATTAAGAGTATTTTTTCCAATTTCGCACACGCTCGATGGATGGGTGAAAGAGGCCGCGTTAAAGCGGCCTATGGATTTAGCTGGGATATGATCGCAAAACAAACCGAGGGCATCTATCGCGAGATCTGTTAGGATGCGCTTTTGTCGATACAGCGGCTCGTGTCGAATCCGAGGCTATCACCACGTCGTCGCGTAGGTCATGGTTCAAATCTCGCCTAGCGGTGGCCCGTCGGCGTGGCTGTTAGACGCTCCGGAATAGGTAAAAGCCTCGAGTTACCGAAATCCCTTAGAGCGTGTTTACCTTAACGTTGCAAAAACTCCGTCGGCGTAAACCGCTTTCGCTCGCGAAAAAGCGCACGAACTAAGCGCGTGCTCACTTTTTT
>JAFGIB010000359.1 GCA_016929805.1 Deltaproteobacteria bacterium | reverse complement strand
TTCGCGCTGTTCGCGTGCACATGGTCGTGTTACGCGAGATCCGTGCCGTCGCGACCCGCGTGTGATTTCGCTAGCTTGCAACTGCAAAATGGCGGCACCGGCGCCTAGCCGCCGGCAGCCGCCAGTTTCGATCGCTAGTCTCGAGTTTGGCGATTATTGATGTAAATACTTGCCCCTGCCCGTGCCCCTGCCCGAGTAACTCTATTTTGATAGGCTTAGGGGCAGCAACACTAAGCGAGAGCGTTAGAGATAATGGATTTTAGATCGAGGCGGTTGTTGTAGGCTTCGATCAAAAAAGAAAATGCTAATGGTTTCAACGCGATTGTGCGACACATGGTAGGTTCTCAAAAAGTGGTGGCGAGTAGATTTAGATTACTGAGAAGAACTCAACGTGCCCCTGCCCGTGCCCGCTTTTTTCAACCGCGATAACTTCCCTTACGTGCTGCAATCGTGCTGAAATCAATATCTTTCTCATTTTTAAGTTACTTGGGCAGGGGCAGGTTTATCTAAAAAATCGCCAAAGGCGAGTCTAGAGCGAGACGAAGTTTTTTAGTACAAGCGGCCATAGCCGCGGGGTGTAAAGAACGTTAGCGGCCATGGCGCACTCGTAGGTGCAGTAACAGCGATGCTCGATGATATGTTCTAAGACTCTCTTGCTATGATCGGTAGTAAGCAGCTTGCGAACGTCGTAGTCGAACGCGCGAAGATTGCCGAGGTCGGAGCTCTCGAGGCTGCTTTTTCTCTCGCGAATCAGAACTTTTAGGATTTCACAAGGTTCTACCGAACCCTGGTCGTCTATCACCAGCATGCGGCGTCCCGCTTGACAGGGCGTGACATACCGATCCTCGGTAATAACTTTAATAAGTAGCAGGCCGGCGGTTTGATGAAGGGCCGTGTAGAGGCGCGCGGACAAACCCCGCTGCTCCGGCCGCCGTTTCGCTCGCGAGCGTACGGCGCCGTGAAACCGGACAAAGGCCCTCGCGTCGATTTCGCGGGCCGCCGGGTCACGGGTTTCGCCTCTCGCGTACAAAACCCCGTAGTCGCTAAAAAAGAGGTTTTGATATAGATAGTCGAGCAGGCCGTACTCGCGTCCTTGATTGAGCCTCGAAATCACCGTAACGATGCCGACCGACAGGTTCGGATGTGAGCGGGTTAGCCGGCTGAGACGCTGATTGAGATCTACCACGGACGCGAAAAGCCCCGGCTTTCCCCGAATCAAATCGTGCTCGGGCCCAATCGCGTCCAGGCTTTGATTGATGCGAATCCAGCTATCGGGGCAGCTTTCACAAATCGCGCGGAGCTTTGCCTCGGTGATCTCGGGAAGCGAGCTATTGGTGGTGAAGGTAAAAAAGCGCGTCCCTGAATAGCGATAGAATAGCGCCGGGATGTGCTCGAGATCCTCCCTTAAAAAAGGTTCTCCTCCGGAGAAATTGATATAGTGTAATCCGGGAAAGTTACGGGCGATACGTGCGATTTCTTCAAGTGTTAGTATCTTTCGTCTATTCGCCTCGTCGACCACCCGGGCGTTAAAGCACATCGCGCAGCGGCAGTTACAGTAGGGGGTTACGAAGAATACCAGATAGCCGGGCGTTCCGCGCGCGAGCATTTCTTTTGCTGTTTTTAAGTAGCGAATCGGCATCTACTTATTGCCTAAAAGAAAGGTTAGCAAGCCGACGCCTCCGGCAAATCCCGCGCTAACAGTATGGAACCAATAAGTCGCGAAGGATAGGGCCGTGAAGCTCAGACCCCGCTTGCGATAAGCCAGCGACAAAAATCTTCTATGGAGAAAGGTATGCAGCAAGAGACCGATCAACGCTAAAGCGAGCAACGGTTTGAAGAGCGAACCGGCGACCGCCAGCCAAAAGGTAACGAGCCCGCAGATGTGCTTCTGTAAGAGTATCGGGCTGCCATCGCCGTAGCTGTCCAAGCGCTTCCTCCGCAGGGTCATGCGCATCCACAAGACGCAACGCCGAAAAAACCGCGATTGCTCAGTAAAAAAATCCCGAGGATAGTGGTGTAAAATATGGATATGGGGCGTGTAGTAGATCGCGTATCGGGCGTCGAATAAACGGTAGCCGAATTCCATGTCCTCGAGGTCGGGCCCTTTAAAGCGCGTATCAAAGCCGCCTATTGCGTGGAAGGCTTCACGGCGTACGACGCCGGGGCGCGGCAGCCACGAGTTGGATGGGTACAGATCGCGTTGGTCTTTTTGCAGCGTCATGTCGATCGCGTACTGGTCCCACAGCGCCTTGTAACTCGGCAGAAAACCAGAATTCGCGGGCTCGCCGGAATAGGAGCCGAACAGAGCGGCCGCATCTGACGCGTCTACGGCTTTTTGAATCGACTGCAGCGTATCGGGCTCGAAGACCGTGTCCGCGTCGGTGAAGACAAACCATTGTCCCGCGGCTTCTCGCGCCCCGTGATTTCGCGCGGCGGCCGGCCCTTGATTGGTCTCGAGCCGCAGATATTTGACTTGATAGCTCGCCGCTATGGTTGCGGTATCGTCATTAGACGCGTCGTCGACAACGATGACCTCGTGGTCCGAGATGGTTTGCTTCGCGAGCGAGTCGAGGAGAATCTTCAGGGTCGCGGCCGAGTTGTAGGTGGGGATAATGACCGAAAATTTCATGAATCGTCTCAAACGGCGCCGCCGAGCGCTTTTCGTTTCGAAGCAATGGTAACGTGGATTCGCCGTAGCGCAACCGACGCGGTCGCCCTTTTATCCGAAGGGCTGCCGTTGTCGCCCGCGGATGCTGAGCACCCGAGAGTTGTAAAAAGCGCCGTCGTTAGCATTTGGCTTCGTCATCCCGCTGGACTATAAGATAGACAGCGAAAGGAGCCGGCATGGAAGAGAGTATCTATTCACGGTCAGCGATATCGCGGGTCATCCGAGGTCGTTGGGAGCTTTTCGAGACAAGGTGCTTTTAATGGTAAACGCGGTGGGTCAATGCGGTCTTACCCCTCGATATAAAGGTCTGGAAGATCTCTATCGTCGGTACAAAGACCGCGGGTTCGAGGTGTCGGCATTTCGCTTCGATCAATTCGCCGATCTTGCGGTTTACAGCCGGATAGAATCATGAAGATATTTGCCATCAGCGACATTCACGGCGCGCTCAGGCCGATCGAGAACGCCTTATCCTATATCCGAGACGCGGATCTCGTCACCATTTCCGGTGATATCTCCAAATCGGGCACGAAGGAGGATGCTGCAGCGGTAATCGAGACGATCGAGAGCCACAATAGAAACATCCTCGCGGTGCACGGCAACATGGACCATCAGGAGGTCAAAGAGCTACTCGAGCAGAAAGGATATAATCTTCACGCCGATGGAAAGATCGTCGACGGCATCGGCTTTTTCGGAGTAGGCGGCTCGACAAAAACCCCGATGAGCACCCGCTGTGAATACAGCGAAGAAGAGATAGGCGTGTTTATCGACCAGGGGTATAATAAAATTAAAGAGATGAGGACCGCGGTTTTGATATCGCACGCGCCGCCTTACGGAACACGAGACAGAAGCTTTTTTGGTCTCAGAGGCGGCAGCAAACGGATCGCACGGTTTGTGCGCGAGCACGCGATACGACTCTGCCTGGTCGGGCACATCCACGAGGCCAACGGGGTTGAAAAGCTCGACCAGACCATCGTGGCTAATCCCGGAAGCTTTCGAAGAGGAAGGTTTCTCTCCGTTGAGCTCGGGGATGAGATCCATATCGAAGCGGGGAGAATCGCTTCCTAACCGCATCGACGAGGTCGTTTGCAACGTCGCCGGAGCGCTTTTATAAACCTTAACGTTGCAAAAAATCCGTCGGCGTAAAGCGCCTCGCTCGCGAAAAATATCGCGAACTAAGGACGTGCTCACTTTTTTTGGACCTCGCTTAGGGTGCACTAAGCTGCGGCCTAAAAAAAGTTCCGCGCGCCCTTATTTAGTCGCTTTTTTCGCGTTTCCGCTCGACGTTTTTTGCAACGTTAAGGTAAAGAGATCATACGAGGTAAGCTATGGATAAAAAATCAATCGGACCGAGTACTTTGCTGTTTCCCACGCCCGCCGTTCTGGTCGGATCAGAAGTTGACGGCAAGGCGAATTTTATGGCCGTTGCCTGGTGTGGAATAGCGGCGTCAACCCCGCCGGCGATTTCCGTGGCGATTCGCGGCCAACGCCATACCCTTAAGGGCATCGCCGAACACCGGAGTTTTTCCGTCAATATCGCCTCGGCCCAAATGGCCAAAAAGGTAGATTATTGCGGCATGTACTCCGGCAGTAGCCGAGATAAGTCCAAGTTGTTTTCGACTTTTAGAGGAAAGCTCGGCGGCGCGCCGCTGATCGACGAATGCCCGGTCAATCTCGAATGCAAGGTGATACACCAACTAGAGCTCGGCAGCCACGTGTTGGTGGTCGGCGAAATCGTGGAGAGTTATGTCAGCAGCGATTGCTGGGACGCGCAAAAGAAAAAAGTCATCCCGGAAAAGATCGATCCGCTGATCTACACGGGTGCCTCGCAGGTCTATCAGCGCTTAGGGGAAATCGTCGGAAAGGCATTCCACGAAGGCAAGGAGCTATCGCTTTGATAGATTTCCTTTTGCTAGCCTTTGGAACGTTCCCGCAGCACCTCGAGCACACGATCGAAAACCTCGGGTAGAGCGGTCTCGAAACGTAAGAGTTCTCCCGTCACCGGATGCTCGAATCCGAGAACCGAGGCGTGCAGCGCCTGCCGCCTGATCAGCCGCGCGGCCTCGATCAGCCGTTCGTCCCGACTCGTTCGACCGTAGAGCGAGTCCGCGAGCACCGGGTAGCCCGCTTCCGAGAGGTGAACCCGGATTTGATGGGTGCGGCCGGTATCCAACTTACACTCGACCAGAGCCGAAGCGTGTAGCCTTTCAATGGTGCGCATATGGGTGATCGCGTTTTTACCCCGGTCGGCGCGGGCGGTGAACCGTTTTCTATCCACCGGATGGCGGCTGTATAGGGTATTAAAGCTGGCCTGCTCGGGCGGATGTCCGAGGACAATGGCGTGATAGCGGCGTTCAATCGCGTGCTTTTTAAATTGTGCGATAAGGTGCTCGCGCGCCCGGGGCAACTTCGCGATCACCAATACGCCGCTCGTTTCCTTATCTAAACGATGCACGATTCCCGGACGCCGCCAGTCGCCATCATCGGGCAGTGAAGTGTGAAACCGCAGCGCGTTGACGAGCGTTCCGGAGGGATGTCCCGGAGCTGGATGAATGACCATACCCGCCGGTTTGTTCAGCACGAGTAGATCGGCGTCCTCGAACAACACCTCCAAGGGAATATCTTGCGGGATAGCGGTGGACGGCGGCGGCGGTTCGGGAGTAATGCGAACCACCGAGCCCTGTTTCGGGCGGGCGTTGCTTTTGGCTCTTCTGCCGTCGACGAGCACGCGCCCATGAGCGATCCATCGTTGTAGAACCGATCGGGAATACTCCAACCCACGCGAGCCGATAATACGGTCTAGCCGCTCTCCTTGTTCCTCGGCGGTTATGACCAGCAACAGGCTTCGTTCAGAATCGTCTTTTAGGGAATCGTTCACGGAGCAATATTCAATGCGCGAAATATGGCACGCCGAAGCTTAGTCCACCGTCCGTGCGGTCTCAACAGGTGAGTTACGCGCTTAGAAGGGTAATACCCGGCCCGAGGACGCCGGGGTGATTCGAACAGAATCGCCCGGGAGCCGGTGCCGGTTTTACGGGATGATTAGGCCGCCGTCGTCGCCAAACAGCAGTACCCCCGTGAACGGTTACTCCGCAACTACCACATTTTTGAATCGATGTGCCCCTTGGAACGGACCAAAATATCGATAATCGCGCGATCGTAATAGTTCTCCCTATACAATTCGGGCGTAACCCGACTCTCGAACAGCGCGCGACCTTCTTCTAGTTCCTCTTTCAGTAGCTCGAAAAGATTATCACTGGTAATGCCCTCGACGATCTTCTCCTCGTTATAAAGGGAGAGGTCACTCGCAATCGCCCTCGCCAATCGTCGGGCTGCTTCTTTTGTCTCGATGAGCGCCATCTATCCTCCGTAAATCAGCTAATGTTAACCGGGGTCGGGTGAAACCCGATAAAGGTTATATTCGATCTCTGTTTAGCTTAACAATGATCCCTCGCAACACGATAAAACCGACAACTCGCGGAACGGACGGCCCGGTTTTTCACGACACTCTTTTACGAAATACCTTACTTCGGTGTCGCTTGTCAAAGCGACTCTACGCTGCTCGCAGCGTATTTTGCCGCTCTTCTCCGATCAGTTGAAGAAGCTGCTTACGGTCGACCAGCTCCGCGTCCATCAAAGCGCGCATATAACCATCCGCGTAAGCTTGCACCCTAGCCTTCTCCACGTGCGAGCCACCCTCGAACCGAAATTTGGTAACGCGTCTAACCAGCTCGCGAATCTCGTTCAGCAAATTCTCTTTTCCCATGGCCCTTGCCTCCTAAATCTGTTGTTAAACAACCCAAAAATCACAAGAAAACGAAGTCGTAATAACAGCGCCGTGACCGAAAAGTGTTGGTCCGTCTGCGGCGACTATCGGCGCCGCTCTCGACCGCGATTCTCCTTGAATAGGCGCTGTATGTCCTTCGTCGTCGCGCGGCCGAGCTCGACGCCGAATCCTCACCGGTATCGGCTCGTAACTTTTAGGTCACCTCACTAGCCATGCATGGAGTCGTAGCCGAGGTCAAAAAAAATGCGTATTCGCACCGGTAGCAAGCATTGAGAGCGCGGTTTTATATCGAGTGAGATTGACGCAAAATCTTGTCCCCTTGCGGTCTGTTCTGCCTCTCGAGCAATAGCTCGAGATAGGAAGTTGATTTGATTGTAGCGGTAAAAATGACGTACTATTAGAAAACCGCCGATACCCCCTTTTGAGCGCCGATGCCTAATAGTAAAAAGCTCTTGTTTTCGCTGATTGTCGCGATCCACGGCCTATTCGTACCGGCGCGGTCGTTTTCTCAACAAGGCGAGGCTAAACGAGCGGTGGGCGTTACGGCTTCCGCCTTACCCGGTATGAATCGCGTTGGGGTACCGGTTTCCGATGCGCCGAGTTTGATGGTTGCGGGATCGGCGGGCTACGGGTTTACCGAATCGATAGGCAGCGCGGAAGGTTCCCACCATCGATTGCGCGGGATATTAAGCGGCGGCGTGTCGATTTGGCCCTGGCTGTCCTTAGGATTGAGCCTCGACGGACGCTACGATATTCATCCGGACGACGAGGAGGGGAGCGATCAGAGCATTGTGGGCGATCCCCGATTGCTCGCTCGGGGCGGATATCGGCTCAGCGATAACTTTCAAATCGGAGCGCAGCTCGGGTTGCTCTTTCCCGGAAGCGACGCCCCTTCCATTGAGTTTGGTGCGACCACATTAGATGCGCTACTACTCTGCGCTTACACACCTACCGACATCGGTTTGACGGTCGCGGCGTTGGCTGGCTTCCGTTTGGACAACAGCGCTCAGTCCGCCCCGCCGCTTGATCAAATGCGTCCCGGAGATCGATTGTCGCTCGGCATAAGCGACTATAACGCGGTACTGATCGGATTAGGAGGTTCATATTGGATTTCGCCGGTCGAGATCATCGCCGAGGTGACTTGGGATATCCTCGTTGGCGAAAGCTCCCCGGGCGCGCTGACTTCGCCGCTGCGAGTCGCGGCCGGCGGCCGGGTCGAGGTACTGCCGGCTTTATCGCTTGAGCTACTCACGGAGACCCTCGTCAGCGAACGCCCTGACGACGACAGCTTTGAGAACGTTATGATGCCGATCGAGCCTCGCTTTTCAGCGCTGGCCGGCCTGCGCTTTTTGCTCGACTTATCGGGTCCGCGGCCCGTAGAGAGAAAGCGCCCGGTTAGACCGCCCGAAACAAAGCGAGAAGAGCCCCAATTCGCCTCTGTCGTGGGAACGCTGGTGGACGAAAGCGGCGAACCGGTCGCGGCGGCTCAAGTGACGCTGCAAAGCGGCGAGAAGACCATTGAGACGGAGAGCGATGAGCAGGGCGCGTTCCGTTTCGATGAGGTGCCCATGGGCGAGGCGCAATTGCGAGCCAAGGCCGAAGGCTTTGAAGATAGCGAGTGGAACGTACGCGTGGTTTCCGACATGCCCGCACAACAACCGCGTCAGCTTAGAAAAAGCAGCCTTCAGCAGAGCGAGACGCCCGCGGCTCAACTCAGAGGTTTGATACGTTCCTTTGACGGGAAACCGTTATCGGCGACCATTACGATCGCGCCCTTGGGGATGAAACTCACTACGGACGCGAACGGGCGATTTGAAACGGACGTTCCACCGGGGGCGTATCTCGTCACGATCAGGTCTAACGGCTACCAAACGCAGCGCAGAAAGGTCACAGTGGATAAAAACGGTGTTAGCATTATTAACGCCGACTTGCGCAGGAAGAGGTAAGCCGTGACATTAATTCGCCCTCGGCTCGATATGGTACTCGTTCTTGCTGTATTCCATATATTAGAGGGCTGTTCTCGCTGTGGTTGCGGAGAGACCTCCGAGCATCTCGCGGAGCTCGTGGAAACGCAGGGTCAGATTCAACGCGATTGTGCCGATCGATTAGAGCAATGGAAAAGCGCATCGCCGGGCACCGTGTTTGAGGTAGGCGATGGTGTCCGGGCGAAAGCGCGGTCGGAAGCTGTGCTCAAGTTGAGCGAGGGGTCTTATGCGCGACTCAAGGCCAATTCGATGATTCGATTTCTCCAAACCATGCCGGGATCGCGCGCCAAGGGCATTGACATTCAACAAGGCGAGGCGGAAATCGAAGTCGGTACTGAGTCGCTTCAATTACAGAGCAGCGTGGGTAGCGCGGTAATCAAGTCGGGCAGCAAGATTCGTATTAGTAAATCAGATAAAGGTCTCGATTTTTACGTCGCTATCGGAACCGCCACCTTCCAAACCAAGGGCGATCAGTCGACTGTTGTCGGCGCCGGTGAAAGCATTCGAATCGGGATTGGATCGGCCGTCTTGGCGCATTCTAAGCATCCGCGAGAACAAGAGCAGGCGCTCAAAGAGAATCAACAAACGGGCGAACCGACGCTAGAGCAGAGCGCGCAGCCGTCCGTCTCCGTGGAGGTTAAGGGAAGCGGGGTTCGCGTCCGCAGGTCGAAGGACGCGCCCTGGGAGAGTTTGTCGCCCGGTTTTAGCGAGTTGGCGCCGAACACGGTGTTGGCCATGCCGAAAAACACCTCGATTATGCTTCGGCGAAAACAGGATAAAGCCACGATTTACGGAGCGGGCACCTATCGAATCGGAGGTCCGGATCAAACCCTGGTACACGCGCTGTCCGGTAAGGTGATTTTTGAATCCTCAGACCGAAATGTCGCCGTCGTGGTGCCCGGCGGGGTGATTATTGCGAATGGCGGCGAACCGGGGGGAACACGAGCCAGCGTCGATGTCAATAACGAAAATACCCTGGTAAAGGTGCAAACCGGTCGGATCCAGGTGGAGCGACCGGGTCAAACCCAAAGCTTGCTCGCCGGACAAGAGACGACCATCGTCAATCCCGGGGCCACCGGTTCCGTCGGAATGCATCCCTCATCGATCGACGAGGGTCCCGCGTTTGCCGACTTATCGGTCAAGGCGGGTGAATCCTTTATCGTGCATTCAACCAAACCGCCGGTAGCGGTGGCGTTTGAACTCGCCGGCCGGTGTCCTCACGGAGCGATCGCGCAGCTTATCGGCCGTCGCGTGCGCTCTCGCGGGACGACGATCGCGCGACTGCTGTTCGAAGCGGGCCGTTCGAGATACTTCATTCGTTGTTTGAACGCCGACGGGACCGTACAGCCCAAGACGGCGGCGTCAGGGGCGGTAACCGTGTTGCGAGATCCCGGTACCGCCGGGCTACCGCGCAAAGCGCCGGAATCGCGCGTCGAAGCCGACGGGCGTAATTACAATATTCTCTATCAAAATCAGCTTCCGATCGTTAAGCTGCGCTGGCCCGCGGCGCCGAAGGCCGGCTCCTGTATATTGAACGTCTTATCGCAAGCAGCGGGAAATCGCGAGTATCCATGCGTCAATGGGGAGTATACTTTCGAGTCCGGCGGATTGCGCGACGGAACCCATCGGTTTTCTTTTAGAACCGGTGATTCGCGTCGCTCCTCCAAAACGACCACCGTCAGAATCCGCTTCGATAACGCCGCGCCCAAGGTCAGTCTACGCGAGCCGAAAGAGGGCCAATTCCGCGTCGGCGAAAGCGTGACCGTGACGGGCGTCGCGGTTCCGGGATGGGCGGTCTCGCTCGCCAACGGGACGATTGCGACTGACGAATACAATCGATTCAGCGGAAAGGTTACCTACGGCGACCAGTATCGTTCGATCGCGCTTCGCGTCGTCCATCCTCAAAGGGGTATTCACTACTACCTGCGCCGCGGTCAAAACCAGGCGCCGTAGAGGCGACAATCGGCAAGCCATGGAGAGATCTTTGCCACCACGATACGACGAGATGATAGGCAGCATGCTGCTCGGTCGTTATCAAATCGTCCGCCGTTTGGCTGCTGGCGGCATGGGAGTCGTCTATCTCGCGCGCGCGCGCGGAGCGGCGGGATTCGCCAAACCCGTCGTGATCAAGCGCATTCTGCCCGGTTTGGCGGCGAATCGCGAATTCGCCGGCATGTTTATCCGTGAAGCGCAAATACTCTCTCATCTGCACCATCCCGGCATCGTCGACGTCATCGATTTTGCCGAAGAGGACGGCGCTTACATCATGGTCTTGGAATACGTGCACGGATTTCAGCTCGGGCAATGGCATCGCTACCTGAGGTCCAGGGGTAAGCAGATTCCGGGTGCCGTTGTAATACAAATTATTATCAATACGCTCGACGCGCTCCATCACGCCCACTCGCTAAAGCGCCCGGACGGCGAATGGATGCAGATCATCCATCGCGACATCTCTCCTTCGAATATTCTCATCCGAACCGACGGCCATTCCATGCTCGTCGACTTCGGAATCGCTCGCATCTCGGGCTCCAACCAGGGGTACAAGACACAGGCGAAATCCTTCAAAGGCAAGTTGTCCTATACCGCTCCGGAGATCTTTCAGGGAGGACGCGCGAGCGTTATGAGCGACGTCTATTCCTGCGGCGTCGTGCTGCACGAGATACTCATCGGGGTGAACGATTTTCGCGGGGTGGATTATCCTGAGACCTTCGGCCGCGTGCTCAACCACCTGCCGGTGTCGGTCCACGGTTATCGAGAGGACGTACCGGACGAAATCGACGCTGTCATCGGCAAAGCCTTGGCGAAGTCTCCGGAGAAGCGCTATCAGTCGGCGGCGGAGTTCTCGGCCGTTTTACGCCGTTTGCACCGAGTTGACGAACGGCAGATGGTCGATCGGATCGCCAAGCTAACCCACGACGATTTTTGCTCGCAGATGGCGGCCTACCTCGAGGTCGAGTCGTTGGAAAAACTCGACTCCGCGTGGCGCAATCCCTCGATCTCGCCGCAGCGTGTCAGAAGAGCCGCGGACGATTCGATTTCTGATACCTATACTATCGGTGATGAAGAGCGGCAGGACGAGTCGGGCGACGGCGACGAGGCTTCAGAGAAAGCCGCGCGGGTCGAAGATGACGAGCCGGCGACGAAAGTCCTCTTTAGAGTAAAGTCGGCCTTTCCAAAAAGCCGCATGGCCCGAGCGTGGCTCGGGATAGCGACGATGGTATTACTCGCCGCGGGCGCGGCCTTGGCGATTACGAGTCGGGAAAGCAAAAAGGAAGAAAGGCGATTCTTGTTGGTCCAAAGTCCAATCGAGTCCGAGTCGCCTTCGGACAAGCGGCCCGTCGATAAAGAGAAAGCGGCATCGGAAGCTAACAGACAGGTAAGCAAAGCCGCGCTACCGAGTAAAGATGGCGTCGAGCAACCAGAAACCAAGATCGAAGGCTCGGCGAAGCTCGATTTATACAAAAAGGGCGCATCAGAGCAGCCCCTAAAGCGCGGAAGTAAGAGAACCGACGACCCCGACGTTCAAGCGCTGACACGCGCCTTTCGTAACCGGGAAAAACAGATACATTCTTGTGTCGAAACCCACGCGGTCGAGCTTCAGGGCAAACCGAAGGTTTCAGTACTCTTTAATATTGATCGCTTCGGAGTGGTCAATAGCGCCGAGATCTCGCCCGACGCGTTAAACCGGACCGAGCTCGGGAGATGCATTCTCGCTGTAGCGCGATCGACGAAATTCCCTCCGCAAAAAGAGCCTGTATCGTTTCATATCCCCGTGACGGTTTGGAGAGTAAGCAGAGAGTAAATCTTGCGGTTGCAAAAAATCCGTCGGCGTAAAGCGCTTCGCTCGAAGTTTTTTACAACGTTAAGGTGAATGGGGTCAATAATCCTATTAGTTCCCACCTCGTTTGCGTTTGGAGATGCGGCTATCGATAGCCCCTGTTAATAAGGTTCGGTTTCCTCCGTACTTTAAATTGTGATGCTCACAAGCTCGGCCCCGTTTAGTTCGAAATCGACCCGAAAACAAGAATCCGGCCGTAGATTGACGAACGCGTTCCCGCGTTTGTCGCCAACCGAAGCGTGAGCGATCGCGCCCAGGGTTACTTCGAGGCGGGGGTGTGAGCGCGGGCAAACGATTGACTAAAAAAGGCCACTCTAGAAGACAATGCGAGACACGCTGGCGGACAAGATCATCAAGGTTCTTCAGGCGATTTTCAGCAATCTAAACTCCAATGAGACGATAGCATTGCAGTTTGAGCGGCTAGCTAAAGAATCCCCCGAGCACCCATTCTTACTCTTTGAAGACCGGCGATATAGCTACGTGCAGTCCAATGCGCTCGCCAACCGCCACGCGCACGCGTACGCCGCCCTAGGCGTAAAAAAGGGGGACGTGGTGGCTCTGGTACTTGAAAACCGCCCCGAGTTTCTTTGGCATTTTCTAGGGTTGAATAAGATCGGCGCGGTGGCGAGCCTGATCAACAGCAATATCAGCGGAGATCTTCTGGCTCACGCTCTACGCGCGTGCCGCCCCGCGCGTATTGTTGTCGGATCGGAGGTCTGGGAAAACTTCGCAGCCGTACGCGCAACGCACGCCGATCTGCGAGAAACGCCCGTTGACGTCGACTTGGATCTAGCGGGTGCGACTAGCCCGGAGGCGGCGATTTGGGCGGACCGCCTTTGCGGCGCTTCAGAAACCAACCCGATCGAATCCGGCCGACAGCGCTTGTTGGACGGTTGTGCTCTGATTTATACCAGCGGTACAACCGGCATGCCGAAGCCGGCGATAGTGAATAACTGTCGGATATATCGCGCGGGGCGACTATGGAGCGCGCTCGCGTTTCGGCTTCGGACCTCCGATATCCTGTACAACTGCCTGCCGTTGTATCACGCGAATGCGATTCTCTTGGCGACCGGCTCGGTGATCACCTCCGGCGCCACCTTGGCGCTGGCTCGAAAATTTTCGCCGAAGCGATTTTGGGACGATATTCGCGCGCACCGAGCTACCTCCTTCGTTTATATCGGCGAGCTGTGTCGTTACCTGATGAACCTGCCGCCCGGTCCCGGGGATCGGAATCACAACGTTCGCGTGATCTCCGGTAATGGTTTAAGAAACGATATTTGGCAGCAGTTTCAAGAGCGTTTCGGCATCGAGCGGATATCCGAGTTCTACGCTTCCACCGAGGGCAACGCGATCGCGATTAATACCTCGAATAAGCCGGGATCGGTCGGTTTGATGTTACCCAATGTCGCGCTGGTTAAATGGGATAATGCGCGACAGGATTTCGTCAGAGACGCGAAGGGTTTTCTGATCAAATGCAAAACCGATGAGGCGGGCGTGCTCATCGGCAGGATTCGGCAAAGCCGTCGAATAGGAAAATTTACCACTCCGGTGAGCTACGAGGGGTATCTCGACGACGAGGCAACCCGAAGAAGAATCGTACGCGACGTCTTTCGCAAGGGAGACGCGTGGTTCAATACCGCCGATCTGCTCCGCCGCGACAAGTTCAAGCATCTCTACTTCGTCGATCGGTTGGGAGACACGTTTCGCTGGAAAGGCGAAAACGTCTCGACTTTCGAGGTACAGGAACAGATAGCGAAGTGGGACGCGATAAAACAGGTAAACGTCTACGGAGTACAAATTCCCGGGGCCGAAGGACGCGCGGGCATGGCATCGATCGTATTGAGCAATGCGCACGGCTTTAACCCCGACGGTTTCAAGTCGCACGTCGACGCGGTGCTTCCGAGCTACGCCAGGCCGTTATTCGTTCGCCTGAGCAACCGCATCGAGACCACCTCCACCTTAAAGATGAAAAAGATCGCGCTACAGAAACAGGGGTTTGATCCCGACGCGATCGGCGAGCATGTTTACTTTCGCCATCCCGATCGAGACGAGTACATTCGGATGACGAGAGAGATCTATCGAGATATCTGCGCACGGCGCCTGCGGGTATAAAGACGCGACTTCGATCCGTTTCGGGCGACAAAGATCGGCGGTTTTTCTCCTCGGCCTCACCCGCGCCGCGCTAGCTTTTCGTTGAAATAACTCTAATAGCGTAATTTTACAATACTAGGGTATCAGTAGCCGTTCGAGTAAGCGAATAAATCACACCTATTGGCACTATTCGCGCGCTGACTGACTTTCGCTAGCTAGGCAAAGTCACTTCTTAGCTTATACTTTTAACATCCAGATGGACGAAAAAACGGGGTTTTCCACAACTTATTCCCATTTATTACACATAAAAGAACGACTTGTTCGTCTTTTTCAGATGAGTTATCCCCAATTAATCCTTTTTAGATCTTTTTCTAAAAAAGTACTTCACAGCCTAAAAACGTTCTGTACTATGTCGTCAGTCTTATTATACAAGGCTTCGCGCGAAGCCAGGTCGCGCGGAACCTCCGGAGAGAGATGACACTTTCAGCGAATCAACTTTTCCTCGCTCGAGATCGAGTGAAGACCGTTTTGGAGGCTCATCTCGAGAAACAGCTCGCGCTTGAGCGCGCCAACAACATCGCGCAGGTTTTGGTTTTCGAGGTTGACGATCCGGCCGATGTCGCGCTCGCCATGCTGAGAAACCAACACATCGATAATATAAACGATGTAGTATCGCAGGTCGCCGAAGCATGGTACGAAAAGAAGACCGGCGGGTGGATAAAAGCTCGGATACCGGAGTCGATGCGAGCCGATTCAACCATCGAAGCGGCTCATCCCTCGCGTCGAAAAAGTGAAATAAGAGAGCTTATTCTACCGAATGAAGCGAGAGAGCGCGCGCGTTCGTTTTCGGGATAGCCGAGACATCGACGCGCGCGCGGCGCGAGGTGGGTCCGTCGGGTCGTAAAGCGCGTAAGCGTTCAGGGGTCAAACAAGTCGGCGGCCAATTCGCCCGTAAAACCGAGCGCGCCCGCAGGGCCGGCGAGGATGGTACTTGC
>JAFGIB010000358.1 GCA_016929805.1 Deltaproteobacteria bacterium | reverse complement strand
GCAAGTACCATCCTCGCCGGCCTTGCGGGCGCGCTCGGTTTTACGGGCGAATTGGCCGCCGACTTTTTTGCCCCCCTGAACGCTTACCTTTATTACTAGGCTACTCCTACCGGAGCTGACTTTATCAACCTACTCTATTATAGGAAAACTCTTGCCCTTTTGCTTTTCAAAGAGTGTCGGTAATTGGACCACATCATGATAAGTGCAAGATAATAAGAAGTCATATGCCTCGTTTCTTTCAAGGAATCGCGTGGCTTCTACCTTTCACCCTTTTGGTATGCGTCGTTGTCGTCGTACCCCTACGAATGCTCGATGAACAGGGATTGCCGCGTTACCGCGCTTTGCGAACGGAACTCTATAAGGTACAGAAAGCGAACCAGCGCATGCGTCGCGAAGTTCGCGATTTACAACAAACCGTTCAACGGCTTCGCAGCGACCCCGTAGCAGTCGAGCGCATTGCGCGCGACGAGTTAGGGATGATTCGCGAAGGTGAGATTCTGTTTCAGTTCCCACGCTAAAAAAGCGGCGGCCCTCGGAGTTGGGATACCTATGAGCGAAGGTGTCTGGGCCTCAAATTACGCTAGGTTTCGTCGTTTTCGGTCCACTACGGTCGAGTGGCCGGGTCGTTACGCCGCTGATCAGCGAGATGCTAAAAAAGCCGCGGCAAAAAGACCGTTTTTTTGACCAGAGATGCGGCCTACGGTTACGACAGTAGAAGGGCACGGCCCTTTTTTTAAGGGTTTCCCCAATCGTCTCCGAGGTCCAATGACGAAACCAGTGCAGACTGTGCTCATGATTCGCAGGGGCGTAAGAGCCTCGTACGGTTATATAGCGATTCTCGCATTTGTTTTGCTCAACCTACTCGGTGTCTTTCGGATTCCGCTCGAGCAGGTAGGGCCGGAGCATCTCCTCGTTGCGGCGGGTTGGCTCGTCGTGTTCGGGATGCGTTTTCGCGCGCGCCTGAGAACGAGGCAGCGACAAGTAAAATCGGGCTGGTCTCGTTTTGAGCTTTGCCTTCTACTGCTCGTGTTTATGCATACCGGGCTTCAGCTTTTAGGCGGGTTTAACAGCCCGTTTTACCCCTTGTTGTATCTGTTGGTCGCGTTTCTCTGCTCCTATCTCGAGCCGCGCTTCGCTTGGGCATTAGTCTTTTTAGCAATCTGTTACGAAACCGCTATCTATTTTCTCAACCCACAGCCCGTCGCGCTTAGCGCTTTCGCCTTTCACGCTTTTCTTCTACTGTTCTTTGGTTTATTTGCTCAGTTGGTCACTCGCCTGGAGATAGGCAGGTTACGCCGCGAGTCTCAAGAAAGGCTTGAAGGAGAGAAGAAGCGGGTAAAAGAGGATGCTCAGATTTTTCGACTCGTGGTAACGCCGTCGGAAAGCGCGGTCTATGACGAGGAAAGGCTCTGTCGTTCAAGCATCGAGCAAGTACATCATTCGCTCTACTTTAATCTCGCATTACTCAAGCGCGTCATGAAGCTGCATTCTTGCGTCGTTCTCATGCACGACGAGAGCGGCGAGCAACTGCATCTTGTGGAGGTTGTTTCCGATAGCGATGAAATTTCGGAAGGTCCTTTTCGCGCCGGCGAGGGGGCAATCGGCGGGGCGGAAAAACGAGGGCAGATCATCAATCTCGAACATGTGCACGACGGGTACAATGGAATTGGCTACTATCGCGCTCCCTCTGCGATAAGAGCATTTCTCGCTGTTCCTATAAAGGAAAACGGCAACCTCCGCGGCGCGTTGTGCGCTGACCGAATTGAGGATATTCCGTTCGATGTGGACGACCAGGAAATATTGTTGAGCGCAGCAGAGCAAATCGTACGCATTGGGGAAAACGAGCGTGTTTTTGTCCAACTAGAAAGATCCAAACGAGAACAGACGATTCTGTATCAGGCTTCAAAGGCACTGGGCGCGGCGCTGAATGAAGACGCGGTATTCGATGCCGGGCTCAAGGCCGCGGCCGAAATCGTTCCCTATGAATTCGCCGCCGTAACCCTATACGACAGCCAATCTCATCGACATTACGTCCGCCGTGCCGTGGGCGAGGGGGCGCAGGCGCTCGCAAACCTAAGCTTTCGCGACAACACGTCGCTGACCGCAATGGCGGTAAAGAATTGTCACTTTCTCCCCTATCGCGGGGAATTCGACGGAAGCCAGCAGATCGTCTACACGAAAAAAGCGAATCTTACGGGAATGGGTTCGTTGCTGATACTTCCTCTCATCGTGCGAGAGAAAGCCATGGGAACCTTCGCGTTGGCCGCTCGACGTCGCAACGCCTTCACCAATAGCGTGCGGCCTGCTTTACAGGCGCTCGCGAATCAACTCGCGATTGCGCTGTCGAACGCCGCGCTCGTGGCTAGGCTGGAGAGACTAGCTACGACAGACGGTCTGACAGGATGCCGGAATAAGCACGCGTTCCACGAGGAGCTCGAATCCAAGTTACGAGCCGCCGAACGCTTTAAGCGCAAGCTCTCTCTGGTTATCGCGGATCTCGATCACTTCAAGAACGTGAACGACACCTACGGTCACGCGATAGGAGACGTCGTGCTCAGAGAGCTCGGGCGGATCTTACAGAAAATGAAACGTGAAACCGATTCCGTCGCGCGTTTCGGTGGAGAGGAATTTTGCCTGTTGTGCGAAGAAACCGACTCCAAAGGGGCGTACCAGTTAGCCGAGAGGGTGCGGGAAGAGCTTACCAAGACGATTTTTCAAACCGAGCTAGGTAACCTTAACGTGACCTGCTCGTTGGGCGTAGCAACTTATCCGCACGACGCCAGAGACCGCCAGTCTCTTTTCGCCGCCGCTGACAGGGCTCTTTATATCGCCAAACAGAGGGGTCGTAATTGCGTATGCAGCGTCGGGATGTAGGGAGTAAAGCCACAGTGGAGCCTGTTACGTACGCCGAACAATCGGTCTTTCTACCCTCCGAGCGCTTCCGTTAATAAAAAGCGATTAAGACACGAGGCGAGGTTAAGTTAACCCTAGCGTTAAAAACATCGAGAGCAGATCTTTCGTCGCGATATTTTCCGCGATGATACGGACAAATCCGCTGTCTCGTTAGCCGTCTTACGCCTCGCCGATGTGAACTATGGGAGAGCCGATGGAGAAAATTTTCGTAACCGTTCAGGGGGGAACTGCTGTTCGGCTACGCCGGCGGCAAATTCATCCCGAAAAAGCCGGCTTTCGTCCTCGCGCCGGCGTACTCGGGTCCTACGGACCCTGTGTACTGCCGCTGCAAATGTACAGCTTCGCGGACTCACGTCCGCTTCGCTTCGTACGTTTCCACCGACAACCGTCAGGTACGGCAAGTACCCTCCTCGCCGGCCCTTCGGGCGCGCTCGGTTTTACAGGCGAATCGGCCGCCGACTTGTTTGACCCCTGAACGCTTACAAATTTTCCATGGACGCAAACTAGTTCAAAAGAACGAGACAGAGCGATCTCGAGTTGTGCTAAATTTAATGGCGATCGATGAGAGATGGAAGAATCTAACATGGTGAATCCGTTCGGTCTTGATTCAAGCTCTAGGTAAATGAGATGAATTGAGCAGACGGATTTAACGGCGTTTGTGAAGACGAAGAGAATTTAGTCAGGGTGCCACAGTGACAAAGTCAACGAGCAACTCGCCTCCTCAGGGTCTGAACTGGACCGTTCTGGACGTCGGAGCCGAAGGCGACAGCGACAATAAAGAGACGACAGGTAATAAAGATGAATCAGGAGAGATAAAGGGGCTGTTTGACAGAAACAAAGGAACCTCTCTCACACCGCTTCCGGTTGGCGAGAACCTCTCTCTTCCGCCCGTGCCCGATGAGGCCGTAAACGTAAAATTGGTGAATATAAAAGGTGAACGGCAGCCGGACAACGAACCTTCGGAGATATTTCCTCCGCCTCCGGTCGCCGCGTTCGGCGGAAAAAAGGAGGCTTTGCTACAACAGAATTCATCTGCCGGCGAAGTCGCTAAAGAATCCGCTCGGGGTTTGTTCAGCATGCACGGAAAAGGCTTGAGCGAGATCGAACATAAAAAGAGCGATCTAGGCTTTCGCGAACCGGTTGTTCCTCAAACGCGGGCAAAGAGTAAAAAAACGGTCGTGGGAATCGGGCCGGCGCGATTGCAGCGACCACCGACACCGTCCGCGGCCAAACAGGCGGAACAGGAAAAAGAGGTTGTACCTCCTCCTCCTCCTCCTCCACAGACTCCGATTGCGAGACTGGTCCGCGAAGAGAAAATAAGCAACGAACTCTCCGAAAAGAGACCACAACCGTTTCCCGAAAGTAGCCCGGAGGGAGCCGTTACGGCGCCGCCACAAGCGATGGCGAGCGATAAGGCGCGCGCAACTGCCGCCGGGGCGATACCGCAACCATTGGAAGACACGTTATTTTCGGGCCTTTCGAGTGTTTCGAGTATTCCGAGTGAGTCGTATTCGATCCCGGACACAAGAAAAACACGAGCTAGAGAGATACCTATCGAGCTAGAGCCTAAGCCGTTCGCGGCGCAGCCAACGGACTCCTCGGCCGTTTCCAGAAAAGCGCCGACGCGTTTTCGTACCGCTGCATGGTCGCTCGGGATCTTCATACTGGTCTTGGTCGGCGCGCTCGCGGTTGTTAAAACCGGAGTGCTTCGATGGCCGAATGATCGAGTGGTCGTCACTCAGTTGCCGCGACAAGTCAAAGAGCGAGATAATAAGATCAAACCCGAACACCCCCTGGAAAGCGCCGCGCAGAGCCCCGCTGACACAACCGAAATAAATAGCCCGCAATCCGGTCAAGCTGCAGCCGAACCGAGAGCCCAAGTGGTTGAAGAGCCGGTGTCCACGAAGTCGGCGTCGATAGCAAAGCGAAATAACAAAACGACAGACGAAGCGCGGAGCGAAGATCAAACGACGGGCATCGAGCCGGCTGCCAAGCCCGAATCGGCTGTCACGGGTAACTCTCGCGATTTACTAAGGCGCGGCTCAAGACAGCTCGCGAATGGAAATCTCGACGACGCGGAAACCTTGTTTCGAGCCGTGCTCAATCAAGAGCCGGACGAACATCACGCCATGGAAGGCTTAGTAAAGATCTCATTGAAACGCGGCAAAGCAAAGGAGGCTCTTCCGTTGGTGCAGCGCATCGTGGAAAAGCGACCGAAGCGCGCCGCGTATCGCGTGCTTTACGGCGATGTGCTCGCGATGTTGGGCAATACGCAAGCGGCGAAAGAGCAGTTCGGCGAGGCTTTGCGTTTTTCTCCGGACAATAAGGAGGCAAAACGTCGCCTCGCTCAATATAAATTACGCTGACGGATGCGCGTGGCACATAAGCCTACTGTTTGACGTTTATAAACCGCCATGATCATTTCAGCAAGCCGCCGCACCGATCTCCCCGCCTTTTATGCTCGCTGGTTCTGGCGCCGTATACAGGCGGGCTACTGTTTGGTACCGAATCCCTTCAATCCCAAACAGGTCGCCCGAATCTCGCTTTTACCCACGGACGTGGACGCAATCGTTTTTTGGACGCGCCACGCCCGGCCTCTTTTATCGATTCTACCTAAGCTCGATCAACGCGGTTATAAATACTATTTTCAATATACCATAACCGGTTACCCGAAACCGATCGAAGCGCGCACGCCGCCGCTGCCCGTAGCGATTAAGACATTTCGATCGCTGGCTGAAAGGATTCAGCCCGGAACGGTTATTTGGCGCTATGATCCAATCGTGTTCGGTCCGGCGTTTCCCGCGTGCGAGCACCTATCGCGGTTTTCAACCGTCGCGCGAAATCTCGAGGGCTATACGGAACGGGTGGTTATCAGTCTCGTCGATTGTTACAAAAAAACCGAGAGGCGGCTGGGGGCGATGTTCAAATGGGGACATGAGATACTGCGAGAGCCGGCAACCGACCCCCAATTATTCGATTTACTATCTAAAATGACACGAATCGCTAGACGTCACGGCATGGCGATTGAAGCTTGCGCGCAAGCGGAAGACTTCTCGCAAATCGGTATCTCGAGAACAAAATGCATCGACGATCGACTGCTGTCCGCCCGCTTTGGGGGAACCTGGCCGAGCGCTAAGGATGGGGGACAAAGGCGTTTCTGCGGGTGTATCCCGAGTAAGGATATCGGGATGGTCGATAGCTGCTCTTTCGGCTGTGTTTATTGCTACGCGACGCGCTCCGACGATCTCGGCCGAAGACGCTATCGTGAGCACGACGAGAGTTCGCCGTCTCTACTCAGGATAGCCGGGATAGAGCAAAAAACCGGCTCTCCTTTTATAGAACCGATGTAGGTCGGCTTCCCATATTCTTTCTATTTGGGAGGGGCTGAAACCGCCGATTAGCGCCTTCATAACCCTTTGATTGACCACCAGCTTTACAAAATCGGTTACCGTCCATTTCCCCTTATGGAGCGATAAAAGGCAGTGAGCTATTTGAAAAGCGGTGCGCACCGGCAGGAACGAAAAGCGATCGATCACCGCCACCCGGACTCCACGGCAGAGTTGATCCTTGTATTTATCGGATCGAGGTGTAAACGTAATCGGGGTAAACGTAACCCCCGGCAATCCGGCATTATGAAGTTTGTAAACGAGCTTATTCGCATTCAGCCACGGCGCGCCGAATACTTCAAAAGGGCTGTCGGTCCCGCGGCCGACCGAGAGATTGGTACTTTCGAGCAATCCGATAGCCGGATAAAGCAGCGCCTGCATCGGGCTTCTGATGTTCGGCGATGGATTGACCCACGCTAATCCGGTCTGATCGTAGTAGTGAGCGCGATTCCATCCTTGTAATTTAACTATTTCGAGCTTTGCGTGGATGGCGCGTTGGCTGTTGATGAGTCTCGCCAGTTCGCCTACCGTCATTCCGTGACGGATCGGTAGAGGAAAGTAATTGACGAAAGTCGTGACCCCGGCGTCGGGTAACGGGCCTTCGACCTTTTCACCGTTTATCGGGTTCGGCCTGTCTAAAACGACGACATTCTGTCCGTGCTCGGCAGCGGCGAGCAACACTTGATGAAGCGTCGACATATAGGTAAAAAAACGCGTGCCGACATCTTGAATATCGAATACGAGAATGTCGATACCCTCGAGCATCGCCGAGGTCGGCTTGCGGTATTTACCAAACAAGCTATATATCGGTGTCTCTGACTGTGGTTGTTTTTCGTGCTCAAAAGCGCCTTCGCGGTCGATTTTCAACCCGTGTTCGGGCGCGAAGACAGCGACGAGGTTCACCCCCGCCGCCCGGCGCAACAGATCGATAGTCGAAATCCCCGCGCTGTTTCGTCCGGTCGCGTTGGTGATCAGTCCGACCCGTTTGCCGCGTAACGTTTCAAAGCGTTGTTCTTGAAGCACGTCGATTCCCGTCTTTACGCGCGGCTCGGCCGAATGCGAGCTCAGCTCGTATGCGCTCAGCGCGCGAACCGCGACGTTGGCGACAGCTCCGGCCAACCGGTTGGCATCCCCGTGACCGTCCGGGTGGACGCGGTTGCTGAGAAATACCACGAATAGATCGAGTCCCGGATCGATCCAAATCGCCGTTCCCGTGTAACCACCATGTCCAAAGGCGCGCGCCGAAAGCAGTCCTCCCCGATTGACGGAATAATCGCTGCGAATATCCCAGCCGAGACCGCGAACCGTATTCTCGATAAAGTGAGGTTCCGTCATCTCTTGTACGGCGCGCCGTGACAGAATACGCGACCCGTCCAAGCTACCCTCGTTGAGCATCATACGCGTATAGCGGGACAAATCTCCCGCGGTTGAGAACAAACCGGCGTTTCCCGCCACGCCACCGAGCCTAAACGCGCGGGGATCATGAACCTCTCCGACAATCCATTGATCATTGCGTTGTTCCGTCGGCGCGGCTCTTGGTTTTAGCTTCTCGGGTAGACGAAAAAAGGTCTCCTCCATGCCCAATTTCGAAAAGATATTTCTTTCGGCGAAAACTTCCAACGATAGACCGGAGACACGGCGTACTAATTCTCCAAGTATCAGGTATCCGATGTCGCTATAGAGGTATTTCGCGCCGGCGGTGTATATCGGCCGGGTTTCCAGCAGTCGAGCAAGCGCTCGCTCGCCGCCTTGTTCGTAGTCACGAAGCGGGTTCACTTTGGGTAATCCCGCGCTGTGAATCATTATTTGCCGGACCGTAACCTTGGTTTTTCCGCCGGCTGCGAATTGAGGCAAGTACTCGGCGACCGGCCGATCAAGGTCGACGAGACCCTTCTCGACTAGTAGCATAATACTCGTTGCTGTTGCGATCGGCTTGGTTAGCGACGCCAGGTCGAAAATCGTCTCAACGGACATGGGCGTCGCTTGAGGTAAGCGCGCCCGATCGCCGTAAGCGCGAGTGAATAAAACCCGATTGTGTCTGCCAATCGCAATGACACAACCGGGTATCTGCCGGCGCTCTATCGCGTTTCGTACTAATCCGTCGATGGGCGAAAAGTCGAAAATCCGAGAAACGGAGCCGGATGAAAGAGATTTCTCAGGGCTTTCTAACTCGTTTGGTATTCTTTCGGAGCAATCGGTACATTCAAGCCGGGGTTGCGTAGCCGTCGGTTGCGCGTCGCGCGTTGAATCAGTCGATATAACCAATCGACAAGCTAGGCATCCAAGCAACAAAACCGCGCTCACCGATCCGATACGTAGCATTGCTTGTATCGCGCACACCTCTCACTTTTGATCGCGCTACCGCGACCCATATTTGCAATACGCAAACACCGCCTTTAACGACACTTCATCGTTCGCCACGGCCCAAAAGTGTCGGGACTTCTGCTTCGAGAACTACTTACCGAAAAAAATCTCGTTCATAGGTACGCCGGCATTAATAAAGCCCAAGACTGTATGTAGTCCGGCACGCGAGCCAGAAACGCGCAGTTGATAAATACTTTGAGCCGACAATCCCGTGGCTTTACTCCACTGCTGCGCCGGTTTGCTTTGAGATAGTTTACGAATTCTATTGCTGATGAGCTGCTTTCTGCAGTTCTTGGTCGAAAATTTCGGCGTAAGCTTCATAAGGTTCTTACCAAAAATGATCGACTCGGGTGAAAAGCGCCCATTCGATATCAGCTTGATTACAATATCGAGACTCGGCAAATTACCCGCTCTTAGGTTGTTGACATCGTGCGTGTCGATTCCCAGGGACTTCGCTCCTTCGACCGCCGTGTTATTTGCTACGGCGTCTAGAATTCGCTTACCCATTTGCCGAACCGTTTGTCGAGTCTTTGGGCTGCCAACTGGCTTATACGGCTTGCGAGCCTTGCGCGCGCGTTTCGGCGCCTTGGCTGCCGCTCGCTTCGCGGAGGCTAGCCTCTTTGTTTTCACCGCCTTTTTTGCAGCTACTTTTTTTGCCTGACTGACCTTTTTAACTTTGGTTTTCGTTTTGGTAGCCACTTCTTCTTATTCCTCTCTTTGTTGGAATACAACTTATCTTTTAAAGCGTCCTCTAATAACACATAGGAATCAATAGTCAACTCTTTTAGGTAGAAGATTGCCGACGTGTTATTGCGCGAGGCGCTCTGGTCGAGTAATCGTTGTTTTCTAGCACGAACTTCTCGATTGGTATCAGGTTTACACCTTTTTTTCGAAATGTCACCTTAATATACCTATGTTTCGGAAAGTTACGATAAATTTATTGTACTATCACCAGGCCAAATCTATCATAAACCGCTCTCTTAAATACAATTTTCTACGATTAAATCTTAATTTTTTTAAAAATAACGTCTATCTCGTCCAAAGGACACAAAATCTCGTACAGTTTTTTGAAATTATTATCGTGTAGATTTGACAATTACCGTAGATTATTCTAAAAAGGAAACGTTTCGGAATGGGGAGGCGGTTTTTTAGATCAAGCTGCCAACTGGGGTCGACGACAAAAAATATACCGGGTATGTTCGAGTGTGCGGCGGGGTCGTAGAACGTATCGCCCTGTCCGAACGATCAAGGGACGCCCTCTTTTTCGCTTACTCGAATCGGGTGACGAGTTCGGCTCTTCTTATTTCTATTGTTACTTTCCTAACCCGCGAGCTGGTCACCCCGGTCTGACGCGTACGATAAAGAGGAATTCCATTTCGTTTATTTGAGCCGGCCTGATAAACATCTCCTTTTGGTTTCGGGCGAGACGACCTCATCCGCGGCCTCGCTCCGGCTCGAAATAGCGCTGCTATTGAACGGTCATCGCTCCTTGCATCGAGGGTCGTCGCGATCCGAAATACTGCCGAAGGACTTACGACGCGGGCTTTGCCTTCAAGTTTGGCGATTGCCTAAATAAACCTGCTCGTGCCCATGCCCATGCCGTTGCCCCTTTTGGTATGGTTCACGCAATCGTGTTTAAACCCATGGCGTTTTCTTCTTTGTTCAGAACCATCCACGGTCGATTCGACTGAAAACAAATTAGCGGTAATGCTCTCGCTTACCGCTGCTAATCCAAAGGTTTTTGAAAGAGAGCTTGTCGGGCATGGGCGAGGGCGGGTTTTTATATCGATCATCGCTAAACTCGAGGCTAGATATAGCCGTGTAACTGGTCATCCGTTCGGGTGAAGGCTATCGATTTTGTCCGGTTTTAGAATCGCGATTAGGGTAAAACCACTTGTTTTCGTTCCTAACCTGTATGAGACTCGAACGGAACGATACGCTAACTAATTAAGGAAACGTTCGCGTGACGCGTCGTGTAGGCCGATAGGTTCAAGAAAGAGGATTATTATGCTCGCTTACGGAAACAGGAGATGTTTTAGAGCTGAGTGGTAATCGCGATATCGGCGAGGTCAACGCGACGAGATACGATTAGCTCATTTGACTAGTATCTTCGTTCTGTAAGACTCATATTCGATTCTAGAGGGGTGCTTATATGAAAATCGAAATAAAACGACCGCAACAACGAGAATTAGACGAGAAAGGAATTGGATCGTGGCCTATTTGGGAAAAAGAGGTGTCGCGATTTGATTGGACCTACGAGGACACGGAAGAATGCTATTTATTAGAAGGGAAAGTGACTGTCGAAATAAAAGATGGAGAAATCGTCGAATTCGGAAAAGGTGACTTTGTAACATTTCCCAAGGGTTTGTCGTGTATCTGGGACATTCACGAGACGGTAAAAAAACATTATAACTTCAAATAGCCGCTTACGTTATACCCGACCGGATTGAGAATAGACAAAAGAGCGCTGAAAATGGATTTAGTAAACCGCTATGGCGTGACAAAAACGATTCGAACTCTTTTTTTCGTGCCGGTAACAATGGTCGCGTTGATTTCGCATGTGAACGCTCAGAGCGACCGGGATGGGCCGAATACGCTCGAATCCGATATTGAAGTAGAATCCGCGGATCAAGTTGTCGAGCAACCGCAGAGCGACGACGGGTCGTCGTCTCAAGGCGCGCTCGGTAAAACGGATGACTTTCGCAGCGGTTTGCTTCTTCCATCGTTTCTATTTTCTATTCAAATGGGACCCTTCTTTTCATTTGGTCAGTGGGTCGGAGCACTGGCTGAGATCGAATTCGAGTTTAGACTTCACGATTTCGGATACTTAAGTCTGCTCAGTAGTTTTAACGGGGGTTATCAAATTTCCTTTGAGCGGGGCGATTTCTTGTTCAGTGAAACCCTTGGCTACCGGCACTACATTCCCAGCTCGCAAAAAAACGCCTGGACGATTTTGGCCGGTTTTGCTTTCGGCTATCTAACCACAACGAAAGGTGAAAGTGAACGCGAGTATGATTGGATGCACTTCGGTTTTAAGGCCAAAGGCGGCTATCATTTTTTCACTGATGAACGGTTCTCTATCGGTATTGGCGTTGGTCTGACAATAGCCTATCAGTTTAGCGAATTTCTCGATGCGCAAGACTTCGTCGTGCTGATCCCCGATGCCTCGATTGGATTCACTTTCTGACTTGTTTCGTTCTCTGAAATTAGCGCACCGGAGCCCTTTTTTACGCGTACAAACGCGGCGAAGGTGTGCGAAATCGAAACGAGACAGCCCGTGTCGCGGCCGGCGCGTCGAGCCGTGCGATTTGTAGCGCTAAGGGCTCGCGAAGTCAAATCCGAACGTCATCGACCCCGCCGCGGACAAAACGACTGAGAGCTCCTATTACGTGAGATATAGGCGGACCCACGCCGAAACGTCCACCGTCAGTCGACCTTAACGTTGCAAAAAACGTCGAGCGGAAATGCGAAAAAGCGTATGAAATAAGGACGCGCGGAACTTTCTTTTGAACCGCAGCTTAGTGCACCCTAAGTGAGGTTCAAAAAAAGTGAGCACGCGCTTAGTTCGTGCGCTTTTTCACGAGCGAAAGCGGTTTACACCGACGGAGTTTTTGCAACGTTAAAGTCTATCGCGGTAAAGAAGCGGTTAGTCTTCACGTAACCGTTCAGGGGGGTACTGCTGTTTGACTACGACGGCGGCCAATTCATCCCGTAAAATCGGCTTTCGTCCTCGGGCCGGCTCGTCAGGTACAGCAAGTACCATCCTCGCCGGCCCTGCGGGCGCGCTCGG
>JAFGIB010000357.1 GCA_016929805.1 Deltaproteobacteria bacterium | reverse complement strand
TTGTCGGATTAGCGTGGATTTGGAAGTCACTTTCGATCCCGAGCCCGCCGCAGTCAAGACCCCAGCAACGCACGGTTCCGTTTTTTATAAGCGCACAAGTTGCTCGGTCGCCGCAAGCGATCTGCGCGACTTCGGATAAGCCGGGAACGGTCTTTGGGCTGGTACTCGAGGTGGTCGAGCCATCACCAAGTTGGCCGTGTTCGTTGTCGCCCCAGCATTGAACGGTGCCGTTGGTCAAAAGAGCGCAGGTGTGACCATCACCCAGCGCGACCTGCGCCACCGACCCCGAAAGGTCCACAACACGTGTCGGTTCGTCGCGTCTCGTGGTCGATCCGTCGCCGACTTGGCCGAATTCATTGTCGCCCCAGCATTCGAGGGTCTTATCTTTCAATACGGCGCAGGTGTTATGCGTTCCGAGATCTATTTGCACGACTCCCGATAGGCCGGCGACGAGCACAGGTTTCGATTGAGATGATTTGTATCTGCTATTACCAAGCTCCCCTTTATAGTTAGAACCCCAGCACGCTACTGTTCCGTCTTCCAATATGGCACACGAATGTGACCAGCCGAGCGCTATCTGTTTTACTCTGCCCCTAATCGGAGCATCGTTTGTGTCGTCCTCGTCCGGCCAGGGTTCCGCATCGTCGTTTCCGAGGTCACCATTCTCAGCCTCTATCCGATAGCCCTCGAACAAGCGTTGACCTTTACCGGCGTAAAAATCGGTAGGATATACTTTGGCCGCAGGCTTGAGGCCGGCGAGCCTTGCGGTGTCTCCGTTTACCTCGTAAATCGCGTAAAACGGTTGGCCGATAGCTCGCTCGCTGCTGGAATCCGTGATGGTTCCATTCAGCCGGTGCGGGGTCGTATTTTCTTCGCAGCGAGCGTTTAGCGTGTATTGTTCGTATTCGTAATAGGAGCCCGAGATGGTTACTTCGATTTTCGAGCCTTTCACCTCGAGTTCAATACTACCGATAGAATTGCCGGACGAATCGATCTCGTCGCCTTCCCATGTTCCGTCCAATGCCGAGCAGCTTCCGCCGCCTGACGATCCTGTATCCTCTCCGTTGGTACAGCCAACTTCAAATGCCGTTATTGCCAAACTGACTAAACCTATTATGAAGCGTTTCATATTCTCTCACCTCGTCCGCTCTAATAGCTTTATCACCGCGGCGGACCGCGCCGTGAGCCACTTTTACCAGCACGAAGTAGTGCCGGCGGGTTGAACTTTTATCACGTGGTGATGATTACGCAAATATCAGGCCAGGACTCGAACGCGCGGCAATTTTGACAACAACCCGTTACAATCCGCGAAAAGCACCTCATATTTAGGCGACTTACGCGCTCGCTGGGCAGTGAGCGGCAGAGTAGACGAGGCGATACCCGTAAAAAACCGCTTGATTGAACTGTTTGGTTCTGGACTATACACTGTACAGTAGCTTACGGTCCTCGTGTCACGTACCCAGAGTAGCATTGACTTTTCTGGGTACATACAAATCTTAATTGATCGCGGCAGACTGACTGATAATAGAATCAAAGATTGAATTAGACCTCCAAGCAACTACCCCTCGAACCTCTCCAAAACCTCTTCCAACACGGCCCCCTCTCCGTTCCACGTCCACCAAGCCACGGGCTGGCCCGTGTAACTAATATTGCAATTCGCTATTAATTCCTGCTTAATCTTTGACGCACAGCAAGATTATCTAGAAAGGGAATTTTGCAGCCAAGTTCTTATTAATTCGGGGGTGCGTAATGATCTCGAAACATAGACATGACTGGATTCGGTTGATATTTGGCGTTCTTTTCGTCCTGATTTTCTATTGTTGTGAAGGTCCAAAAGGTGAACAGGGCGAGCAAGGCGAACCCGGTCCACAAGGCAAACGAGGGGTGCAAGGAGAGACCGGCGAACCCGGTCCACAGGGCGAGCCCGGCCCTAAAGGCGAACCCGGCGACGCAGGCCCACCCGGTGAGCAAGGCCCGCAAGGCGAGCAAGGTGAAACCGGCGAGCCCGGCGATCCTGGTGAATCAACTCAAACGGATTCGAGCGTTCCGGACGAAGACGAATCCGATACGGACTTGCCGCGGGCGCATTGGGTTTTGTGAGATAAGGACGGGGATCCGGTTGATGCTATGGTTTCTTCTTATTATCCGGTAGGATCGACACGATTTCGGGATGTAGACTACAAATGCGTTTACGTTACCTATCTAAACGATGATTACGTTTCGTTGCCGTACAATCTAGAAACAGGTAAAATCGACCTCTCTTGTATTTCGCCGATCTATATAGCGGATTCTTGGCACGAATCGACCGCATTTTATTTGGACAATCAATGCAACGGAACGACGTACGGCGCTTCCGTGGGGGCTTATTCGGCTATTATACAGGTAAACAACGCGTTTTTCTACGTAGATGGCGAACCGGATATTGAAAATCCAGATGTCTATTATGCTTGGGATAAAACGGATGACGAATGCGAGGAAAGGAACAACTCAAGCGAAATGAATTTCTGGACTTATAAACCTGTGCCTGATTGGGTATTAAACGCCCTTCCGGATGCGCCCTATACGCTTACGCTTGAGTATTGAGTAATCCCGAATGTTGGTTAAGTAATAGAAAACAAACACATCTTGTCCGAGCCTCGACGGCACCACATTGTTCCCGAGTTTCATTTGCGACGTTTCGCAAATAGTACAAACCAGGTGCGCGTTTTAGATAGAACGGACTGCTCGAAATACTTTGAAACTTCAATCATAAATGTGCCGGTTGAACGCGACTTTTATACTGTGGAAACAAAAAACGGCAAGTCGCAACGGATAGAAAGCGAGCTGATAAGAACGATAGAAAGCGATGCAGCGCGAGTAATCGATCGTATGATTCGCGGAAGCTTTTCGCCAAACGACCTCGACCGCTGGCACGTCTCGGCATTCGTTGCACTGCAATCGCTTAGAGGATGGGGCACGCGAGAGCAAATTAGAATGATAGGAGAACACCTGGCTACATTGCATGTGGTAAATACGACACGAAAAAGCATACGTAGATATTACCGCGAGATTGAAAAGCGTGAGGCTACTGAGAACGAGGTGGAGAATATCGTCGCTTTCGCCTCGAATCCAAACCGCTATAACATTATTGTTCACAAGAATGAACTTATCCGAAACACGATCCAAATTCTTCCTGGTTTAACTGTCTTGTTCTATGCGCGTAAATGGCGCCTCATTAGTTCCCTGAAAGCTCGTTTTCTAACCTCAGATTCACCGGTGATACGTTGGTCTTTACCAGATCGCTCGCGATTTGGTGTCGGACTCGGGTCTGCTGATAAAATAGGTTTTGCAGTCGATAGGGAACGAGCGTTAATACTTACTCACCAATCACTATCCCGTCGCGAGGGGAAAAGACTCGCGAGTGAGCAGGAAGTATTCGTTTTTAACACCTATACAGCCGCAAACGCGAGGCGGTGGATTATTCATCATCCCGCCGACAATCCGCCTTTCGACAAGGCATTACCGGCGTTGCGTCCGCAAATCGGATTCGGTGGGAAACCATCTAGGATTGTTCCAGATGGCGAGGGAAGACGTCTATGATGTACCCCTTGAGGAGACCCATTTGACGGGAGGTGCCCCAATGCGCTTCTTCAACCTATGTTTATCTTCAAACCATCCAAATAGTCCGCCCAGGCTTGCATTATTTCTCGGTGTTCGGACAAGTATACCGGCTCGAATATAAGCCGCTCGTCCCCGGTTTCGCTCCGCGTGCGCGAGCTGGCGTTCGATAACGTCCGGTTTGAAACCCATTTCGTTCAAGAGACTGCTCGCCATCACACGGAAGCCGAGCATACACATTCGGTCTTTCGAATATCCGAGTCGTTGCAGCGCTACGGCTTCACGGTTCGTTAGTTTCTTGATTCGAACCTCACAAGCACTTCTTCCGGCACGTTCCCCTCACCATGCCCGAACCAAATATCGTCTCGCTCGCACTTATCCGTAGACCGGTCCGTCGCCCACGGCCGACAACCCAAAGCGCAAGCGATTACGGCTAAGGTCAAAAAGGCATATCGATAGACCGGCATTTTCCCGCCCCTACGCCTTGGGTCTCAGGGCGGCGTCTCTCGGCGACGCAACGTTTGTAGTACTTCGGAGACGGTACCGATTAGGCGCCAGTAATCCTTGGATCGATCGATGGGGTTTGTCCGAGCCGTAGCCGTGTAGCTCGGCCCCCCGGCAGCGTATACGCTCACAGCCATAATAATCCACGATTTGTTGTTTGATGTATGTAGGGATCCGCACGTTCCCTGCCTTTCATATTGAGGCGGGAAATCAACGCCGGCCCTTTAAGCTTTCGGTCGGGTGTCTGTATCGAGTGAATCGCGTAAATCAGTGGTGACTTTAAGGGTGACTTGCAAAAACGTTGTCGCCCCTTATTGACCTTTTCACCCCACCTAACTACTTGATATGAAATACCTTTTAATGGCACGCCCGAGAGGACTCGAACCTCTGACCCGCGGCTTAGAAGGCCGCCGCTCTATCCAACTGAGCTACGGGCGCGTACGCTCGGAATCGGCTTTTTGGTTTCTGACCCCCGTAAGCGAGAATTGATCCTTCCGGCCGGGGCATCATAAACCCGAGGCATTTACCACGACCATCGGCCATTTCCAATCGACAAAAATAAAAGCCGTTTTTTTCTTACGCGCAACTCCTCGATGCTCATCGCCTCCGCTACCGCGACCCCATATTAAACCTTAACGTTACAAAAAATCCGTCGGCGTAAAGCGCTACGCTCGCGAAAAATAGCGCGAACTAAGGGCGTGCTCACTTTTTT
>JAFGIB010000356.1 GCA_016929805.1 Deltaproteobacteria bacterium | reverse complement strand
TGAAATGCCTTTGAATTCGCGAGGATAGAAAGGTCAGATATGGATTTCGAACCGACGAAGGAATAGCAGCGCTATTTCGAGGAGGTTTGAAACCATAGGTGACCTTTATAGACCGCGAAATCATGGCGTTTTCAAACCGATCGGCGCTCTAGTCCTTCGTCGCGTCTCCTTGCATCTTGGACCGCCACGCTCCGAAATACCTCGGGAGGATCTATGAAACGGGCTCTAGTAAAAACCAGACCTATCCTCTTCTATCACATACGTTCGTTACTTAGATCCGAGATTTTCTAAAGCCGATAAATCCGGAAGTTCGTCCAATTTCGGCATCAAGACGATCTCAATACGTCGGTTTTGTGCTTTCCCTTCCGGAGTATCGTTTGAAGCTACCGGTTGGGTTTCCGCGTGTCCGGCAGCCGAAAGCCTTTCGGTTGGAACTCCATGATCTGCTAAAAACTTGGTGACGATAACCGCTCGCGCTGTGGAAAGTTCCCAGTTCGACGGAAACTTACGACTGCGAATGGGAACGTTATCGGTATGTCCGGCGATTTGAAAATCACGATCCGGGATGGTTTTTAATACTTCAGCTACCTCCGCGAGCGCCACCTGTCCGGGTTCTGTTAGGTCGGCCTTGCCCGAATCAAACAATATATTCTCCGCGAGCTCCACCACCATTCGGCCCCGAACGATGCGTACACGTAGTTTTCCCGACGCGATCATGTTCTTAAATCGCTCGAGCATGTTTCGAAAGGTTTGTAGTTGAGCCTCTGCTTGCTGTTCGCGCTTTTTCAACTGCTGAAGCGCTTGTTGGAGCTGTTCGACGCTGACGTTCTGAGCCTTAAGCCGTTCGGCTATTTGCGCGTTCTGAGCTGAAAGATCATCGAATTTGTTCTGTAAATCGGCGTTCTTCCGCTCCGATTCGTCGAGCGCTAGTGTGAGTTCGTCAATGCGTGCCTGTTTGGCCTGCATCTCCTCTTCCGAATAACCACACCCCGAACATACTGCTGCTAGTACGAGGCCCGCCGTAAATGGTCTTATTATGGATATCTTCATTCTCTCTTTTATCCTTATGTTAGGGGTTAATTCGCGTTAGCAATCCGCTATTGCTCCCCGAGAAGGCTAGGTCGCTAGACGCCGCGATGTCAATCTCTGACTCTCAAGAATAGTTTTCTCCAAATCGTGGAAGACTTTCTGTTTTTCCGTTTTCTGGTCTTTTTGGTTTTTATCTCTCAATTCACCGAGCGAGACGGTAAAAAAACTAAAAATTCCCGAGTTTTCTATTATCTCTTTGCAGATATTTTTTTTCATTCTAGTCCGTATGCTATTAAAATGGTTCAAGTATTCTCTCAAATAGCCATAAATTAAATATAATTTATACGAAATTTATCTTGACATGTGGCATCACGTTACAATATATTACTTTTATCGTACCGTCCATAGGAGGAGGTCCTAATGGCAACAACAAAAAAAGCAGCTACGAAAAGCGCCTCTAAAAAGGCAGCTACGAAAAGCGCCTCTAAAAAGGCAGCCACAAAGAAAGTGACCAAGAAAAAGACGGCGAAAAAGTAACGGTTGTATAAACGGGGATAGGCTCGTCTCTCGTCAGAGAAGAGACGAGCTATTTGCCCCGCCTTTTTTATTATAAGCCGCATGCTTACTAGCCAACAAAGCTACGGGTATGGTTGGCTTTTGGCGACTATTAGGGGAAGTGTGGAGCTTGCGCCAATTTTTTTAGTAGTTTTGCCCGTCGAGTCGAACCCTTAAAGTCAAATACCGCGTACACGGTCTTAATAGAGGGCTTTATTAGCGTTCGCAGCGCCTCAGAAAGCATCGATTCTGAGATATGTGTTCGTACTCCCAAAGCGGTGAATCGCGCGTAAAGGACATCGCTCTGCGGAGCGGCTTCCATTAACGGGTCAAAGGCGCATATTAGCCCAAGTTTTTCCGCAAAAGGATAGGACTTATCCGAGTCCCAAAGACCGTTTGTCTCCCATACCCATATTCTTCTTTTATCGCGGGGAAGCCGGTCGGCGAAGGAAGCGAAAAGGTCGCGTTCGCGTCTGCTAGTGGCGAATCCTGACGGTGTGGGGATAACGACCGCTTCAACACCTAGGGCGTCGGCAGATTCGAGCGTCCAATCGAGCGCTTTTTGCATGTTTGCGTCGAATCGAAAGGGTCCGGACGGCGAGGCGATCGCGCTTTTCGGCGCTCGTAGCACAAAAACGAGATTATCGGGGAAAAGCGACCGTTTATGGCATAAGGTGGAAGGACGCGGTAGAGAAGCGCCAAAACGTAATTCAATAAAGTCTAAATCGCGGCAAAATTTGCTTCCGGGAAAACGATCGAGGGCGCAACCAGATAACAGCGTAGTCATTCGATTCAATTATTACATTGTTGTACTTGGATCGAGAGCGAGTTTTCGGATAATCTAAAAATCCAAAATCGGACGATATTTTTGAAAACCTCGATCTTAATGGGTGATCTGCGCGCATGGAATTCGACATAGGGATATCGTGTGGCAATTGCGACACGTTTAGCCCGATAGGTACTTCGGCGTGCCCGGTATGCGGACACGAATTGTCGCTCAGACCCATTGGAGGCGCGATTTTCGTAACGGGTATCATAACGCGAGATAGCGCTCAATCGCATAGAGAAAAACCGAACGTTCAAATACCATTAGCCCCGCACTTCTCTGAGGAAGAACTCATGGAACAAGCACGTAATTATATTTGTCGAGAATGCTCGATGGGCGTTCCTTCCGGCCACAAGTTTTGTGGTACTTGCGGAGCGGCCGTCCCGCCCGAAATAGTCGAAATGCAAACCAAGTATTTCGGCGTTTTACAAGCACCGGGTAAGGCGCGATTAATACTAATCCGCGGCGAATCGGACGTAGACGGTCTCAGTTACGTACTGCAGGGTATCGAGCACGTTGCAGGAAGAGAAACGGGACAAATCCTCTTTCCGGAAGATAAATGGATGAGCCCGAAACACGCGAACTTCGTCTACGCAAACGACCAACTCATCGTAAAAGACGAGGGCAGCCTAAACGGCGTCTACCTTCGCGTACGCGATCAGATATCGATTCAATATGGAGATCAGTTTATTTGCGGCGAACAGCTCTTTAGGCTCGAAGCCACGCCCCCGGAAAATTCCGGTCCGAATCCGGATCAAACCTATCTTTATACCTCTCCGCGGAGATCGAGTCCGTTTCGAATCGTACAAATATTACGTGGCGGCGCTATAGGGGGTGTATTTTCAGCAAGACGGAATGTGATACAGATCGGTCGTGAAGAGTGCGAAATCAGTTTTCCGGCCGACATTTACATGTCGAGCAATCATGCCAAAGTAGAGATGTCGAGTAAGGGCTCTTTTGTATTGGTCGATATCGGATCGAAAAACGGTACATATGTTCGTATCAAGCAGCCTCAAGCGTTGCAGCACGGTGATTATTTATTTCTTGGGAAACAGTTGTTACGAGTCGAAATAACAGTGTAAACAAGTTTTATTGACCTATTATGCCCAAACAACTTTTTTAATTTCGCACAATGATAAATTTTATTCTTTCTATGTTTTATGATGCAAGTTAATAGGAGGCTACGGTGATAGTCTGCCCCAGATGTAATAAAGAAAATCAAGACCACTATAAGTTTTGTCTTGGCTGTGGTTCTGAGTTACCTCGCGATGCAGTGCAAGCACCGAGGGATTTCGCTGAGCGAACGCCGCCTGCCGGGACTCCAAGATCACAGCTCTCCGATCCTTCCCAAGTGGGAAAGGAACGGTCAGGAACCGCAGTGCCTGATGTCTCCGCGAAAAAGCAGATCGAATTGGCCAGCACCCAAGCGGGAAGAAGCGCGGAAGAAGCGGAAATAAAAGAGTCCAAACATGAGGTACAAACCTCGGAGGTCGAAAAGACCTGCCCGAAGTGCGGAAGCCTTGTACCCGCTGACTTTAAGTTCTGCGGTACCTGCGGGCACAGTATGGATCAATCACCTGCCGCTTCTCGGGTATCCGCGGAAAAGCCCTCTGCTCCGGTTTCGTATAGCGAACCGGTCCGCTCGCCGGCTGCACAATCGATGCCGGCGGCGGCTCGGGTTGCGGGATCGACCGCGCAAATCGGAGCCACACGGGGCAAATTGATATTAATTAATCCCGACGGTTCGGAAGGGTTAAGCTTCCCGCTCGGACCGGGGAAAACCACTGTCGGACGCGACGCGGGCGGTCCTTTTGCAGGAGACATGTATCTATCGCCGGTTCACGCGACGTTCGCTTTCAGGGACGCGATACTTTATGTATCTGATGAGAATAGCCTCAACGGTGTATTTATTAAGATCGATAGAAACTCGCCGACCCCTTTGGTTCATGGCGCGATCTTTCGCATCGGTCAGGAAATTCTTCTTTATGAGGAAATCGGTCCGGTGCAAGAAGTCGACGGCGTCGAGATCATGGGTAGTCCGAACCCCGGTTTTATCGGTCGGCTAAGCACCATGATCGGTCGCGACGCGATCGGTGAAGCCTTTACCATACCACCCGACGGCATGCATCTCGGACGGGAACGCGGAGACGTAACCTTTCCCGAGGATGGATACGTATCGGGTCTCCATTGTCGGATTTATAAAAAGGACGACACCGTATTTCTAACGGATGTCGGTAGCTCGAACGGAACCTTTCTGCGAGTAATCGGAGAGCAGCAGTTGCGTAACGGTGAATTGGTTCTAATCGGTCAGCAACTCTTCAACGTACGATACTGAACCTCAACCGTAGCGTTGCAAAAATTCCGTCGGCGTAAACCGCTTCGCTCGCGAAAAATAGCGCCAACGAAGGGCGTGCTCGCTTTTTTCGCGTTTCCGCTCGACATTTTTTGCAACGTTAATAACGCAATAATGACCCTCCGGCGAAAAGGCGTTAAAGCTTTCGCGCTGCTTTTTGCCGCTTGTTCGCTTACTCCGGAATACATCGGCGCAAAAGGAGAAGAGAGAGAGCGTCCTCGGGCCGGCTCGTCAGGTACAGCAAGTACCATCCTCGCCGGCCCTGCGGGCGCGCTCGGTTTTACAGGCGAATTGGCCGC
>JAFGIB010000355.1 GCA_016929805.1 Deltaproteobacteria bacterium | reverse complement strand
CCGTTGTCGTCTGATAAGCGCGGGACAAGCCCGCGCGCTACGGCGTTTTCATGTTCGTCGACTAATTTTGGTTAATGCCTATGGCCCTTGCCCCTGCCCAAGAAACTCAAGAATGAGAAACGTATTGATTTCAGTACGATTGCACCACGTAAGGAAAGTTCTTCCGGTAACAAAAAACGGGCAAGGGCATGGGCACGGGCAAGTTGAGCTGCTTTCAGGTATTTTCATCTGCTCGCCACGACTTTTTGAGAACGTACGAAGCCTCCACTCATCTTTCGGGCTCGCTTGAAAAGCAACAGGCGGTCGAGTCGATTTGACAGAGAGAAAAGGCTTGTAGCCAACGACTATTTGTGCTTCTATCCATCGTCTATTAAAGCGAACCTGTCCGGAGGGAAGGATATGTGGATAAACAGACCATTAGCGCGCAACTTTTGGCTCTGGATCGCGGCGGGCTGCCTTTTGCTCGCCTGCTCCAAAGCTGAAGAATCGGGATCCGCCCGGACGCTTGAAGCGCGAGCACCCGCGGAAAAATCGGCGCGGCCGCTCGCGCAAAAGACGCCGGGTGTCAGCGCTACCGAGATCGTGCTCGGCGCGACCACGCCGCTCACCGGCCCGGGCGCGGGATGGGGCGTTCCGATCAGCGGCGGCATGCAAGCTTGGATAGACCACATCAATGAGCGAGGCGGCATACACGGGCGCGAGCTCAAGCTCATCGTCAAGGATGACGCGTACAACCCCGCGAGGGCGCTCGCGAATTTACAGGAGATGAAAGACGAGGTTCTCGCGGTCGTCGGTCAACTCGGCTCAGCACCGTGTGCGGCGGCAAAAGACTTTTTTCCCGAAAACCGGATTCCCTTGATTCACGCCTATGCAAACGTCGAGATTTACGCCAATCAACCTAAAGAAAAGCAGAGATACTATTTTAGCATCTATCCCGATTACCAGGACGAGGCCGTTTTTTGGACGACCTACGCGGTAAACGAGCTGGGTGCGAAAAAGATAGCCCATTTTTATCAGAACGACGACTACGGGATGGGCGCCAACGCGGGCGTAAAAAAAGCGTTAGAGAGCGTTTCCGGCAAAGCGACGCTGGTCGCGGAAGTTCCCTACGAGGCCACGGAGAGAGCGGTCAGCACCCACGCGCTTAAGCTCAAGGAATCGGGAGCGGATACGCTCATGGTCACCGCTTTGATGTCGACCGCGGCTCTCATCAATAAGGAGTTGGACAAGATCGCCTACCGTCCCAGATTGATCGCGAGTTTTCCGCTCAGCGATACGGCGATGTTTAAAATAGCCGGAGCGAGTTGGGAAGGGACCTACGTGGGCCTGTCGGGTCAAATGGGGTCTCCCGGAGCGGACCCGGCGGCTGACCGGGTTGCAGCGATTCTAGTCGCCAAGAACGAAAAATTAAAGGGCAGAGAGATCTTAGCGCTCTTCGGAGCTGGCACCATCATGCATCTCGCCGAGGGGTTAAAAAACGCCGGCAAGGATCTCACGCGCGAGTCACTGATCAAGGGCATGGAAATGATAAGGCAGTTTAGACCCGAGGGAATGGGGGCGCCGGTAACCTATGCGCCCAATCGGCACCACGGGATTAACGCCATACTTCCTTGTCAGGCAAAAGGGGGAATCAATCGCCCGCTCGGCGATTACGTGGTTTTCGATCCCAAATTTTAATCGAGGTATCGCGTGGCGTTGCTGAGTATTGATAATTTGAGTATTCGTTTCGGCGGCGTCCAGGCGTTATCAGATATCGCGCTGGAGGTTCAATCCCAGCAAATCGTGACGATCATCGGTCCGAACGGTTCAGGCAAGACCACGCTCTTTAATTGCATCTCCGCGGTCTACCGACCTCAGCTCGGTCGGATTCTTTTTTACGGCGAGGACCTGCTCTCGCTTGCGACCCACCGGGTGGCTCAACGCGGCGTGGCGCGCACTTTTCAAAACTTGCGGCTCTTTATGCATATGACGGTACTCGATAATCTGCTGTTAGGCCGTCATATCAAATTCAATAAAAACCCATGGCACGCGGTTTTCAGACTGCGTAAGGAAGAGATCAAGCACCGGCGGGTGGTCGAGGAGCTCATCGATTTTCTTCAGCTAGAGGCATACCGCAAGACGCGCGTTTCCGACTGCCCCTACGGCGTGCAAAAGATCGCTGAATTGGGCAGGGCGCTGGCGCTTGAGCCCAAGCTGCTGATGTTGGACGAGCCGTTTTCAGGACTGACCGCGGAAGAAAAGCACGAAGTCGCCTATTTGATTCACGAGATCCGAGGTCGTTTTAAACCAGCCATCCTACTGGTAGAACACGACTTAAGGCTCGCCTCGACCTTGGCTGATACGATGGTGGCCTTGGTTTCGGGGAAAAAAGTCGCCATGGGCTCGCCGCCAGCCGTGCTCAATGCGCCCGAGGTTGTAAGCGCCTATATCGGCGGTGCCTAGACCCCGGGATATTCTCTAAGCCGTCGGCGTCTACCGATAGAATAAGTAGAAAGTGACCAGTAAACCAGAACCGCCCTCGCTGCTCAGATTGACCAATATAGAAACGCTTTATGACGACCGTATCTGCGTGTTACGCGGTTTATCCCTTGAGGTAAAAGCGGGCAGGATTTTCAGCTTGATCGGTCCCAACGGAGCGGGCAAGACCACGCTGTTAAAGACCATCGCCGGATTACTCAAGGATCAGCCCCGCAAGGGAACCATCGAGTTAATGGGACGGCAGATCCAACGCCGCGTGCCGGAATCTATCGCCTCGCTCGGCGTGGTGTACGTGCCGGAGGACCGAGGACTGTTTCGAGAGCTCACGGTGCGCGAGAATTTGGACCTCGCGTGTTGGGGAAACAGCCGCGCGAAAGCGCGCGAGGCACTTCGGGCGGTTTACGATCTTTTCCCGATTTTAAAGGAAAAAGCAGAGCACCAAGCGGAGAACCTCTCCGGAGGTCAGCAGCAGATGCTCGCGGTCGCGCGCGCGCTATTGCGAGGGCCGAAGCTATTGATGGTCGACGAGCCCTCGCTAGGTCTGGCGCCTCGAGTCGCAAAAGATGTTTATCGCGCTTTACTCAAGGTGAGTGAGACCGGAACCACCATTCTTCTGGTCGAGCAAAACGCGGTCTTGGCGCTCGGCGTGTCCGATTACTGTTATATCATGGAGGGGGGGCGTGTCGTTTTAGAAGGCACTCCCGAGAAGCTCAAGGACAACGACGATTTCAAGCAGCTCTATTTGGGAATCGGGGAAGGTGAGGACGCCGCGGGCTGGAAGCTCTATAGAAAAAGAAGGAGATGGTGATGGAGCATCCGGCGAGCAGCTTACCCGACCTCTTTTTCCGCCAGGTCGAGCGGCTGGGCGGACGACCCGCGCTTCGTTATAAGGACTACGGGATCTGGAATCGCGTATCCTGGGAGCAATACGGACAACGCGTACGCGAGGTCGCGGCGGCCTTGCGCGCTCACGGGGTGCAACCCGGGGACCGCGTCGCCATTCTCGGCGACAATCGGCCGGAATGGCTCTTCTGTCACCTGGGAACCATGGCGGCCGGCGCCGTGACCTGCGGCATCTACTCGACCAGCGCGCCCGAGGAGATAGCGTATATCGTCGGTCACTCAGAGTCAAAAATACTTTTTATAGAAAATCAAGAGCAGCTCGACAAAGTCATGGAGCTGATAGACGAGCTGAGTGGAGTTGAGGTGGTGATTTGGAATCGACAGGGACTATGGGATTTTTCTCACCCGCGGATGCATTTCTTTGATGATTTTATCCAGCAAGGATGCGCGTGCTCCCCACAAGCCTTGAGCGAAGGCGCGGCTCAGGTCAAGAGCGAAGACACGGCCATGATCATCTATACCTCGGGAACCACGGGTCGACCCAAAGGCGCCATGCTCAGCCATCGCAATATCTTGCGCACCACCGACTCGATGGTCGAAGCGATCGGGCAGCGCGAACAAGACGAGTTGCTTTCCTACTTGCCGCTGGCTCACATTTACGAGAATCTATTCTCGGTATTTTACGCCATTTCGACCGGAGCGGTGGTCAATTTCGTCGAGCGCGTCGAAACCCTGGGCATCAACTTACGCGAGGTATCCCCGACCGTCTTTGCCGGCGTACCGCGCGTCTGGGAGAAATTCGTCTCTCAGGTCGAGATCAACATGTCCGACTCGACCATGCTGAAACGCCTCTGCTATCGCTCGGCGATCTCAGTCGGGCTGCGCCGAATTCGCAGCGCTGAGGGCTCGACCAAGCGGCTATTGTGGAATCTTATTTATTGGCCGTTCCACGGTCTGGTGTTATACCACCTCAGACGCCAGCTCGGCTTCGAGCGTTTGCGGCACGCGGTATGCGGCGCGGCTCCCGCGAGCCCCGAGCTTTTCGAATGGTTCAACGCGATCGGCGTCCCCCTGAGAGAGGGGTACGGGCAGACCGAATCGACCGGCGTAATCGCGATGCAGCGTCCGGGAAGATGGCCTCGTCTGGGTTACGTGGGGGAGGCCGCGCCCGGGGTGCAGATTAAAATCGCCGAGGACGGCGAGATCCTGGTCAAGGGCGAGGGGGTTTTTCAAGGCTATTATAAGGCCCCCGAGTTGAGCGCCGAAACCGTTCGCCACGGATGGCTGTACACGGGAGATGTCGGGCTATTGGACCACGGTTGTCTTAAGATCATGGATCGTAAGAAAGATATCATCATCACCCGGGGCGGCAAAAACATCACGCCGGCTTTTATCGAAAACAAGTTGAAGTTCAGCCCTTATATTCAAGACGCGGTGGTCATAGGCGATCGCCGCAAGTATCTGACGGCTTTGATCTTAATCGACGAGGAAAACGTGACCAAGTACGCTCAAGATCACGGGATTTCTTTCACCACCTTCGCCGATCTCACCCAACGACCGGAAATCGAACGGCTGATTTTCAAGGAGGTGGATAAAGCGAATAAAACAGTGGCTCGCGTGGAGAGCATCAAGAAGTTTCGGCTAATCCCCCGGCGTTTCTACGCTGAGGAGGGCGACGTCACGCCGACTCAAAAAGTCAAACGGCGCGCGGTCGAGCAAACCTACGCGAGCTTAATCGAATCGATGTACTCGGGATCGAGCGACATATGGACCTGATCGAAAGCTACGCGCAAGACCTGCAACTGATGCGCAAGACCTGGACCAAGGTTTGGGTGATGGGCGTTATCGTAACGCTCGCGATGCTGCCCTGGTTTGCATCGGAACACGCGGTTTACTTGGCCACATTGGTCGCGATGTACACCATCGGCGTACAAGGCCAAAACCTGCTTATCGGATATACGGGGCAAATCTCATTCGGTCAGGCGGGCTTTTTATGCGTAGGCGCCTACAGCTTCGGGCACCTGTCTCGGATGGGAGTTCCCTGGCCGTTGGCTCTGCCGGCGGCGGGGCTGATCACGGCTTTGTTCGGGGTAGTCGTGGGGTTTCCGTCGCTGCGGCTAAAAGGCCCATATCTAGCCGTGGCCACTTTGGGATTCGGGATCGCCGTATACCAGATTTTTGTCAACTCAACGTTATTATCGGGAGGCCGCATGGGCCTGGCGGTGACCAAGTTGTCTCCCCTATGGGGTCTTTCCTCGGTGAATCTCTCCTACTATCTCAATTTCGGGGTCGCGCTGCTTTTTACCTTGGCGACCTATAATATCGTATCGTCGTATCTCGGCAGGGCGTTCGTTGCCATACGGGACAACGATATCGCCGCGGAGATCATGGGAGTCGATCTCGCCCGTTATAAGCTTCTGGTCTTCGCCGTCAGTTCCTTTTACCTGGGCGTTCAAGCGGGGCTGTACGCGCTCTTGTTGGGATACCTGGAACCGAACATGTTCACCTTTTCCGAAACCATAACCTTTCTCGTCGCCGGAATAGTGGGCGGTTTAGCTTCGGTAGAAGGCGCGATGCTGGGGGCCGCTTTCGTGGTGGTGGTGCCGTTTGTTTTCAGCGGTCTTAAACAGGCCGTGCCGGCGTTATTCGGAACCGCCGTCATATTGGTTCTCCTTTTCGAGCCCGGGGGATTGGCCGGTTGCTGGGCGAAGACCCGAGCCTATTTCCGCCAGTGGCCGTTCCGCTAGCAGAGAGGTCTATTGATAGGTATAGAAGCCGGATGAAACGAGCTGAAAACCGAGGTTGGAGATGGAACGAGCGTTACAATACGTTATGACCGGAATATCCTTGGGAAGCCTTTATGCACTGGTCGCTTTAGGTGTGGTGCTCGTTTATCGAGCCAATCGCATTCTGAATTTCGCGCACGGCGAGGTTACGACGGTAAGCTGTTATGTCGCGTTTCTGCTATCGGGGCAAAACTACCCTTGGTGGCTGGCGTTTGCCGCCGCGGTTTTAGTCGGAGCGTTGCTTTCGCTCCTGTTTTATTGGTGTGTCATTATTCCGGCTCAGCGCCGGCAGGCCACCCATTTGGGGCAAGTGGCTCTCACCTTGGGTTTCGCGCTGGTCTTGCAGGGTTTGATTCTCTCCTTTTGCGATACCGAGCCGCAGACCTTTCCTTTTCCTTTATCGGAAAGTCAGGTTTACCGATTGGGCGACGTCGTTATCAGCCAGTTGGGTTTGGGGGCCCTGGTCGTGGGCGTCGTAGGCTCTTTATCCTGTTTCTTTCTGGTGAAAAAAACCCGTCTCGGTCTCGCGATGCAGGCGACCTCGGAAAACCTGCCCGCCGCGCAAACACTGGGCATTCCGACTCGGCGGATATTAGCTTTATCCTGGAGCTTAGCCGCGGCCTTTGGGGTGGTGGCGGGGCTTTTTTTAGCGACGGCTTTGCTGATCGATCCCTTTTACATGCTCGAACCCTTTTTTAAGGGTTTCGCGGCGGCTGTTTTGGGTGGGCTCAATAGCTTGCCGGGCGCGATGGTAGGAGGCATATTATTAGGCGTAGCCGAGGCGCTCGCGGGCGGTTTTATCTCGGTGGCGTTTAAAAACGCCTTGGCGTTTCTAATTATTATTATCGTTTTATTGATACGTCCCGAGGGATTACTGGGGAAGGAATTCATCGAGCGAATTTAGATTCGAGTTGGTCGATTTCCTAAATAAACATGCCCGTGCCCGTGCTTTTTCCTCACCGTCCTGCAACGAGGACTCGAAAGGAGACGCTTGCATCTCTTTTGGCACGGTTCACGCAATCGCGTTGAAATCACCAGGGTTTTCTTTTTTGGTCAAAGCCATCCACGATCGGATCTCGCTTAGGGCGCGCTGAGCTGCGGTCTAATAATAGTGAGCACACCCCTATTTCGCGCTATTTTTCGCGAGCGAAGCGTTTTACGCCGACGGATTTTTTGCAACGTTAAGGTGAATAAGGGAGCTATTTGGTTGCCTCAAACCCAAACCGCGACGCGAGGCTTTTTCGTCTCTTATATACCGTCCTTTGACGCGTACGATGATGAGATGCAACTTTTTTTGATATCGAAACGAGTCGAGTTACGGTTGTGAAAAGAAGCGCCGCTGTTGGAGCGATGATCTATACAGAAGGGTAGTGGCATTGGATTGGCGGAATCGGAAGCAGACCCGTTCTTTTTTTGTTTTATCTTTGTGTTGCGCGTTATTGTCTGCATGCGGCGCCGGGGTTAGAAGGCCGGAGACCCCGTCTTCAAAGGCCGCAACCATTCGTTTGAGCGACCTTTTGTCGTATCGCGGAATATCGAGTAAGCGAGGACTCAGAGCGTCGCTACCCGAAGCAGGCGCCTCCGCTCGTAGACCCGATCGAAATACATGTTATCAATTTTTGAAGCGTCACAAAGTTGCCTTTACGGTGGTTTCTAAAAGAAAAGCCTCGGGCATTTACCTGCCAATTCAACTTACGCAAACGATAAACGGATTTCGCATCAAGCCGCGCAATCATCGCATAAATAATGGATACCTGGATTGCCGCTTAGCCGCGGCCATGGTGCGCTGGGTAGAAATTTTGTCTGCCTATGGCTTTACAGCCGTCGAGTACGCGTCGATCTATCGTCGCAACGCCCGGGTCGGAGGAAGCTCGAAGGTCAGCGGACACGCCCACGGGCTGGCGGTCGATATTCGTAGCTTTACCCTGGGAGAGCATAGAATAGTAGACGTCAAAGATGATTGGATCGAACGCGAGAGGGGCGGCGACCCTTGCGCGATGCAATATGATGAGCCGGTCCCTGCTCAATTAATGAGACGGGCTGTTTGCGAAGCGGGCGCGCGAAAGTTGTTTCAGGTGATTCTCACGCCTCATTATGATCGAGCTCACGCCGATCATATACATCTAGAAGTCGTACCCAACGTAAATTGGGACTATATCAGATAGACCTCAGCCCGAGTCCGGTCGTTTCCGATGAGCGAACGGATTGACGCCAAGTTTTTTTTCTCGCCGTTAGGGTTATTCGGCGGGCAAGGCCTCGCGTTATGGGAATTTACCTGCGTTGCATCTAGAGACGCGTCGTCATTCGTTCAAATTAGACGCGCGATGATCTTGAATGCGAATAGATACGAGCCGGCGCGAACGACGCGACTTCGAGCGAAACAGGATGCTTATTGTTGGCAGAGAGACTGCTGGTCTTTCGGTCTTTTCCAATATTTTTGCCGATGACTTCTAAAGACTTGCCTTATTTTTTTAGGTAAAGCGCTTTTTGGAGTCCTGTCCTCACCTTTTCTTAGCAATCAATATAAAGGCCGCTGCCCATAAAATGCGCATCTCTTTCTGGTCCATAAAGAAACCTCCGATCGATGTTCCGTTACAACGAGCCGCTGTAGCTGACAAACGAGATCGATATTCACGGTCCCGTTGTGTTTCCGATTTACTATCTTTGCGTATTAAGTATAATGATGTGTAGTAGGGATGGATAGCTCGCGTAATTTGCGTCCAAATCCCGACATCGCTAGTTGTTTTGCTTAGATTTTTTACGCGTACGAGACTGCGGCATTGCTCGAAAGCAACGAAAGGAGCGAAGCGGTTATAGTTTGGTCGCGAATGGGCGTTACAGTCGTCCGCACGAGCCAGACAAGCAGCGCAAGACCTGCCATAAAAAGAGCGAAAGGGATTCAAACTCTAGGAGACATCAGGTTGGATGTTTATTGCTGAAAAAAGAACCAGCGTTTCCCGTTTAAGGGTCTGCTTTTTACCATCCGCGCTACGAGCGAGTGAACATAGAAGATTGTACAGCTTGGACTGTAAAACCCCTGTAGAACGAAGCGAAAGGAGTCATTCCCATGGGAGAGACAGCCACCCGAGCGACGCGTTCAGCGATGTGGGGAATTGATACACAGTCGCGGTTTCGAACCGAAAATTTAAAGGGATTTGGACGACTAAAGAGCCGTTCAACGAATCTGACGACCTACCGCGGCAGGTATAACGCATTAATTGAAGACCTGTCTCGGATTATCGGCCGAAGACGAGGCGTGACTGTCGTCGACTTCGGCTGCGGGTACGACTATAAAGAATTCGTTCCTGTCTGCTTGACGGAAGTAAAACAAGTCATCGACCCCGACGGCCAAAGGGATATCCGAATCGTCGCGCTCGACCAGTTATACCCTTATTACGTATTAGACGGCCAAGGGATCAACCGGACGTTGGTATTTGATATCGAAAAAAAATTGATCGCGTTCCAATCGGAGCTCGGAAATCTTGTCGATTGTCAGGACGCGCTTGCCCCGTCCGTGCTTTTAACCGCCAGAGGGGATCAAGAGCGACAGGCAATTATCAGCCAAAGGGATTATTATCATCGGCTTCTGCTCTCTAAGCTTTCTAAAAGGAAGAAATTCGACGCTGAAATTCGGAAGAAGGCGACGGAATATAAGCTGATTCGAGATCCCTTGGATAAATTTATTAAACAGGGGATGGAATTCGTCGGAAACGCGTCCTTCGAGCTTGGCATCGGGGTAACAGTCGACGTGGGGATATCCTTTAACGTTCTATTACATTACGAAAAGGACGAAATCGACCAGTACCTCGCGACGATGTGCCGCCAAATCAAAGAAGGCGGATATCTGCTGATTGGAGAAACTCAGGACTATTATCAAGAGGTCGTCAAGGTCGAGCTGGTGGTGCTGAGGAAGGAAAAAGGGGCGTTCGTACGAGATAAATTGCTGTTTTGGGTTAGTCCGGGGTTTGATCAGGCCGCGGTTGAATTGGTCAATTCCAATCGCACCTTGTTTGAGCCGGAACATGCGGCGTTGAAAAGGTATTTCAAGACGAAGGAGCTGTGGGAAAGCGGAGAATCGATTGGGTTTGAGATCTTTCGGCCCGATCGCGTGGTCGATCGACTTCGTAGAGAGCTTAAGGTTTGCGCGGTCGTCCATAATCAAGACGGCGTGATTATTGAATTCGAGCCCGAGGGATCATTCAAGAAGATTAGCGGGGATTTTAACACCAGTCGACGTCCTCAAGCTTCTGAAATACAGGAGATCCAAAAGCGTATCGTTCAATGGTTGAGCCAAAATTCCGATGAGCGCGATCGCGCTGCTATTATGAAAAAGTTAAGAGGTAAGCTGGTCAGCGAATATCACAACGCTAGACTCTACCGGCTTCCGTTATGCGAACGTATGCAGCTATGCCGATTCGTGTTGCGCAAAGCCGAGTGCAAGCAAGCGCTGGTGGCGGTCGAATCCGTTTATTCCGAATTGACACGGCCGAGTTACGGCCACCGGTTACCTCCGGAAGAGCCGGTCCATTTTATTCCCGCGCAGACCTATCATTTCTTGGCGGAACAGCTCTCCATATTCGAAAGTCGCTATTCAATTGAAGACAATCAGACCATTCGGTTCACGCTTAACGCGTTGTTGTTCGACGTGTTTCCCTTTGGAGAGCGGCGTATTTCGGAGCTTCTCTGGTTGGTGGAGGAGATCGAAAAAGAGCTACAACAACCGGGTACCGGCGAACTTACCACCCACGTCGCGCTTCAAGATTTACACGGCGGAGCCAGGCGAACGCTCGCTCTGATCGGTTTCGCCATGGGGCTGGAAGCCAATATCTACGAGCGCGTATCCGACCTCGACGAATTGAAACAAGCGTTGAGGGAAAGAGGCATTCACGTCGATAAGCTGCCGATACGATTCGCGGGACTGAGCGACAAATACGACCGAGGAGAGGACCCTGAGGGCGTTTTTGAACTGGTAAAATGGTTGAGGGACGAGGGTAAGGCCAAGCCCATTATCGGCAATCACGATTTCTGGCGGATTATATCGGTTTTAGGGGTTCACCTCGTCCCGGGTGTTTCGATGGAGAAAGGGGAGGGTATAGGCTATTGGGCGATAGAAGCCATGGAACATGCCGGATGGGGAACGATCGAGCTGGACCAAATCAATCAACGCAGGGTTAATGCCGAGATCAATCGAGTCAATAGCGTTCTACGGTTATATGATTTACCGCTGCTGTCGAAAATCGACGTGGCGTCATATCGCGCCAGCGTTGATCAAGAAATGCGGAGACTGAAGAAGTTAAATGCGGAAATCAGAAGAGACAATGAGCTTCATAAGGACGAGCCGGGCTACCGCTTTAAGGACCAACACGAGCTGCCGGATATTTTTTCGCGCACGCTCGCTTTTGTGCGCACGCGGGTTGAGGAGCGAAACCTCCAAATATACTCATTAAATGCTGAAAAAGGCCTTGATATCCGACCGATCGCGTATCGAGAAGTGAATTTCAATAACTATATGGAAGACCCGGACGTGATCCGGCGTACGTTATGGGATCTCAAGAACTTTCGGCTTTTTTTCATCGATATATTAGGTAACATTCACCTTCATAATTTGCTGCCGCTCGATTTCACCCGCAGGGTGATTGAGGTCCAATATAAGAATCGACGCGGCATTCGTGCTTTGGAAAAAATGCAGAAAGATATCCGCGGATTTTTCGAAAATCTCGACGACATTCCCTACTCGCACGCGTTTCGCATGAAGATGTGGGAAGCTTTGGGAGAGGCGTTCTTAGAGATCAATCGATGGTTCTCGGACAACAAAGCGTTCGCTAAGCCCGTATCGGTGAAGAAATTCGTAGAATGCGGAGGTCCGGCCGGCTTCGGCGGGGAATTCTTGGGAATATCCGAAAAACGCTTTTCTGACAGACAAGCGACCTTTCTAATGATTATCGGCCATTGTGAACGCAAGAAGTTCGACCATCCGACGACTAAAATACCTTGGATAACTTTTTCCGCGCGAACCCAAAGCGGCTTGGCCAATATCGATTACGAACTTTCCGAAGGATACAGCGATCGGGGCGTCATTCTGACCTTTTTTAAGCGCGATGAAGAGGGGAGAATAACCGGCATTCGAAAGTGGGGTTATCGAGCTGCGGACAAACAGGTCGGAGAGAATTCGTCGGAGGTCACGTCGATAGAAGATATGACGGAACACGATATCGAAGGTATGGGCGCGCGTCAGGTCGCGCTGCTTAGGTATCTCTCCGACGGTGCGAACTTCATGCAGTGGTGCCGCTATAAAGCGTTGAGGGAAATCGACAGCTTGTTGGTGGATGCGATCGAAGAAGCTGGAAGGACCTCGAGGTTTGAGAAAGAAAAGTGTCTCGAACAAATCCAGCGGCAGGTTAAGGAGAAGATCGAAAAAGGCGAGGTCGTTGTAGAGGCGAAAGAAAGCGGCAAAAAACGCAGCCGAAGGCCGCCGCCGCAGGCCTCAAATTCCGGCTTGTTTTACGTTTTTTAAGAATATATATAGAGTTCCTATTTTCGAATCGGCCGCCGGCCCCGCCGCGAGCCCGCGATGAGCCGAATAACGGGATAAACGGTATATTATGAAGATATTTATTGATTCTGCTGATGTCACCGAGATAAGAGATGCCGTATCTCTCGGAGTCGTGGACGGGGTCACCACGAATCCGAGTTTGGTCGCCAAAACGGGAAGACCGCTGGCGGCCGTGATTCGGGAGATCTGCGAGATCGTAGACGGCCCGATTAGCGCGGAGGTGATCGCCACCGACGCGCAGGGTATGATACGGGAGGCGAGGGAGCTTGCCGCTATTCACCCCAATGTTGTGATTAAAGTGCCGCTCATCGCCGAGGGGCTAAGGGCTATAAAAAGCCTTATTAGCGAGGGTATTCGTGCGAATGCGACGTTGTGCTTCAGCGCTCCACAGGCCCTGCTCGCGGCAAAAGCGGGCGCCCGATATATCAGCCCGTTTCTCGGCCGGATCGACGACGTCGGAGGCGACGGTCTGGAATTGATCTCGCAAATAGTAACCATCTATCGCAACTATGAGTATTCGACGGAGGTATTGGCCGCCAGTATTCGCCATCCGGTGCATCTGGTGCGCTGCGCGGAGTTGGGAGCGGATGTTTGCACCATCCCCTATAAAGTCATACTCCAGCTTTTAAGCCATCCGCTGACGGACGTCGGGTTGTCCAAGTTCTTAAAGGACGCGAAAAAAACGCCGTAGCCGTTCATTGCCAGACGCAGGTATTGCGCGTATTCGACAGAACGCACTCCATGCCTTCTGGGCAATCGCCTTCCGAGCAATTGATTCGGCACATATTGTTTTCAGTACTACATCGTTTTACCGCCGTGCCTTCGGCCGGCTCAGGACATTGCTCGGTCTGTTCGCATGAAATAGAACAAAAGCTTCCGGCACCGCTGGTAACCTCGACGCACTGCTGGCCTTCGCTGCACTGATCTTCGATGCACGGTCCGTAAACGCTGGTCGGGGTCTCATAAGCGCAGGTGTATCGAAGTCCGGTTTGAATGCATCGCATCGCTTCCGGGCAATCCCCGTTCGCACAATTGAGCCTACAGCGACCGTTTTCGGTGGAACATCGTTTCTCCGCTGTGCCGCTCACGGGATCGGGACATTGCTCGGTTTCCTCGCACGGGATCGAACAATAGCTGCCTCTCCCGCCGCTAAGCACGACGCACTCAAGGTCGTCGCCGCATTCATCCTGATCGCATTGCCCATAAACTCGGGTTGTATCGGAGTCGATTCCCATATCCGGCTCTTCACCGTCGCGTCCGGAATCTTCTTCTGTTTTAGGAAAAGTCGCATCTTCGGTCGTGTCAGCGTCCATGTTGGCTTTGGCGGCGTCGGAGTTCTCTTCAGCGTCCGGGGGCTCCGTTGCATCGATTCTCGCGCCCGCGTCTTCGAATTGAGATCCCGAACCGTTGCTATCTTTGTTAGCGCGATCGCCGGAATCCGTAATTTTCCGACTGTCGTTTTTTTCTACATCTTCATACGCCGTATCCGGCTGGCAATCACAGTCCTCAAAAACCCCGTCGACGCACCTGCTACGTCCCTTTTTTCCGTTGTCGCAGGTACAATTGATCTCAGCGCCTTCCAGGCAGCGATCGACCGCAGGGATTTCCTTACATCCCGAAACCACGATGGTTACAGCGATTAGGGCGATGAGATTTTCACAAAACGACTTCATCGAGCACTCAATTTGCTAGAGTACCAGCAAATTTTCAAAATTCATATAGCCCATTGTGACAATTTCGGACACCCGGTTCGCCGGTCGACAGCGCGCCTACAATGGATATTCGTCAGGCAGGTGGGGGGGGGGTAAGAGACTCCGGAAAATAGCTGGTTCGTACTTTTTACCCTCCAAAACAACCCAGTTGGCACTTGACGATTTTAATCTTCAGCTCATCGCAAACCTTACCTATCGCCGCTATCTCTATCTGGTGCTGCTTGGCCAGTTCGAACGCCGCTTCGCAGCTCATCCGCTTCTTACCCCCTTCTTCTTGGCAATTTTCGAGCACGAGTTGTACAAGCCCTTCTTTGGTCGCCATTTGCTCTTCTCCTCGGAATCGTTTGTGAGTGTGGTTAGGGATCGCGGTTAGCAACGTTAAGGTGTAGCGTCATTACCAAATGGCAATACGCCCGTGTACGGTTACCGTCTTTTTTCGAACCGGCCGTACGACGTGGGCTGAAAACCAAACGCCTGAACTACTCCCGCGAGCTTGGCTTGCGAGCAACCCAGCCAATTCGACAACTCTACCGGCGGTTCGAAAGGGCCGTTCTCGGCTTCTCGATAGAGCCGTTTATCGATTCGTTCGACAATATCAGCGCGAATAGCCCGCGATCCAAATACTGGAAAACCGATGGTCAGATAGGTTTGCTCCGAGATCTTAGGCAGGCGTTGAAGACTAACCGTGTTTTTGGCGAATCCGGCCGCGAGGCTCGCTTGACCGAGATAGACAGAGCACAATGCGATACGCTGACGGACTCGAGCGGGTTTGAGCAAACGGCCGAGGTAGACGACTCGCTTACCCAAATGGCAGTCCACATCGGATAAGAGCCTTCGGTCTTGTTCGGTTAGATATTGTATTTGTCCGCGGGCGCTTTTGGTCAATACGGTTCCGAGTTGTTGCTCGAGTTGATAGATCAGGCCTTTGCCCGCCGCCGAGAGCCGCCGTAGCGATTCGTGCCGCAGGGGCGATAAGAGGTCTTCCACCAGGTCTCTGGTCCAAGCGACCAACCGACGTTCAAGCTGCATTCTCGCGCCGGGCCCCACTTCGTCCGCGAGCAACAGCTTGAGCTGAGGGTGTAAGAGATCCGTACCCCGAGTAAGCTGGGCCAAGGTTTTTTCAAGCGCGACGATTCGTCCCGTGTCATTCAGCCGAAATTGAGAAAAAGGGGCATCGACCAAGGGCTGAATCCAACTTACATCCGCTGTTTGCTCGGCGATCGGGGCCGGACTGAGCTTTAGCTGGACCTGCCGCAGCTTTTGAAACGGACTGTCGACGAGCAGGCTCTGCTCCCCGCTATGGGCGTATCGGCGGCGCGTTCGCCTTCCCACCCGCGCCGTTCGGGCGCCGCTCTTTTCCACAAAGCGCTCGACCAGCCGTTGGTGAAGCGCGTCACTCAGCCGTTCTTCGATTTTGAGCGTTCTCTCCTGCCAGCTTTTCGCTTCGCGAACCCAACCGCTGTGGTAGCTGATATAAGTCCAGGTTCGAATCTGCTCGATGCGCATCAACAGGCTGTCGATCGAACCATCTATATTATCTATTCTCACTATCGAGCTTTCCATCCATTCGGGATCCAAGCGTTCAGAGGGACCGGTCAGTTGCAGATAGATGTCGGCGAGCAGCTTGCCGTGGTGCTCCAGCATAATTTTGCTATAGTCCGGTATTCGACAGACGTCCCAAAGCAGCGCGATGCGCTGCGGATCGGAGGCGCGTTTGCGTATTTCCGCGAGCTCAACTAGATAAAGCAAAGCGGAAAAGTCATCGGCTTGCTCGAGCGCTTGAAGTTGAGGTAGACGCGGACGCTGTTTCAACGATGCGATCAGAGACGCGAGCGATGACATATCCAGGTCATGGTTGCGCCAGATCAGACGGCGTTGCTGGGTAAAACGGTGGGTTTCGATCGCGCGAACCACGGATTTTGGCAGCTCGGGCAGCGGCGCCAACGTCCCGAACGTTCCGTCGTTTAGATAGCGTCCGGCTCGTCCCGCGATTTGCCCGATCTCCAAAGGTTCGAGAAAGCGGGTCTCGCGGCCGTCGAATTTTTTAAGCTCGGAAAACGCGACGTGGTCGATGTCCATGTTGAGCCCCATGCCGATGGCGTCCGTGGCGACCAGATAGTCGACCTCTCCCGCTTGATAGAGCGCTACCTGCGCGTTTCGCGCTCGCGGTGAGAGCGAGCCGAGGACGATAGCCGCTCCCCCTTTCTTTTGCCGGATGCGTTCGGCGATCTGATAGACGCGGGCGGCCGAAAAAGCGATGATCGCGCTTCGCGGCGTCAGCGCGCTGATGGTCGAACGGCCCTTGTCTCGCAGCTCGGAAAAACGCGGGTAACGCTTAAACCGCGCGGTCGGCACAAGCTGTTCGATGATTCGGCGCATGCTGTCGGAACCTAAAAACCAGGTCTCTTTACTGCCGCGGGCGTGGAGCAAGCGATCGGTAAAGACGTGGCCGCGTTCGGCGTGCGTCGCCAGTTGGATCTCGTCAACCGCGAGAAAGTCAACCTCGAGATCCAGCGGCATGGCTTCTACCGTGCACAACCAGTAGTCTGGACGACGCGGGATTCTCTTTTCCTCGCCCGTGACTAAGGCAACGCGGTTTTCACCCACGCGAGTCGTCACCCGGTCGTAAAGCTCGCGCGCCAGCAGCCGCAAAGGCAAACCGATCATTCCGCTCGGCCACTCTAACATGCGCTCGATTGCCCGGTGGGTTTTACCGGTGTTGGTCGGACCGAGTATCGCGGTAACGCCTCCCGCCGACTCTGTGCTTTTCAGCGCCATCGCCGTAGTCTACCGCAATGTATCTAAAATAGCCGGCTTTAGCTTCGTTGCCTAGTCTCGGGTAGTTATTCTTCAGACGCCCCTATAACCGATAAAGTCTTCTTCTGCCGAGGACGCTCAAGCTCAATGCGAAAATCCGCGGCATACCGCAATCCAGCGTACGTTTCGATAGCGGAATCTATCGACGTTAGGGCTCGCGCGAAATGACTTCCCATTTTTAATGCTCAGCTCGGAGGCAAATGTTTTTATCGACGACTGAGCGGAACCGCAGCAATAGCGGCGCTATTTCGAGGATCTGATACAGATAGTGTATTATCGGTTGAGGAGTTGATATCGTCGTCTCGATAGAAGATAGAAACCTTTTAGCGCGACTGGCAGAGGTTTTGTCATCAATCGCCTTGCCGGTATCGGTGTGTAGCTGTAAGAGTTCGATCTTCGAATTCGTCGATCGCTCCGTTCACCGGGCCGGGCGGCGACATTGTTCGCCATCGCGGACCGGAAATCCCCATTCGCAAAGGAGTTTTTTTATTGTGTTTGATCCATTACTGTCTGAGCATAATATTTTAGTAATAATGTAATATGGTCATGAATCTAATGAGCATTCGAGAACGAAAGACGCTAAGCGACGGCCGATCATCGGCATTGTTTTTAGCAGTCCGAGCCGAATCACAATTGGGTTCCGTGTTCTATGAACAAGACGAGATCTTTGTTTTCTTAAGGATTGCACACTGTGTTATTGTAGAAGTGTTTTTACGAGATAGCGGCGGGAGCAACTGAATAGGCGAGCTTTGGGGCTTCGGCGAACAGGACTGAAACTGAGATTTCTATCGAGGTGGATTTAGCGATAGTATGAAAATCAGTAAATACGACGGTAAGCTGAACGAACCGAATATCTGATTTGATATGTCTACCTCTACAGACATACTACAGCTCGCGTGCTGGAATTATCGTCCGTCCACAATAGACGAGGTATTTCCTGAAGTTTTATTTAGCGCTATAATTATCGAGATCGATTTCGATGTGAGACAAGTGACGAACACAGCAAGCGATTTAGGGGAGATTACGAATTCCGCAATTCGTCCTGACCTCCGAGGTCCGAGTCTAGCAAAACCGGGGTGTGCACCTCAGCGGAATAAAACCGCCTTTCTGTTTTAGGGGAAAGGTCAGAGACGCAAGGAGATGCAGTGAACAACTATTATTTGAGAAACTTTCATCTATTAGCAAAGCAGCTAGACAAGGGTTTCGTCTCCTATTGGTTCGCGGTTATAATGGCTTTATCGGTCTTTTTGTTTGCCGAGTTCGCTTCAGCGCAGGATGTCACGGGGGCCGCGAGAGCGTTTTCGCGCGCGCAAAAAGCTGAGTTGATGGGAGACCACGCGATGGCCGCAGAGCTCTTTGAGTTGGCCGATAGCCTTGCCCCGTCTCCGGAGGCGTTGCGTAGTGCCGTTCGATCGAGAAAAGCGGCCGGCCAGCTCGTCACCGCTGCGATTCACTCCGAGTCTCTTCGAAAGCGTTACCCCTACGATACAAAGTCTCAAGAGCTGGCGAATGCCGTTTTGCTGCTTGCCAAACAGACCCTGATGCGCTTTGAGATAGAGTGCAAACCCCAGGTCTGCACCCTATTGGTCGACGATGCGGCGGCCGCCATAGAACCGGACAAACGCCATGTGATTTATGTCGAGCCGGGCACACACGAGATAATCGCCTCGTTCGATAGTAAGCAGAGCGATCCGCAGTTTGTCAATGCGGAAGCCGGAAAACGAGGTTCGCTTTATTTTATTTATTCGCCGGAAACCGTGCAAAATGATCAGCGCGCGGCGGTATCGACGGAAGTGAACGCGAGCACGGCCGACACGCGTGTCGATTCGAGCGAAACCGATGGCGAGGGGTTATCGATTTGGTACTTTTTATCAGGTGCTGCTGTTACGCTCGGCGCCGGCGCCGCCACTATTTGGTCTGGCTTGGATGTACTCGATCTACACGATGAATACAAGACAAACGAGACTCAGGAAGTCTACGAATCGGGGCTCGAGAAAGAGGAACGTACCAACATTCTTATCGGCATAACCGCGGCGGCGGGCGTAGTGACTTGTGTTCTCGCTATCTTTACCGAGTGGGATAGTACTAGAGAAGCGGATTCACGGAGCGATTTTAAGGCTGATGTCGGCATTGACTTGAATAGCGGCGTGCTGGAGGTCAAAGGCACCTTTTGATGAGGACGGCGGATTTACATAACAATGAGCTTCTGAAAAGGTCGAGGTTCCTCGGACGCTATGAGCTTGTAGGCGCGCTGGCTCGCGGGGGTATGGGATCGGTTTACCTGGCGCGGCACGCGGGTGTGGCAGGATTTCATCGCTTATTCGCGATTAAGATATTACATGAGCATCTGGCTGAGAAGTCCGCCTTCGTGGATATGTTGCGCGATGAGGCGCGAATTGCAGCCCGACTTCACCATCCCAACGTGGTTCCCGTGGTCGACTTGGGGACCCACGGTAAAGATCACTACATCGTATTGGACTACGTTGAAGGCCCTTCCTTTTCCAAGCTATGGAAGAGAAGTGGCGGCAAGTTGCCGCGAGAGTTGTCGGTTTCTATTTTATTAGATACGCTGGAGGGTCTTCACGCGGCGCACATTTTGAAAGATGACAACGGGGAGGATTTACACCTCATTCATCGGGACGTCTCACCGTCGAATATTCTCGTCGGCATCGACGGGATCGCGCGCATTACCGACTTCGGTATCGCGAAAGCCGAGAGCCGTATCACCAGTACTCAACCCGGAACGCGCAAGGGGAAACTGGATTATATGTCGCCCGAGCAGGTCAAAGACAGCCGCTTGATCGACCGCCGGACAGATATTTGGTCGGTGGGAGTGATATTGTGGAATGCGCTGACCGGTGAGAGGTTATTCGATGCGGATAACGACAGCGCAACAGTTGAGGCGATTGTAAATAACGACGTGAGGCCTCCCAGTGTGACGGAAGCGAAACCGCCGGCTTGTTTTGACGAAATAGTTTTACGCGCCTTAGAGCGCGACCCTGAAAAGCGATACGCCTCGGCGCTCGAAATGGGGGAGGCGTTGCGAAAAACGGCGGCCGAAAACGATATGATAGGCTCGAGACAGCAACTCGCCGCGTGGATCGAGAAACTATTCGGTGACGACCTTGAACGGCGCCGATCCGAAATTCGTAGAACGGTACAGCGTCGATCAACAACGGCGGTAACGAATGGGCATTCACAGGTTACGGTTTTACCGTGGTTGTCATCCCCCCCTCCTTTTACGCCCACCGATAAGATGGCCTTGAGTTCATACCTGGACGACGGCGAAATTAGCACCAGACAACCAACGGTTCCGGACCTCTGGCCTGCCGGGTTGCGAAATCGGAAATACTTGTGGGCCTTTCTCGCGCTTATCGCGACGATCGTAGTCGGCGGGATTTATATCTTTTACGATCGATCTACACAATCGTCGATTGTGATTACAGAATTGAAAGACGAAAAGCCCGAGAAAGGCAAGCCTGTTTCCTCGTCCGGTATCGCGAAGCCCGATTTATCGCCGGTTTCTACTCCGACTGGCCAATCGAGCGAACCTGGCCAAGCGCCTGAACCGCATGCAAAGCCCGATCAGTCGATCGATAACGCCGCCGAAGAAGATTTTTCTTCGCGGGACGAAAATCATCGAAGGTCCGGGCGGTCGTCTCGTCGGATTCGGACTGTCGAGCGCACGGAATATCCGGCCGTGGTTGTCCCACAGGACGTTTCGATACCCGGCGATCCCGGAGGTAAGGCCGCGCCCGCGGCTAATGCGATTCCATCTTCGGTGCCACAAACCGCACCGTCGTCTTCGTCTGACGACGAATTCGAGAAGAATCCTTACCTTATGCGCTAAATAAGCTTAGGAGATCTATAATATCGTTACTATTACCGCAAAACGACCCGAACCGACGGCCGTGGTGACGGACCTGTAACGGGTTCATTTTACTGGTTTTAGAAGAGACGGCGAGGAGGTAGCGCGATGAATATTGCAGAACTGGCGCTGAAAAGTTTGTCGAACGAGCACGTGAGCATCATTTTTGAGGGACGAGAATACACCAATGTTCAGATGGACCGCCTATCCAGAAAACTGGGTAACGCGTTGAAAAAAATTGGAATTAACCGGGGCGACAGGGTGATAGTGCAAATGCCCAACTGCCCGGAGGTGTTTCAGACTTTTCAGGCGGTTTGGAAGATCGGCGCCGTCAACGTGCCGATAAACTTTCAGGTCGGCGCTGAGGAGATCAGTTATATTTATCAGGATTCTGGGGCGAATACCGTCGTCACGGCGCCGGAGTATCTCGACCGGGTACGGGCCGCGCAAATCAACAATCCGGGAGTAAAAAACGTGATTATGGTCTCTTCGCAACCGATCGAGGGTACGATTTCTTTCTATGAGCTAATCGATGAAAATTCCGACCAATTGGAAATGCTAGAGACAGAGGATGACGAAGTCGCGGCCCTGGTGTACACGTCGGGCACCACGGGTAAGCCCAAAGGGGTTATGCAAACTCATTACGGATTGTATTACACGGCAATAAACCTCGAAGCGACGATCAGTTATCCCCAGGATACCGTCAATATGGCGATGCTTCCACTTTGTCATTCGTATGGCATCGGAACGATGAATGCGGCGTTTCTCCGCGCGAACGGCTGTACCGTCGTGTTGCGGCAATTTAATGTGGAGCAGCTTTTCCACGCTATTGAAAAATATAAAGTCACCAGCGTTGCCGCTGTACCGACCATGTACGTCTACATGCTTTTATATCCCGACTACGCGAAATACGATCTCAGTTCAGTAAAATACTACATCTGTGGCTCAGCTCCCTTGTCCGTACAGACCTGGAAGCAATTCAAAGAAAAGTTCGGCGGAGAAATCGCCGAAGGATGGGGGTTAACCGAAGCGTGCGCTAACAACACGGTCAATCCGGTGGATGGTCAAAAGAAGGTCGGTTCCATCGGCAAACCGATGAGAGGCATGGAGATCAAGATATTCGACGGCCATGGACGAGAGGTGCCCCAAGGCAAGGAGGGCGAGATCGTGATTCGAGGGCCGATGGTGATGAAGGGGTATTGGAACCAGCCGGAAGCGACGGCCGAGGTAATACGAGACGGTTGGCTCCATACGGGTGATATCGGCTACGTGGACAAGGATGGATATTTTTTTATTACGGACCGAAAGAAAGATATCATCATAAAGGGTGGCGAAAACATCTCCCCGCGAGCGATCGAAGAGGTGCTGTACATGCATCCGGCCGTCGCCGAGGCGGCGGTAATCGGTATGAAAGATACGGTATACGGCGAGAACATTAGAGCCTTTGCCGCGTTAAAGCCGGGACAGAGCGTATCAGCGGAGGAGCTTCTGGAGTATTGTAAATCCAAACTTAAGAAATTCTTCGTGCCCAAGGAAATCACCATTCTACCGACACTACCCAAATCATTGGTGGGTAAAATCCTAAAGAAGGAATTAAGAAAACTATAGGATCGCACGCACGCGTCGGCGTCTCGAAGCGACCGACCGCGCGAGCGAAAGCGGTTTACGCCGACGGAGTTTTTGCAACGTTAAGGTACAGTAACCGATGCCGGAAAAGAACGTCGTTATTCGTTTTCACAACGGCGCGCTCGAAGCGCGATTGAACGAGGCGCCCGGCGATCGCGCCGCGCTGGTGTCGCATCCTCATCCGCTGTACGGCGGAGACATGTATAACAGCGTAGTCAGCGCGATAGTCGATGCTTATCGCGAGGCCAACTACACCACGCTGCGCTTCAATTTTCGGGGCATAGGCAGAAACCAGACCTCTTACGACCAGGCCGAAGGGGGAAAGGCCGATGTTCGAGCCGCGCTCGATTACCTGCGCGATTTAGGTAAAACCGCCATCGATTTAGCCGGTTACTCGTTTGGATCGTGGATCAACACCATCGGCCTCGACGGTTACAACCACGCGAATCGTTTGACGCTGGTATCGCCTCCAGTCGCTTTTCTCGATTTTTCCGCGCTTTTGCCGGATGAAAAAATCCAATTGGTCATCACCGGCTCCAACGACGAGCTGGCTCCGCCGGCCGAGCTCAAGCGCTTGGTGTCCCGCTGGAATCCAAACGCTCGTTTAGTAATCATTCAAGGCGCGGACCATTTCTATTTTAACGAAACGCAAAAGGTTCGGGAAGCCGTCTGCGATTTTCTCCGAGCCGACGAGGCCGGTTGAGCGACAAACAAGCGTACGGGGCCGGTCTCATATCCTGCCCGCTCTCCTTTTTTACTGGCCGCGTTCCTAACCATTGACTAAGCTACAAGGCCTTGTCCGAGAATCCGATTCAGGTGTTGCCGGAAAACCAAAAGGTGCTGGGACAATTTCTCGCGCTTCAGCCCGTGGCGTTGTGCCCCGAGATTCGCCTCTGGCTCGTCGCGGGTCATGTCGATCTCAACGCGCGCTGTCAAGAGCTGATGCAGGGAGGGTATGCGCCCTATTGGGCGTTTTGTTGGGGCGCGGGTCAAGCTCTTGCGAGATACATTTTGGATCATCCCGATGAGGTCTCGGGCAAACGGGTGGTTGATTTCGGCGCGGGCTCGGGGGTGGCTGCGATAGCGGCCGCGCGGGCAGGCGCGCGCGAGGTAGTGGCGGTGGATACGGATCCACAAGCGAGAGAATTTATCTCGCTCAACGCGTTGATAAATCGGGTCGCGATCGCGGTTACTTCGGAGCTGCCCGACGAATGGGACTTGATTTTAGTAGCGGACGTGCTCTATGAGCTTCACGACCCACGCCGGTTGTTCGCCTTCGCCGATCGGGGACGAGAGGTATTGGTCAGCGATCCTCAACGACCGGGAAATCCGCGACTAGCCATCCCGCCTCTGGCGCAGATGCAGGTCAGAACCCAGCCCGACGTTGATTACCCCATGTGCCAGGCGTCAATCTTTCGGATCGCAACCGCGGACAACCAAAGCTTCACCGTAGCTTCTCAAAAAGTAGTGGCGAAATAACCTGGGAACGCGCGCGTATAGGTTCGCTCTTGAGTCGTATTGATATAACAACCTGCCCCTGCCCGTGCCCCCATAGGCATTAACCAAAATTAGTCGACCAACATGAGAACGCCGTAGCGCGCGGGCTTGTCCCGCGCTGATCAGACGACAACGGACGTACGGTATTATCGCAAGCGTTTTATTCGTGGAATGAT
>JAFGIB010000354.1 GCA_016929805.1 Deltaproteobacteria bacterium | reverse complement strand
AGCCGGCGCGAGGACGAAAGCCGGTTTTACGGGATGAATTGGCCGCCGTCGTAGTCAAACAGCAGTACCCCTCTGAACGGTTACGAGCAACCGAGTCAGTCCGTTTTTTTGCTCTCTTGGCCTGCAAGTGGGAGCATTGGTTACTACGGTCGTTCCTTGACAAATGAGAGAAAGAGTGACGTTCATTTCGGCTAAGGATTCGAAGATCTTTCAGTTCCTATAAGATACAGTTAAATAGTATATAATTTATACTTAACTTTATTGAAAGTTACTCAATAATTCTTGACGTTTAGCTGATATTGAAATAGTCTTTTTTTGCTCGTAACTTCCAATTTTTTTACTATTTTTTGGGTGTTATGAAGTTAGATGTTACGCACACGGATAAGGCGGTTTCAGCCAGTGAGCCCTCGGCAAATTCCGACTTGGCATCGGGCGAACCCAGCTCGGGTAGCGAGCGAGTCGACGAGACGCAATTGAATTCGAAATTGGAAGAATCGAGCTTAACGGAAAAAGCGAAAACGGTAAAAAAGAAATCTCAAGAGCTTAGACCTAATCGTGTAAGACAATATCGGATTGAGAGCATGATGTCAAAAGCCGAGCTTGCGCGTCGCGCGAACCTCTCTGTGTTGACGATCGACCGTTTAGAGAAAGGTTTCGGGTGCCGTATGCATACAAAACGGAAAATTCTCGAGGCCCTTGGATTAAGCCTCGCGGATCGCGTGCGTGTTTTTGGCGAGGAGGAGGAGTGACGCTCTCATATGTCCGAAGGCAAGAACCTGGTTGGCGTCGATATCGGTTCCAGTTCGATCAAAGTCTGCGAGATTAAGGAGAAGCGCCGAGGCGCACGCGAGCTCGTGCGGTTCGGCTATCATCCTCTGCCGCCGCAGACCATGGTCGACGGCCATATCATGAACGCGGGCGCTATCGTGGAAGGCCTAAATCGGCTTTTTCACAAGATGCGGCGGCGGGATATCGCGCTGCGTATTAGCGGCCACAGCGTGATCATTAAGAAAATCACCATGCCGGTTATGACCGTTTCGGAGCTTGCGGAACAGATAAATTGGGAGGCCGAGCAGCATATTCCGTTTGATCTCGCGGATGTCCAAATTGACTATCAAATCCTGTGCCAACACGAAAGTAGGGGGCAGATGGACGTGTTGTTGGTCGCGGCGAAAAAAGAGGAGATCGGCGATCTCATCAACTTAACCATAGAGGCAAAACTGCGTACGCGAATCGTGGACCTGGATACGTTTGCGGTTCAAAACTGTTACGAAATCGCGTACGGGGCGCCGCCGCAGGAAAGCACGGTTGTCTTACTGCATATCGGTGCTTCGCTAACGACATTAAACATTTTAGCGGAAGGCACAACCGCTTTTACTCGAGATGTGCTTAGCGCGGGAAACGCCATTACGGAGGAAATCCAACGTCGGCTGGGGATAAGTCAAGAAGAGGCTGAAGCGTATAAATGCGGCAACGCCCAGGGCGTCGTGACCAACGACGTTCAACAGATTATTCAGGAAAGTATCGAGAACTTGACAAGTGAAATCCAGCGATCATTAGACTTCTATCTCGCCACCAGCGGGGAACGCGATATCCATAAGATCTACGTCTCCGGCGGAACCACCAAGATGCAAGCCTTGCATCGAGCGCTTTCCGCTCGTTTTGGAGTCGAGGTGATACCGTTAGACCCGCTGCTGATCGCTCAACCGGATCCCAACAAAGTGGATCCATTGGCATTTGAAGGACGTATACCCCAAGCCGTGGTCGCGTTCGGGTTGGCTTTACGCAAAGATCGCGAGCGAGCGGGATCATGATTCGAATCAACCTGCTTCCCGAGGCGAAGAAGAAAGAGGTCGGTCTATCCGGCGGAAGTCAGGCTTGGGTAGTGATCTATGTCGTCTCGGCCGTGCTCTGTTGCCTGCTTTGTGGCGTCGTCTATTGGAAATACGATAGCGAGCTCGAGGAAAAGTTGGCCTCGAATATCTCTTTACAAACCGAGATTAAACGAGCTGACGAGCAGAACACCAACCTCGATGAAATCAAGGCGAAGCTGGAGAAGAGCAAGAAATTTGAAGAGGTGATCAAGGGCCTGCAGTCCGCGCGCTCGGGACCGACGCGGGTTCTGATGGAGCTGTCGAGAATTCTCAGCCCCGGGGGCGGACCGAGTATCGAGGAACAGCGTCTTGAGAAGCTGCGACAGGACAATCCGTTGGCTGGATACAACGCGTCGTGGGATATTCGCCGCCTGTGGCTCACTTTGTTTAAAGAGAAGGATCGTCACTGCGAGATCGAAGGTCTCGGTAAAACCAACGAGGACGTCGCGGAGTTTTTAAGACGATTGGCTCTTTCAGAGGTTTTTCAGGCGGTCGCGCTACAAAGTACAAAGGCCGTACCGGATCCGGATACCAAACAACCCGTGGTGAGTTTTTCGCTTACCTGCGACGTGAGGTACTAAATGGCGGGACTATCCTTTCAAGGCAACTTCGCCACACTTTCGTTGGGAATGCGGCTATTGCTTCTGGTCCTTATAGTTAGCGTTATCTCCGCCGTTTATTACCTGACGATTCAAATGAACCTCGCGGGAGAAATCGATCAAGCGCGCGCCGATACGCAAAGGCTTCAAGCTACGCTAAGAGAGGCGCAGGTTCGCCAACAAACCTATCTAGCGCTGAGAGAGGAATTGGCGAGCCGTGAATCGCTCGATAGACAATACCTGAGAGTGCTTCCCGCCAAGTCAGAAATCGCCGCCTTTCTCGGCGACCTGGACCGGCTGACCGAATTGAGCGGATTACAGGTCGAAGAGGTTCAACCAAAACCCGAAATTAAAGAGGAGTTTTTTACTAAGGTTCCGGTTGAGCTCGGTCTTTCCGGTAAGTACCATCAACTCGCCAAGTTCTTTTACAACGTCAGTCTCCTGGAACGGGCGGTTAATATGGAAAACGTTACCCTTAGCAAACCGCAACAAGTAGGGGAGGATATTATTCTTCAGGTCGGCGTCTTGGCTACGACCTTCAGAAGGCAGGAGTGAGATTTGAAAACGGCTATGGCTCAAAGGGTTGATAAGCTTGTAGGCGGTTACCGGGTAACCGTTCAGGGGCATAGGCGTTAACCATAAATAACAGCGAAAAACCTCGTAGCACGGGGGCTTTTCCCCCGCAAGACCGTAACCCAACCACGAATTGTTATGCGGAAAAACCATCATTCCACGAATAAAATGCTTGCGATAATACCGTACGTCCGTTGTCGT